>CAZXCB010000192.1:0-6533 GCA_964639075.1 uncultured Bifidobacteriaceae bacterium | reverse complement strand
GCAGTACCCGGGGACCGTCGGGACCGTGTGGCCGACGTCGACGCTCAAGATCGTCGACGACGAGGGCAACGAGTGCCCGACGGGAACGCCCGGCACGGTGTGGATGAAGATGTCGAGCGGCGACTTCGAGTACAAGGGCGACAAGACCAAGACCGACGACTCGCACGACGCGGAGGGGTTCTTCACCGTGGGCGACGTCGGCTACGTGAACGAGGACGGCTACCTGTTCCTCTGCGATCGCAAGTCCGACATGATCATCGCGGGTGGAGTGAACATCTACCCGGCCGAGATCGAGGGCGAGCTGATGGCGCACCCCGAGGTCGCCGACGCCGCGGTGTTCGGCATCCCCGACGACGACATGGGCGAGCAGATCAAGGCCGTGGTCCAGCCGCGCGCCGGCGTCGCACCGGACGACGCGCTGCGGGCGTCGATCATGGAGCACCTCCAGGGTCGCCTCGCGAAGTTCAAGTGGCCGCGCACGCTCGACTTCGTCGACGAGCTGCCGCGCGAGCCCACCGGGAAGCTGTTGAAGCGCACGCTGCGGGACCCGTACTGGGCCGACCGCGAGACCGCGATCTAGGGAAGGAACCATCGTGAGCGAAGCGGGACGGGCACGCGCCCGAAGCCGATCGATCAGCGGAGCGTGGCCCGTCCGGCCCGGCCCGCAGGGCCAGGAGGACAAGGGATGACGACGACCGCTCCGCTCATCGAGCACCACGTCCTCGAGTACCCCGGGGGCTACACGCGCTCGGTCGGTCCTGCGATCGGGCGGTACCTCACCGGGCTGCGCGCCGGGAAGATCGTCGGTGTGCGGACCTCGGACGGCCGCGTGATGGTGCCGCCGGCGGAGTACGACCCCGAGACCGGCCACGCGATCGACGAGTTCGTCGAGGTCGGACCGGGCGGGGTCGTGACCGCGTGGACGTGGGTCGCCGAGCCGGTCGCCGGCAAGCACCACCTCGACCGGCCGTTCGCGTTCGCGCTCGTGCTGCCCGACGGCGCGGACGTCCCGATGGTGCACGTCGTCGACGCCGGCTCGGCGGACGCGATGAGCGTGGGGATGCGGGTGAGTCCCCGCTGGGCGGCCGAGCGCGTCGGCTACGTCACCGACCTCGACGCCTGGGTGCCGGCCGCGTCGGAGGGAGCCCCCGTCGGGCAGGAGCACGGAGGCGCGACCGGAGACGCCGACGGGCAGGACGCCGAAGGGCAGGACGCCGAAGAGCAAGAGCCGGTGACCGGTATCACGGTGCCGATCCGGCTCGAGTACGAGATCAACGCCGGGCGGGCGCCGAGCAAGTACCTGCGCGGCATGGCCGAGGGCAAGCTCATCGGCCAGAAGGCCGTCGGCTCCGACCAGGTGTACCTGCCCCCCCGGGGCTCGGACCCGACGACCGGTGCCCCGACCGAGATCGAGGTCGAGGTCGCCCAGGTCGGCACCGTCACGACGTTCTGCATCACGAACATCCCGGGCCTGTCCGAGGCCGCGCCCGAGGTGCCCTACATCGCCGCGCAGATCCTGCTCGACGGCGCGAACACGCCCTACCTCGGCCTGGTGCAAGGCATCCCGGTGGACGACTGCCGCATGGGCCTGCGGGTCCGGGCGGTGTGGGACGACGACCTCCGGCCCGACGCGCGGTGCCTGAAGTGGTTCGAGCCGAGCGGCGAGCCCGACGCCCCCTACGAGTCCTACCGGGCCTATGCGTAGACCAGAGGCGAGCGAGGCCTCGACCCCGAAGCAGCCCCGTCGGCCCGGCCGAGCGGGGCCCGAGCGGCCCGGTCCCGAAGGGCCGAGAGCGGAGAAGTCGTGCGAGATGTAGGTGTGATCGCGTTCGCGCAGGAGACGGCCGAGAAGGACCGCGAGCGCAACGAGGTCGAGTTCATCATCCCGGTCGTGCAGGAGGCGGTCCGTCAGAGCGGCATGGGGCGCCACGACATCGGCTTCACCATCTCCGGGTCGTGCGACTACCTGAGCGGCGGGCCGTTCACGTTCGTGCAGGGACTCGACGCCGCCGGCGCGTGGCCGCCGGTCAAGGAGAGCCACGTCGAGATGGACGCGGCCTGGGCGTTGTACGAGGCGTGGGTCGCGATCCAGACCGGCGAGGTCGACAGCGCGCTGATCTACGGGTTCGGCAAGTCGTCGCTGACCGACGTGCACCAGGCGTTCACGCTGCAGGCCGACCCGTACACGGTGGCGCCGCTCTGGCCGTCGACGGTGAGCCTGGCCGCGCTGCAGGCGAGTGCGCTGCTCGCGGGGGGCTCGGTCACCGAGCGGGACCTCGCCGAGGTCGCCGCCCGCAGCCGCACCGCGGCGCAGGCCAACCCCTACGCCATCCGCAAGGAGGCGGTCGACGCCGACGCGCTGCTCGCCCGTCCCCTCACCCACGCGCCGCTGCGGGAGGCCGACATCGCGCCGGTCACCGACGGTTCGTGCGCGGTCGTGATCGCCGCCGGCGACCTCGCCCGCGAGCACTGCGAGCGCCCGGCGTGGATCCGGGGCATCGACCACCGCATCGACGCACCGCACATCGGCGCGCGTGACCTCACCACGAGCGAGTCGACCCGCCGCGCCGGCGAGGAGGCCGGCGCGCTCCAGGGTGGCTTCGACGTCGCCGAGCTGCACGCGCAGTTCAGCCACGACGAGCTCATCGTGCGCGACTCGCTCGGTCTCGACGCCGACGCGAACGTCAACCCGTCGGGCGGTGCCCTCGGCGCCAACCCGCTCATGGCCACCGGCCTCATCCGCATCGGCGAGGTCGCGCAACGCATCTGGACCGGGGAGACCGGCCGCGGGCTGGCCCACGCGACCCAGGGTCCGTGCCTGCAACAGAACCTGGTCTGCGTCCTGGAGGGGGAGTGATGGGAGGCGTCCGAACCGCCGTCATCGGGGTCGGACAGACCCGGCACGTGTCCGCTCGGCACGACGTGTCCATCGCCGGGCTCGTCCGCGAGGCCGCGCTCGAGGCCCTCGCGGACGCGGGCATGGACTTCGGCGACATCGACGCCGTCGTGGTCGGCAAGGCGCCCGACACGTTCGAGGGTGTCGTCATGCCCGAGCTGTACCTCGCCGACGCGCTCGGCGCGGTCGGCAAGCCGCTCCTGCGGGTCCACACCGCGGGCTCGGTCGGCGGTTCGACCGCGATCGTCGCGGCGAAGCTCGTGATGGCCGGGATCCACAAGCGTGTGCTCACGGTCTCGTTCGAAAAGCAGTCCGAGAGCAACGCGACCTGGGGCCTGTCGGTGTCGATGCCGTTCAGCGCGCCGCTCGTCGCGGGTGCCGGCGGCTACTTCGCGCCGCTGATCCGCGCGTACATGGCCCGCTCCGGCGCGCCCCGCCACATCGGGCACCTGGTCGCGGTGAAGGACCGGCTCGCCGCGTTGCGCAACCCCAAGGCGCACCTGCACCTGGCCGACATCGACCTGCAGACCGTCGAGGAGTCGTTCCTGCTCTGGGACCCGCTCCGGTATCTCGATGCCTGCCCGAGCTCCGACGGCGCGATGGCGCTCGTGATCGGCGCCGAGGACGTCGCCGATGCGACCGACTCGCCGGCGGCGTGGATCCACGGCACCGCCATGCGCTCCGAGCCGACGATGTTCGCCGGCCGCGACCAGGTGAACCCGCAGGCCGGTCGCGACTGCGCGGCCGACGTCTACGCGCAGGCCGGCATCACCAATCCCCGCGAGGACTTCGACTGTGCCGAGGTCTACGTGCCGTTCTCCTGGTACGAGCCGATGTGGCTCGAGAACCTCGGGTTCTGCGCCGAGGGCGACGGCTGGAAGCTCACCGAGGCCGGTGCGACCGCCCCCGACGGCGACATCCCCTGGAACCCGTCCGGCGGCGTGCTCTCGTCGAACCCGATCGGTGCCAGCGGCATGATCCGCTTCGGCGAGGCCGCGCAGCAGGTGCGCGAGCGCGCCGGCGATTACCAGGTGCCGCTCACCACGGGCAAGGCGCTCGGCCACGCGTACGGCGGCGGCTCGCAGTTCTTCTCGATGTGGGTGGTGGGGCGGGACAAGCCGGCATAGCTCGCCCCTCAGGTGTGAGCGGCTCCGGCCATCTCCGATTCGCTCGGACAGCTGCCTCGCCTGGCGGCTCGGCAGAACTCGCTCGGTCGAAGAGGGCCGGACCCGCCGTTGAAGGGTCGGGCGAGCTGCGCCTTCAGTCAGGTGGGGGAGTTGGGGAGGGAGTAGCCGAAGGTCCTCGCGGTGTCCTCGACGATGGGGGCGATTGCCTCGCGCTGTTCGGGGGTGAGGTTCTCGCGCCAGCGGTCGATGCGGGTGGTGTGGTCCGGTCGGGAGCGTCGCCGGGACATGCGAGCTTCGACGAACCGGCTGTCGGTGCGATCACGGACGCGGTGGGCCCACCGGGCGATCGGCTCGGCGACGGTGTCGGGGTCGAGGCCGACGGCGAGGGTCGCGTGACGCGCCGCGGCGATGGGGTCGCGGAGCATCGCCTCGAAGTGGTTCACGATCGCGACGTCGGCGACCTGGCGGTAGCCGGACGAGTTGATCGTTGCCCAGTGGTGGGCGCAGCGTTCCACGAGCGGACGGTCGATCCACGCCTGCCAGTCGGGCGGGCGCGGGTGGTGACCCCAGCCGTCGGCGATGCCGACGCGCAGTGAGCAGACGGCGTCGAAGGGGTGGCGGACCTGCCAGAAGAGGGTGCGGGGCGCTGGCGGAGTCCGCGCGAGCGCGTCGTCCGGGAGCGCGCAGCCGGGTGGCGCCGCGACGCCCTCCGGGAGGCGGGGCACCTTGACGGCGATCGCTCGTCCCGAACCGGTCGGGACGTCGTCGACGAGCGGTTCCTCGAAGTAGTCGAACGGCCCGAGCTCCGCGAAGAGCTCACCGAAGATTGATGTCCCGCTGCGTCCGCAGCCGAGGATCAGGGCGTTGTGCGGCACCGGTCGATCAGCCCGCGTGCGGCGTCACGCGCCGAGCCGCGCGGCGACGTCGGCCAACGAGCTCACCCGGAGGACGTCGGTCAGGTCGTCGTGGTCGTTCCAGGGGTCGACGAGGACGGGGGTGACGCCCGCGGCTCGAGCTCCGGCGACGTCGGCGGCCGGGGTGTCGCCGACGTGGATCGCACGGGCTGGCTCGACGCCGCAGCGTTCGAGGGCGATCTCGAAGATGCGGGGGTCGGGCTTCGCGACCCCGACGACAGAAGAGTCGAGGATCGCGTCGACCGGCACGCCGGGTCCGTCGCCGAGCTGGCAGAGGCCGTCGGCCGCGAGCTGGGCCTCTACCGAGCCGTCGGCGTTCGACACGATCGCGAGCTTCACCCCCGAGTCCTTGAGCGCGGCGAGCGCCGCGTGCGAGCCGGGGATCACGCGGGTCCACACGCCGCCGGTCGTGAACTCGGCGAGCAGGACCTCGGCGACCTCCTCGACCTGGCTGTCGGCGCCGAGCGCGTGGGCGTAGCCGCGGTTGTACGCGAGCCAGATCTCGCGGTCGCCCTCGCGGAAGTTCGTGAGCGCCTTGACGCCGGCGTAGTGCGCGCGGTCGAGGTCGGCCGGGTCGACGCGAACGCCGGCGCGGGCCATCGCGGCGACGATGCGGTCGTGGTCGGGGAGGTGGAACACGCCGCCGACGTCGAGCAGGACGGCGTCGACGCGCTCGGGCAGGGTCGGGGGCGCGTTCATCGGCCCGGGATCGTAACGAGGGTGGTCCCCGGGACGGCGACCGCTACCCTGCGGTCATGGAGTTCCGTCGGATCCACGCCCTGCCGCCGTACGCGTTCGCCGAGATCGACGCGCTGAAGATGGCAGCCCGGCGGGCCGGGGAGGACGTGATCGACCTCGGGTTCGGCAACCCGGACATCCCGTCGCCGCGGATCGCGGTGGAGAAGCTGGCCGAGGCGGCGCAGAACCCGCGCAACCATCGGTACTCCGCGACTCGGGGCGTGCCGCGCCTCCGTCTCGCGGTCACCGACCTGTACCGGCGCAAGTTCGGCGTCGAGCTCGACCCGGAGACCCAGGCGTGCGTCACCATCGGCGCCAAGGAGGGCTTCTCCCACCTCATGTGGGTGCTGCTCGGACCGGGCGACACCGCGCTGGTGCCGAGCCCGTCGTACCCGATCCACATCTGGGGACCGATCCTCGCGGGGGCGGGCGTCCACTACGTGCGCATGGGTCCGGGTGAGGACTTCTTCGCGAACCTGCACGCGGCGTGGGAGCAGGCGTGGCCGCGGCCGCGCGTCGTGGTGATGTCGTTCCCGCACAACCCGACGGGCACGTGCGTCGATCTCGAGTTCATGGAGCGGATGGTCCACTTCGCGCGTGAGCATCAAGTGCTGCTCGTCCACGACTTCGCGTACGCGGACCTCGGCTTCGACGGGTACGACCCGCCGTCGCTGCTGCAGGTGGAAGGCGCGGAGGACGTCGCCGTCGAGATCTACAGCCTCACGAAGAGCTTCTCGATGGCGGGCTGGCGGGTCGGGTTCATGCTCGGCAACGCGGAGGTCGTCGGCGCGCTCGCACGGCTGAAGAGCTACCTCGACTACGGGACGTTCCAGCCGATCCAGATCGCGTCGATCGTCG
>CAZXCB010000191.1:6353-6599 GCA_964639075.1 uncultured Bifidobacteriaceae bacterium | reverse complement strand
GCGCATCCACGACCTCGTCGTGAGCCTGCCCGACGGGTACGACACGATCGTCGGCGAGCGCGGCTACCGGATGTCCGGCGGCGAGAAGCAGCGGCTTGCGATCGCGCGCGTGCTGCTCAAGCAACCGGCCATCGTCATCCTCGACGAGGCGACGTCGCACCTCGACTCCGAGTCCGAGTACGCGATCCAGCGCGCGCTCGACACGGCGCTGCACGGTCGCACTGCGATCGTGATCGCCCACCGACT
>CAZXCB010000191.1:0-6343 GCA_964639075.1 uncultured Bifidobacteriaceae bacterium | reverse complement strand
CATCGTCAACGCCGATCGCATCCTCGTGCTCGACGAAGGCCGCGTCGTGGAGACGGGCACGCACGACGAGCTGCTGCGCCACGGTGGCCTCTACGCGGACCTCTACCGGACCCAGCTCGACCGGGAGGAGCTGCTCGCCACGCCGGGACTGTTCGGCCCGGGCGGTCTCGCCGACCCGGCCGTCGAACCCGCCTGAGCGCCCGTTCGAGCCCGTCGCGCCCGGGCCGGGCGGCGACCGGCCGGTACCCTGGGGAACCCGTTCCGCGACCAGCGACGTTGACGACCGAATGGCCGAACCCGAGATCCTCCCCCCGTCGCACCGCCGCGAGCGACGCGCCCGCCACCGCGCGCGCGTCCACCGCGCCGGCGCGGTGGTGCTGTCGGTGGTGATGCTCGCGGCCATCGTGGTCACCGCGCTCGTCGTCACGGGTGTCGTCGAGATCCCCGGAGACAGCTCCTCGGTGCGCACCGCGCCGGCGCACCGCGAGGACACCACGACCACGACGCGGCCGCCCCGCACGGCGACCGCCCGGCACCGCGCCCTCACGCCCTCCGATCCCATGCAGCTGTGGATCGCCGGAGACTCGCTCGCCCGCGCGGTCGGGCCCGCGCTCGGCGAGTTGTCGGCGCGGTCCGGCGTGGTCCAGCCGCACTACGACACAAGCGTGTCGAGTGGCCTCCTGAACCCCGACTTCTTCGATTGGCCCGAGCACGCGACCTCCGAGCTCGCCAACATCGACCCGGACGTCGTCGTGTTCGTGATCGGGACGAACGACGCGGTCGTGTGGTCGGACTCCCTGGCCGCCAGCTACCGGATCCGGACCGAGGCGATGATGCGCGAGCTCAGCGGCCCCCGGCATCGGCCGGTGTACTGGGTCGGGCCTCCCGTGATGCGCGACTCGGACCTCGAGGAGGGCGCCGAGGCCGTCGGGCTCATCGCCCGCGAAGCCGCGAAGCACGTGAAGGGCGTCACCTACGTCGACGCCCACACGGTGTTCGACGACCCGCTCGGCCGCTATCAACAGAGCTTCGAGAACGAGCTCGGCGTGCGCAAGGTGATGCGGGCCGGCGACGGGATCCACTTCTCCGTCGACGGCGCCGACCTCCTCAGCCGCCAGATCTTCCACGCGCTCGACGCCGAGTGGAACCTCACGGACCAGGCGGTGCCGGACCAGCCCAAGGAGGTGCGCGAGACCGAGGGCTCGACGCAGGTTCCGGGCACGCACCGGTCCGTGGGTGCCACGGTGGACACCGGTCCGACCAGCACGACGCTCGGTGAGACCACGGAGAGCAGCACGACCACGACCGCGAGCTCGTCGAGCTCGACGACGAGCACGACCGCCTCCACCACGACGAGCACGACCGGCCCACCCGGCCCCTGACCGGCGGCCGAGTCGGTCCGTTTCGGCGCAGGCTCTTAGGCTGCGCCGCCATGACCGACACGCACGCCGCCGCCGGCTCGGCCGTCGACGCGGCGGCCGCGCTCGTCGCCGCCGCCGCCCGCCACCTCGCACAGGAGTCCGCGTCCGACGGCCGGATCTCGGTCTCGGAGCTCGACCGACACCAGGTCGTCGCCTACGACCTCGCCCACGCCGCGGCGGCGGTCCAGGGGTCGCGGGTCATGCTCGGGTACGCGTCCCACGGCGACCTCGAGGCGAAGCTCGCGTACGCGTACATCGCGGACGCGTTCGCCGACATCGTCGGTCGGCTCGTCGGCCGTGAGGCCGCGTGGGGCGTCGATGCGGCCGACCTCGCCAGCGCCCACGACTTCGTCACCGCGCACCGCGACCCGACGTTCCTCGAGGCACTCGCGGAGGAGCTGCCCCGCCACGGCACCGGACCCGCGCACCTCGACGACGAGTTCGACATGGTGCGCGACACGTTCCACCGATTCGCGGAGGACAAGATCCGGCCCGTCGCGGAGCACATCCACCGGACCAACGCGGACATCCCGGACGAGATCATCGAGGGCATGGCCGAGATCGGCGGCTTCGGTCTGTCGGTCCCCGAGGAGTACGGCGGCTTCGCGGCCGGCGGCGACTCCGACTACCTGGCGATGTGCGTCGCGACCGAGGAGCTGTCCTGGGGCTCGCTCGGCGCGGGTGGCGCGCTGATCACCCGCCCCGAGATCCTCACCCGCGCCATCGTCAAGGGCGGCACCGAGGAGCAGAAGCACGCCTGGCTCCCCCAGATCGCCACCGGCGAGCGCATCGTCGGCGTCATGGTGACCGAACCCGACTTCGGCTCCGACGTCGCGGGGGTGAAGGTCACGGCCACGCCGACCGAGGGCGGGTACCTCGTCAACGGCGTGAAGACGTGGTGCACGTTCGCCGGGCGCGCCGACACGCTCATGGTGCTCGTGCGCACCGACGCCGACCGCACCCTCGGCCATCGTGGCCTCTCGGTCGTCGTGGTCGACAAGCCGCCAGCGCCCGGGCACCACTTCGCGTTCGACGACGGTCGTGGCGGCACGATGGAGGGCCGCGCGATCGACACCCTCGGCTACCGCGGCATGCATTCCTACGAGGTCGCCTTCGACGACTGGTTCGTGCCCGCCGAGAACCTCATCGGGCTCGAGGGCGGGCTCGGCAAGGGCTTCTACCTCCAGATGGAGGGCTTCGAGAACGGGCGGCTCCAGACCGCGGCGCGCGCCGTCGGGCTGATGCAGGCGGCGTTCGAGGCCGGCCTCGCCTACGCCCAGGAGCGCACGGTCTTCGGCAAGCCGGTGTTCGACTACCAGCTGTCGAAGGTGAAGCTCGCCAAGATGGCGGCGCTCATCTGTGCCGGCCGGCAGTTCTCCTACGACGTCGCCCGCAAGATGGCACGCGGTGAGGGCGCGCTCGAGGCGAGCCTGGTCAAGGCGTACGTGTGCCGTGCCGCCGAGTGGGTCACCCGCGAGGCGCTCCAGCTCCACGGCGGCATGGGCTACGCCGAGGAGTTCCCCGTGTCGCGCTACTTCGTCGACGCACGCGTGCTGTCGATCTTCGAGGGTGCCGACGAGACCCTCTGCCTCCGCGTCATCGCCCGGCGACTCACCGAGCAGGCGCTGGCCGGCTGAGTCGGCGCCGCACCACCGCTCCGCGCCCGGGAGCCCGGCTCGACCTGACAGCCTGGGCGGGTGGACAGCCGACCCGAGGGGCGCCGAGATCACGGCCGGCTGGCGATCCTCGCGATCCCGATGGTCGCGCTCACGATCAGCATGTACGTCGGCAACGCACTGGCGCCCACGTTGGCGAACGAGGCGCCGCTGGTGCTCCTGATGCTCAGCCCGAAGCTCCGCTGGCTGTTCCTCGTCTCGCCGCGCCTCGAGACCCTGCCGTTCTTCCTCGTGCCGTTGGCGCGCGCCTCGGTCGCGCTGTCCGTCTACTACGCGCTCGGTCGCTGGTACGGCGACCGCTCGCTGCGCTGGCTCGAGACGCGTGCCGGCAGCGCGCTGCGCCCGGTGCTGTGGGTCGAGCGCAAGTTCCATCGCGCCCGCGCGCCGGTCACGTTCATCTTCCCCGGCCCGATCTCGGCCCTCCTCGCCGGTGCAGACGGGATGAACCGGGCGGCGTTCTTCGCGGTCGCGCTCGGCAGCATCGCCCTGCGCATCTGGGCCGTGCGAGCGCTCGCCCAGGCTCTGCGCGGCCCGCTCCTCGACGTGCTCGAGTGGGTCGGCGACAACCAGATCTGGCTCACGCTCGCGTCGGTCACGGGCGTCGTCATGTGGGTCGCGTGGTCCAACCGCCGCCACGTCGGTCCGGAGGAGACCGTCGGCGAGCTCATCGAGGACCTCGAGGCCGGGGAGCCGTCACCCGGGTAGCGCGAAGCGAGCGGGCGGATCGCCGCCCTCGACGCAGTCGGCCACCATCGCGCCGACGAGCGGAGCGAACTTGAACCCGTGCCCGGAGCACGGCGACGCCACCACCACCGGACCGACGCGGTCGATCACGAAGTCCTCGTTCGGCGTGGTGGTGTACAGGCACGTGAGCTCGTCGACGGGAACCGGATGGAGCCCCGGCATCCACTCCTCGACGAACTGCACGACGCGCTCACGGCTGCCCGGGTCGACGACATCGTCGCGGGTCCACGGATCGACCTCGGGTCCGGTGTGGTGCTCGGCGAGCTTCACACCGAGCCCGGGAGTCTCGAGGCCGTAGACGAACGGGTCGCCGTGGTGGATCAGGCTCGGCCACCACGACGGCTCGTGGCGCGGCGCGAAGTGGAACACCGACTCCTGGGTGACCCGCAGCGGGGGGAGGTCCACCTCGTGGCCGAGCACCTCGGGAACCCACGCACCCGCGGCCACCACCACCGTGTCGGCCTCGAGCACGCCGCCGTCGACAGCCACACGAATCCGGTCTCCGGCGGATTCGATCCCGCGCGCCGCGGTGCGGAACCGGAACCGCGCACCGTGCCGCTGCGCCTGGCCGACCATGGCCATGCGCGCGGCGCCGGAGGCGATCCGGCCACCGCCGGCCTGGAACACGACCGTGCCGTCGAAGCGCATGCCCGGCCAACGATCGGCGGCGACGCCCGGTGTCAGGAGCTCGGTGGGCACGCCTTCGGCGTCGAGGGCGGCGACCACCGCCGCCACGCTCGTGGGATCCCCGTGGTCGACCGAGCCGGTCGGTGCGATGAGCTGGATCCCGGACTGGTCCTCGAGCTCGCGCCACGCCGCGAGCGCATCACGACACCGCCGGACCCAGAACGGCTCGCGGTACCCGAGCCGGAAGATGCGCGAGGCACCGTGCGAGCTGCCGCGGGTGTGGCCGTCCTCGAACTGCTCGAGCACCGTGACCGGATGGCCTCGCCGTGCGAGCTGCCACGCGCTCGCCGCGCCCATCACCCCCGCGCCGATCACGATGACCGAGCGACCAGCGGACATGGGCGCAGGCTAGGACCCGCCCGTCGCGGCGCCGAGCCCACCGCGCCGGGAGATGCTCGCCGGGGTGTGGCATGGTGCAAATCGGCACGAAACCCCTGATTCATCCCAGAGCTACAGTCTGCCGGCTCATAGGCCGATGGACCCATGTCGGCGGAGGCGTGCGATGACGTTGCGAATCACCAGGGGACCACGACGCCCGGTGGGCGTCCTGCGGCTCGGCCTCGTTGGCCTCGCGCTCGCGCTCGCGCTCACCGCCTGTGGCCCGACCCCGCCCGTCGGCGGCGACCGGGGTCTGCGCCTCACGTTCTCGGACGACTTCGACCGGCTCGACGCCTCGAGATGGAACTACCGCGACAACACGTTCATGCGCACCAACCGGGTCGAGAACGTGTTCCGCGCCGCGAACGTGACGGTCCGCGGCGGTGTGCTCCAACTGACCGCGCGACGCGAGCCCGACGGCACCATCACCTCCGGTCTCGTCATGACGAGCTCGGTCATCGGCGGGCGCGTCACGTTCAAGTTCGCGCAGGGCTACATCGAGACCCGCGCGCGGTTCGTCGGCGGCGCGGGCGCGTGGCCCGCGATCTGGCTGAACTACCCCGGTGACGGCTCGACGCCGACCTGGCCGGCCGGGGGCGAGGTCGACATCGCGGAGCTCTACGGGACCCGACCCGACGTCGCGTACTCGAACCTGCACTGGGCCGAGAGCGGACGCCACGCACAGGCCGGCAACATCGCGCACCGCATCGGCGCCATCAACGGCTGGCACACGTACGGGCTCGCGGTCCGCCGCGACCGGCTCGAGTTCTTCTACGACCGGGCGCTGGTCCGCACCGTGGTCGCGCGGACGGCGGGTGAGCGCGCCGCGATCGGGTATCCGCACTCGATCATCCTGAACCTCGCCGTCGGCGGCAACGGGGCGATCGACAAGGGCTACCGGCCCGGGACCGCCAAGCTGCCGTTCTCGGCGCAGTTCGACTACGTGCGCGTCTGGCAGCCCTGAGCCGCCCGCGCGGCCGAGATACGCACGGCAGGCTTCACCCCGCGCTGCGTGTCATCACACGGACACTCCGCTCGGCCGCCGAGATACGCACGGCAGGCTTCACCCCGCGCTGCGTGTCATCCCGGCGCGTTCGCCGCGGGAGACGAACTTGGTGGCCATCTTGCGGCTGGCTTCGTCGATCATCTCGTCGCCGAACATGACCGCGCCGCGTCGCTCGCCCTCGGTGGTGGCCTTCTCGTACGCCTCGAGGATGTCGAACGCGTGGTCGTACTGCTCCTGGGTCGGCGTGTACACCTCGTTGATGACCGTCACCTGGTCCGGGTGCAACGACCACTTGCCGTCGTAGCCGAGGATGCGCGTGCGCATCGCGTACTCGCGCAACGCGTCGAGCTCGCGGATCTTGAGGACGGGCCCGTCGATCACCTGCAGGACGTTCGCGCGCCCCGCCAGCAGGATCTTGCTGAACACGGAGT
>CAZXCB010000190.1:0-6618 GCA_964639075.1 uncultured Bifidobacteriaceae bacterium | reverse complement strand
CTCCTCGTGGAGATGGACGGGTTCGACGCGACGAGCGGCGTGATCGTGCTCGCCTCGACGAACCGACCGGACATCCTCGATCCCGCGCTGCTCCGACCCGGGCGGTTCGACCGCCAGATCGGGGTCGATCGACCCGACCTCGACGGTCGGGTCGAGATCCTCCGCGTGCACACCCGCACGGTCACGTTGTCGCCCGAGGTCGACCTCACCGTGCTCGCACGGCGGACCGCCGGCTTCTCGGGCGCCGACCTCGAGAACCTCGTCAACGAGGCGACGCTGCTCGCCACCCGCGCCGGGTTGGACGCGATCGGGGTGCCTCAGCTCGAGGAGGCGATCGACCGCGTCGTCGCCGGTCCGGAGCGCCGCAGCCGGCTGCTCTCCGATGCGGAGCGTCGTGTCATCGCCTACCACGAGGCAGGTCACGCCCTCGTCGGTCACGCCGCCGGGACCGACCCGGTGCACCGCATCACGATCATCCCGCGCGGCCAGACGCTCGGGAGCACCCTGTCGCTGCCCAACGAGGACCGGTTCCTCGTGCGGCGCAGCGAGCTGCTCGCGCAGCTCGCGATGCTCCTCGGTGGACGCGCCGCGGAGGAGCTCGTCTTCGTCGACCCGACCACGGGCGCCCGCGACGACATCGCGCGTGCCACCACGATCGCCCGACAGATGGTGACGGAGTTCGGGATGAGCGACGCGTTGGGTCCGATGCGGTTCGGCCAGCCCCAGGGGGAGGTGTTCCTCGGCCGCGACTTCTCGGCGACCCCCGACTACTCGGATGCGATCGCGGCGGAGATCGACCACGAGGTCAGGGCGCTCCTCGACCGAGCTCATGGCTCGGCGCGCCGGGTCCTGGCCGAGCACCGCGGCGTCCTCGACCGGCTCGTCGTCGAACTGTTGGCCCGCGAAACGCTCCAAGCGGACGAGGTGCGCCCGATCCTCGCCGATGTGATCCCCGCGTCCGGTGCCGAGCTCGGTGGTGCGCGACCATCGGCGCTCGGCATCAGCGACCCGGGGAGCCCCGAGTGAGCACGAGCGACGGCGAGGAGCGCGTCGACCTGGATCGGATCTCGGCCGCCGTGCGCGAGATCCTGATCGCCGTGGGCGAGGATCCCGACCGCGACGGCCTGCTGGCGACACCCGCCCGCGTCGCCCGCATGTACTCGGAGATCTTCGGCGGGCTCCGCGAGGATCCGGCACGCCACCTCACGGTCACCTTCGAAGCCGGGCACGACGAGATGGTCATGGTGCGTGACATCCCGCTGTACTCGGCGTGTGAGCATCACCTCGTGCCGTTCCACGGCGTCGCGCACGTCGCCTACATCCCGGGCGACGACGGTCGGATCACCGGTCTGTCGAAGCTCGCGCGGCTCGTGGAGGGCTACGCGCGGCGGCCGCAGGTCCAGGAGCGCCTGACCTCCCAGATCGCCGACGCGATGGTCGAGGTCCTCGCGCCGAAGGGCGTGTTCGTGGTCCTCGAGTGCGAGCACCTCTGCATGTCGATGCGCGGCGTCCGCAAGCCCGGGACCATCACCGTCACCTCGGCCGTTCGGGGCATCTTCAAGGCCAACGCCGCGACGCGCGCCGAGGCGATGGCCTTCGTGGGCGCCCCGGGACGGCGCTGAGGTATCGATCCCGGGGGCCGGGTCACTCGGAATCCCGCGCGGGTCGCCCTGTACGCTGCCGAGCCTGATGTTCCGGTGGGCGACGATCGCAGGGCCGGTCATGGGTGTCCTCAACGTCACCCCTGACTCCTTCTCCGACGGTGGTCGCTTCGACGCGCCCGACACCGCCGTCGCCCACGGCCTCGAGCTCGCGGCGGCCGGGGCCGCGGTCCTCGACATCGGTGGTGAGTCCACCCGGCCCGGAGCCACGCCGGTGGACGCGGTCACCGAGATCGGCCGGGTCCGGCCGGTGATCGAGGCGCTCGCCGCCGCGGTCGACGTGCCGATCAGCATCGACACCACGAAGGCCGCGGTGGCCGAGGCCGCGCTCGAGGTGGGAGCCGCGGTCGTCAACGACGTGTCGGCCGGTCGCGGTGATCCGCGCATGCTCGACGTCGTCGCCGCGGCCGGTGCCGGCTTCGTCGCCATGCACATGCAGGGCGAGCCGCGCACGATGCAGGTCGACCCACACTACGACGACGTCGTCCGCGAGGTCGGTGCCTTCCTCGTGGAACGCCTCGATGCCGCGCGCGCGGCAGGGATCGCCGACGACGCGCTGATGGCGGACCCCGGCATCGGGTTCGGCAAGACGACGGACCACAACCTCGCGTTGCTCGCCTCGCTGCCCGAGCTCATCGCGGCCGTCGGTGTGCCGGTGCTCGTCGGCACCTCGCGGAAGACCTTCCTCGGCCGGATCACGGACGAGGCCGACCCGGCGGCGCGGGACGCGGCAACCCTCGCGACCGCCGTCTGGGCGCTCGAACGGGGTGCGGCGATGGTTCGGGTCCATGATGTGCGTGGCGCGGTCCAGGCTGCTGCGGTGCTCGGAGCGATGGCGCGTGCGTCGGTCGCGCGACGCGAGACGGTGGAGACACGATGACCACGTTGCGGGGCCGCTGGGCCCAGGGGCTCGAGCCGCGGATGTTCTGCTGGATCATCAAGGACCGCCTCGCCGCCTCCGAGCGCCCGGGCGGCTTCGCGCGGAACCATCGGAAGATCCGTCGCCAGGAGGAGCTGATCTGGCTCGCTCAGAACGGCTTCACGCGGGTGATCTCCCTGCTCGACTCGCCCCACAACCTGCACGCGTACGCGGAGGCGGGGATCGCGTGCGAGCACGTGCCGCTCGGCCGCCACGACGAGCTCGCCGACCGGCTCCCGATCATCTACGAGTCGCTCGCCCGCCGGCTCGATGCGCCGGCCGAGCGCATCCTCCTGCACCACGAGGAGTTCGGTGACCGGCTCGTCGGCGTGCTCGCCGGCTACCTCCTCTACACGGGCCTCGTCGACACCGGTCCGCACGCCACGCAGCTCATCGAGCGGCTCACGAATCGCGAGCTCGGCGCGGTCGGCCGCGAGATCGTGGCGGTCACGGTCGCGGGTGGCATCGTCCGGCCGGGTGCCGCGGGCAGCTGAATGGGCACGATCCTCGTCCGCGGCCTCGAGGTGCTCGGGGTCCACGGCGTGCTGCCCGAGGAGCAGACCCGCGCGCAGCCGTTCGGCATCGACCTCGACCTCGAGGTCGACCTCGAGCGGGCCGGTGAGTCCGACGACCTGACCGACACGATCGACTACGGCGCAGTGATCGACGCGACGGTGCGGATCGTCGAGACCGAGCGACATCGACTGCTCGAGCGCCTCGCCGCGCGTATCGCGGCGAGCTGTCGCGAGGACGCGCGGGTGACGAGCGTGACCGTCACGGTGCGCAAGCTGCGGCCACCGGTCCCTGCGTCGCTCGACCACGTCGGCGTCCGCATCACGGCGTGACGCGCGCGTTCCTCGGCATCGGGTCGAACCTCGGCGACCGGCTTTCCTTCCTCCAGGTCGCCGTCGACCGGCTCGGCGCGGCGCGGGGGGTGCGGGTGGTCGCGGTGTCCCCGGTGTACGAGACAGATCCGGTCGGTGGTCCGGTGCAGGACGACTTCCTGAATGCCGTGGTGGAGGTCGACACCGATCTCGACGCGGCGGCGCTGCACGCGGTCTGCGTGGACGCGGAGTCGGCAGCGGCGCGGGTGCGGGTCGAGCGCTGGGGCCCGCGGACGCTCGATGTCGACCTGCTGCTCTACGACGGTGTCCGATCCGACGATCCGGACCTGACCATCCCGCATCCCCGGATGGCCGAGCGGGCGTTCGTCCTCGCGCCCCTCCACGACCTCGCCCCGGACCTCGCGCCCGAGCCGGTGGGCGGCTGGGAAGGGGTCCGGCGGGCACCGGTAGCATTGCGGCTTCCCTGAGTCGGTCCGGACCGCATGGCCGGAACCCCGGACCCCCGGTCCCCTCACCCCCGGAGTCGACGTGTCCCAACCCCGTCGCCTTGCCCTCGTCGGTCCCGGCCGCGCCGGCCTGACGGTGACGGACGCGCTGCGGGACGCGGGGTGGACGGTGGTGGCCGTCGCCGGCCGCGCGCCGGATGCACCGAGCGTGGTCGCGGCCTCCGTGCGGTACGGCGTGCCGCCCGTGAGGATCGTCGATGCGATCGTTGCCGCGGATCTGGTGCTGCTCGCCACGCCCGATGCCGCGATCGCCGACAGCGTGGCCGCGCTGGCCGACCACGTGCGGCCGGAGCAGCTCGTCGTCCACCTCTCGGGTGCACTCGGCCTCGCGGTGCTGGCCGACCTGCCGTGTCGGATCGGCGCGCTGCATCCGCTGCAGTCGCTGCCGAACCCGGAGCTCGGTCGCGTCCGTATCGTGGGTGCGCCCGCGGCAGTCGCGGGCGATGCGGAGGTGGAGGCGATCGCGCGCGCGATCGGCCTCGTGCCGTTCGTCGTGAGCGACGACGCGCGCGCGGGCTACCACGCGGCGGCGTGCATCGCGAGCAACCACGTCGTCGCGTTGCTCGCGCAGGTGGAGGCGTGCACCGACGTGCCGCTCGGGTACTTCCTGCCCCTCGTGCGCGCGACGGTCGACAACGTCGAGGTGCTCGGTCCGGCCGCCGCGCTCACGGGTCCGGTCGCTCGCGGCGACGTCGCGACGGTCCGCGCCCATCTCGCCGCGCTTCCCGAGGCCGAGCGCGCGCCCTACGTCGCCCTCATGCGGCGGGCGGCGGTCCTGGCGGGACGCACCGCCGAGCTCGAGCAGGTCGAGGACATCTCGTGACGAGGACTCTCGAGACCGTGGCCGCGCTGCGAGCCGAGACCGACGCCGCGCGCGCCGCCGGGGGGCGGGTCGGCCTCGTGCCCACGATGGGCTTCTTCCACGCCGGGCACCGCTCGTTGATGGACGCGGCACGGGCCGAGAACGACCTCGTCGTCGTGAGCTCGTTCGTGAACCCGACGCAGTTCGGTCCGGGGGAGGACCTCGCGGCGTACCCGCGCGATCCCGAACGCGACGCTCGGGTCGCGGCCGCCGCCCGGGTGGACGTCCTGTTCACGCCGTCGGTCGCCGAGATGTACCCGGCGGGTCCGCCGCGCACCACCGTGCACGTGAGCGGACTCACCGAGGGCATGTGCGGCTCGGCGCGCCCGACGCACTTCGACGGCGTGACGACGGTCGTCACCAAGCTGTTCTCGATCGTCGGGCGGTGCCGCGCGTACTTCGGCCGCAAGGACTTCCAGCAGCTCGCGGTGGTGCGCCGGATGGCCGAGGACCTCGACCTGCCCGTGACCGTGGTCGGATGCCCGCTCGTCCGGGAGCCCGACGGACTCGCGATGTCGAGCCGCAACGCCTACCTCGCGCCGGCGCAGCGCGCGGCCGCGCCGGCGCTCCACGGCGCGCTCCTCGCCGCCGCCGACGCGGTCGGGGCCGGCGAGCGCAACGCCGCCGTCGTCGCGGCCCTCGTGCGGGACCGGCTCGCCGCGGCGCCCCGGATCGACCTGGAGTACGTGGAGCTCCGCGACGCGCGCGAGCTCGAGCCGCTCGGGCGCCTCGACGGCGAGGTCGTGGTCGCGGTCGCGGCCCGGATCGGGCCGGCCCGGCTCATCGACAACGTCGTGCTCACGATCGCCGGGGACGTGGTGGAGGTCGACGCCGGTGTGAGGGTCGCGGACGGGCTCGGCCCGGGCCCGGCCTCGTAGGCTCCGGCGCCGTGGACCTCTTGGTGCTGGGCAGTGGGATCGCCGGGCTGTTCGCCGCGATCCACGCGGCCCAGCGAGGCTGGTCCGTCGGCGTCGTCACGAAGAGCGAGCTCGCGACCTCCGCGACGCGCTACGCCCAAGGTGGGGTCGCGGCCGCGCTGGAGGAGCCCGATTCCTCCGCGCTCCACGAACGGGACACGCTCACCGCCGGCGCCGGGCTGTGCGACACCGACGCGGTGCACGTGCTGGTGACCGAGGGCCCGGGGCGGGTACGTGAGCTGATGGAGCTCGGCGCCCGCTTCGACCAGCACGAGGGCGTGCTCGAGCTCGCGATCGAGGGCGGGCATTCACTGCCCCGTGTGATCCACGCCGGCGGCGACGCCACCGGCGCCGAGATCGAGCGTGCGCTCGCCGAGGCCGCGCACAGGTTGGCCAACATCGACGTGCGTGAGCGCTGCTTCTCCGTCGACCTCGTGGTGGAAGGGGGCCGGTGTGTCGGTGTCCGCGCCCTCGACGCGCGTGGCGCGGTCGAGCTGCGGGCGACGCACACGATCCTGGCGACGGGCGGTGCCGGCCAGCTGTTCTCGGTCACGACGAACCCACGCGTCTCGACGGGCGACGGCATCGCGATGGCCCTGCGCGCCGGGGTGGCGGTCGCCGACGTCGAGTTCATGCAGTTCCACCCGACCGCGATGGACCATCCCCGCATGCCGCGGCCGCTGCTGTCCGAGGCGCTCCGCGGTGAGGGGGCGGTGCTGAGAGACGAGCGTGGGGTGAGGTTCATGGTGGGCGAGCACGAGCTCGCCGATCTCGCGCCGCGCGACGTCGTGGCGCGCGCCATCGCGCGGCGGATGGTCGAGCGCCACCTCCCGCACCTGTGGTTGGACACTACGCCCATCACCGACTTCCCTGCCAAGTTCCCGACGATCTTCGGCTCCGCGCAAGCT
>CAZXCB010000189.1:3280-6650 GCA_964639075.1 uncultured Bifidobacteriaceae bacterium | reverse complement strand
CTTTGCGCCCGTACGCGTCGACGTAGGCGTCGACCGTGGCGCGGATCCGGTCCGGAGTGGGCATGGCACCTCGTCGGGGGTGAACGGGGTGCACCATCCTACCGGTTCGTCAGGTGTCGATCCCCCGGGCGACGTCCCAGCCCCGCCAGTACGGGTAGCTGGTGGGCCGCGGCGGCGCGAGACCACCGGCCCGGAACGGGTGGATGCCACCCCAACCGTCGAGCACCCACCCTCCACCCGAGCCGGGCACCAGGGTGATGCCACGGGCGATGTCCCAACCCCGCCAGTACGGGTAGCTCGTCGCGGTCGCCGGCAGGGAGGCCGAGCCGGCCCGGAACGGGTGGATCCCGCCGTAGCCGTCGAGCACGTACCCACCGGTCCCCGCCGCGGTGAACGTGATGCTCCGCGCGATGTCCCAGCCGCGCCAGTACGGGTAGTTGGCGGCCGCCGGCGGCGGCGCGAGGGCGCCGATCCCGAACGGGTGCACGCCGCCGTAGCCGTCGAGCACGTAACCGCCGCCCTGGGACGACAGCGCGACCCCGCGCACGATGTCCCAGCCGCGCCAGTACGGGTAGCCGGTGGCCCTCGGGGGCATCGGGCTCCCCGAGCCGATCGCGAACGGGTGCAGACCGCCGTAGCCGTCGACGACGTACCCGCCGGTTCCCGTCGGGAGGATCGCGACGCCACTGGCGAGGCCCGTGGCGAAGCGCGGGCCGCCCACCGCGGTCGACGGTGTCTTGCCCCCGAGCCCGACCGGGTGGAGCGGGCCGTACGCGTCGACGACGAAGCCACCCGCGTACGGACGCACGGTGAGCGTGACCCACGGGCCGGTGCCGCCGGTGCCGAACGCGCGCACCCGGACGGTGGCGTTCTGGTTGTTGGTCAGGCCCGAGAGCGTGAGGCTCGTCTGCGAGAACCCCAGGGCGGTCGTGCCGTTCGGGCCCTCGACGTCGTAGCCGCTGATGAGGAACGAGTTGCCGTTCGAGTCGGGCGCGGCCCACTCCAGCGCGACCGTGCCGTCACCGACCTGGGCGCGCACGTTCGTCGGGACCGTCGGCGGCACGGCCGGCCGGCCGTCGCAGTTCGGGATCGCCTTGCACACGTTGAGTCGGCCGGTCGCGACCACGCCGCTGAGCGCCGGCGGGGTGTCCACGCTCGCGAGCAGGCGCGTCTTGAGCGCCGCGACCGACAACGCCGGCTCGGCCGCGAGCACGTCGACCGCGGCACCGCTGACCATCGGTGCCGCCATCGAGGTGCCGTCGAACTGGCAGTACTCGGGGTCGAAGCAGCCCGCGACGAGGTTCTTGGGCACCGTCGACGTGATGTGGTACCCGGGCGCCGCGATGTCGACCGCGGACGCGCCGGAGTTGCTCGAGCCGATCGAGAACGTCGCGAGGTTGTCGAGCTGGTTCGTCGCGGCGACGCAGATCACGTTCGGGGACGGGTCCTCGCACGGGTACATGTCCGCGCCCGGGCTGTCGAGGTCCATCCCGTCGTTCCCGGCCGCGGTCACGAACAGGACCCCCGCCGAGCTCGCCCTCGCCACGGCGGAGCTGAGCGCGGTCGAGAACACGTCGGTCCCCCACGACGCCTGGAGCACTCGCAGGTTCACCCCCGCGCTCTTCGCCGCGAGCGCCCAGTCGATGGCGGTGACCGCGTCGGCGATGCTGCCGTCCGCGCCGTTCGCGGTGTGGTGGAGCATGCGCAGCTCCATCAAGGAGACGCGCTGGGCGACCCCGCTGACGCCCGTGCCGTTGTTGCCGGTCGCGCCGACGATGCCACTCACGTGCGTGCCGTGACCGTCGTCGTCGCTCGGGTTGCAGCTGTGCCCGACGAAGTCGTATCCGTGGGTCCCGTACCCGCAGCCGTTGATCCCGGTGCGATTCGTCCACAGGTTGGCGGCGAGGTCGGGGTGGCCGAGCGACGCGCCGCTGTCGAGGACGCCGACGACGACCTCACGGCTGCCGGGCGTGTCGTTCCAGGCCTGCTCGGCGTGGATCCCGCCCGGCTGGTCGTTGTGCAGCGCGTACTGGTCTGCGTAGAAGGTGTCGTTCGGCGCAGCGGATCCGTGGAGCACCGCGTTCGGCTCGACGGCCTGCACGCCCGGGATGGCCGCGAGCGTGCTCGACGCCGTGGCACGGAGCCCCGCGCCCGGGGCGGGCTCCACGATGAGCGTGTCGCCGACCCGGTCGAGGAGGGTCGTCCCGCCGGCCGCGGCGATGCTTGCGGCCGCGGCGTCGGTGGTGCCGGGCGCGACCCCTACGAGGAGACGGTCGTCGGCCGGGGCTCCGGACTCCGGCGCGAGGGGAGCAGCGACGATCCGGCCCGATCCGGTCGGGTCGGCCGGGCGGTCTGCCGAGGCCGGCACCGCCAGCGCCGAGGTCACGAGGGCGACGAGGCTCGTCGATGCCAGGACAGCCGCCACTCGCTTCCAGGACTGCTTCTGCATGGGCGCACTTTCGTCGGAATCCACGGATCGGGAACCGAGAAGTCTACCGACGCGCTTGTGAACAACGGCACGCACCGGATCCCGAAAAGTGGGGAAATGTTGGGAGAACTCCGGGAACCCGTCGCCGTGCGACGTCGTTGTTCGTGGCATCCACCCCCCGAGGTCCCGAGCACGGGACGAAGAGGAATCATGAGCGACGTCATGGTCAGCGACCGCCGAACCTCCCGCTTCCCCGTGAACGCGTCCGGCACCCAACTGGTCGACGCGAACCTCCGCGCCGCGGAGCGTCAGCTCGCCGAGGCCAGGGAGCGGCTCATCGCCGCCCGTCGCCGGGTCGTCGCGCTCGAGGAGGCCGTGGCGAACTGGGCCGAGTTCTCCCGGACGACGTCCGCGTCTAGACGCTCGAGCTCGAATTGACCGAGTCCGTCGACGAGACCGAGGCCGGTGAGCGGAAGTCGTAGAGCGTCACCCCGCCGACGGACACGCTCCGGAAGCTCTGCTGCACCCAACTGGTGATGCGCGAAAGCTCGTTGCCCCCGCCGGCGGAGCCGAACCCTCCTCCACCAGGGATGCCCGACCGGCCCGCGAGGTAGTAGCGGACCGTGCCGTCGCGGACGAGTTGCTGGAACTCGGCGAGCGTCGGCGTCGGGTCGGAGCCGTTGAAGCCGCCCATCGCCATGATCGGCTCACCCGAGGCGATCTGGTAGCCGGCCGCGTTCGTGGCCCCGACGGTTGCCGCCGCCCATCGCTCGCCGTGCGACCGCGCCGTGCGCAGCACCTTCGTGACCGCGGCCGGAGGCTCGGGCGACGCGAACGGGCCACCCCCGCCGTTGCGGCCGCCACCGATGCCCGGGAACTGACCCCCACCCGGGAACTGACCCCCACCCGGGAACTGACCCCCACCCGGGAACTGACCCCCAC
>CAZXCB010000189.1:0-3180 GCA_964639075.1 uncultured Bifidobacteriaceae bacterium | reverse complement strand
CCGGGAACCGGCCGCCGCCGGGCCCGAAGCGCCCGCCCTGCACCGACGGGCCCGCGGTCGGCAGCGGCCCCTCGTGGGGCGTGCGTGCGGTCGTGACGCTCGCGGCGGCCGGGCCGGCAGTCGCGAGGACGACCGCGCCGATCGCGAACGCCGCGAGGGTCGCGCGGTGCGCGCCGCCGACGACGAGACCGATGCACACGATCACGCTGCCGACGAGCAGCACCGTCGCGAAGCCGTCGTGCCAACCCGGCGAGCGGTCGAGGAGCCGCAACGTCCACCAGGTCGTCAATGCGAGCGTCGCCGCCATCAGCACGCGCGACCAGACGTGCGCGCGGTGGCGCCAGAGCAGCGCCGCGCCGATCGCGACCGTCGCGCCGATCGCGGGACCGAGCGCGACCGTGTAGTACTCGTGGATGATCCCCTGGCCGAGGCTGAACGCGAGGCCGGTGACCACCAGCCACCCGCCCCACACGACGAGCGCGGCGCGTGTGCGGTCGGTGCGCGCGGCGCGGAGCGTGAGCACGAGGCCGATCGCGAGCAGGAGCAGCGCAGCGGGCAGCAACCACGACGCGCCGTGACCGAACGAGGTGTTGAACATGCGCGTGAGACCGGTCTCGCCCCAGCGCCCGGTCTGTCCGGCCGGACCCCCGCCCACGCTGCCGGTCTCGTTGCCGGTCAGCCGGCCGAAGCCGTTGTAGCCGAACAGGACGTTCCAGAAGCTGTTGTTCTGCGAGCCCCCGATGTACGGCCGCGAGGACGCCGGCGTGAGCACGAGGATCGCGACGAACCATCCCGCGGCCACGACCATCGCGAGACCCATCTCGAACAGTCCCCGGATCCGCCGGGCCCAGGATCCCGGCGCCGCGAGGACGTAGGCCGCGGCGAAGCCGGGCAGGACGAGGAAGGCCTGCAGCTCCTTCGCGAGGAACCCGAAGCCGACCGCGGCGCCCGCGAGGACCAGCCAGCGCGTGCGACCGTCCTCGATCGCGCGCGTGATGCCGTACGCGCCGACGACGAGGCAGAGCACGAGCAGCGCGTCCGGGTTGTTGTACCGGAAGATCAACGCCGACGCGGGCGTCGTCGCGAGGACGAATCCGGCGAGCAGCCCTGCCGGGGCGCCGAACCAGCGCCGGATCGTGAGGTAGAGGACCAACACCGCGGCCACACCCTCGAGCGCCTGCGGGACGAGCACGGACCACGAGCTGAAGCCGAACACCCGCGCCGCGAGGACCGACGGCCAGAGGCTCGCGGGCGTCTTGTCGATCGTGACGAAGTTCGACGCGTCGGTCGAGCCGAAGAGGAACGCCTTCCAGCTCTTCGTCCCGGCCTGCACCGCCGCCGAGTAGTACGAGTTGCCCCACCCGGAGGCCGACAGGCCCCAGAGGTAGAGCACGGCCGTGCCCACGAGGAGCGCGAGCAGCGCCGGTCGGATCCACGCCGGGTCGTCCTCGCGCCCGCGCCAGAGCCGTCCGAGCTGCGTGCGCGGGCGGCGCACCGGGCGGGACTCGGCCGGTTCCGGCGAGACCGATGCCGGCGCCAACTCGTCGAGCAGGGTCATCGCTGGAGTCCTCCTCGAACGGACCGGGCCGATCCCGGCCCGCGGTACAGCTCCTCGATCCGGCCGCCGCCGCGGGCGAACAGCGCCGCGAGGCGGAACGCGCCGCGCAGATCGGCGATCGCGGTCCGCACGAGGTGCACGCGGCTGTCCGGGTCCTCCACCCAGTCGACCGGGACCTGGTGGATGCGCAGGCCGTTGTGCTCCGCGAGCAGCAGGAGCTCGGTGTCGAAGAACCAGCCGTCGTCCTCGATCGCCGGCAACAGCGAGCCCGCGACGTCGCGACGCATGGCCTTGAACCCGCACTGCAGGTCACGCACGCGCGTCGCGAACAGCGCGCGGATGATCGCGTTGTAGCTGCGCGAAATCACCTCGCGCTTCGGTCCACGCGCGACGGCGGCACCAGGAGCGCGACGTGATCCGATGGCCACCTCCGAGTGACCGGACACGAGCGACGCCACGAGGGGCAACAAGGCGTCGAGGCCGGTGGAGAGGTCCACGTCCATGTACGCGACGACATCGCTGCGGCTCGCGGTCCACGCGCATCGCAGCGCGCGACCACGACCCTTCTCGTCGAGGTGTCGCACCCGGACGCCCGCGTGGCTCGCCGCGAGCTCGTGCGCGATCGCGAGGGTCCTGTCCGTCGACGCGTTGTCCGCGATCGTGAGCACCCATGTGAACGGGAACTCCGTGGTCAGGTACGCGTGGAGGCGCTCGACGCTCCGTGCGAGCGTGGCCTCCTCGTTGTAGACGGGGACGACGATGTCGACGACCGCGGCCCGCGCCTCGGGCCGCGCGAGGGGGAACGGGGTCGGGATGGGCGGGTCCGCGGGCGCCGGGTGCATGGCGGCATCGTGCCGATCCGCACTGGGAGGGCCCTGAGATCGCCTGAAGGATCCCTCAGCCGGCGAGCACAGGACCCCGCCTCGATGCCGTCGATGCGACGGGGCGTTGACAGGCGGTGTCCGGCGTGTGACCCTCGTTGCTCGCGAAACCGCCCCGCTCGGGTCGACGTTGATCCTGGGACGGGGCGGGTCGGCAGCCCACTGGGGGCGGCCCGTTCCCGTCGCCGTGACCGCCGGTCGACCCCGAGGTCGGTGGCCCGCCCTCGGGGAGCTCCCAGCCCGCCAGCCTGATTCGGTCAGGAGGTGCATCGACGTGGTTCGCGTGGCCGTGATCCTCGCGGCGTACCTGGTTGCCTACCCCGCCTTCGCGTGGACGTACTCGGATCTGCGCCGGTACCCCCGGCACCTCTGGACCGGGTACGGCAACCCCCACCCGTGGCGCCAGTCGACCGTGATCGCCTACCTCGCCGGCGGCCTCCCCGTGTTCGTGGTCGCCCTCGCGTGGCGCACGAGCACCACTCGCTCCGAGCTGCGTTCCGTGGCCCACCGCGCCCGCGACCGCGCCGCGGAGCGCAACCGCTAGCTCGGCACGTGGTCGCGAAGACCCTCTAGGCACGGCGACCCGAAGCTGACACGATGGGCGGCGAGGGACAGGGACGGTCCGGTGAGCCCGACGTCACCCGACCGGGATTCCCGGCGGTGGTCAGGCCCCTGCTTACCTGTTCCCCGCCGAAGGCCCCGCTGAGCCCCACCCTGCCCGGGGTTCGCGGGGCCTCGGCA
>CAZXCB010000188.1:0-6711 GCA_964639075.1 uncultured Bifidobacteriaceae bacterium | reverse complement strand
ACTCCGGGGTGGCCCACGCCCTGGCGCTCGACCTGCCCGTGCACCTCGTGATCGGCGACCTCGACAGCGCGGAGCCGGCCCATGTCGCGCAGGCGGAGGCGTCGGGCGCGCGCGTCGAGCGCCATCCCGTCGACAAGGACATGACCGACCTCGAGCTCGCGCTGCACGCCGCGCGCGACGCGGGCGCGACCGAGGTGACCGTGCTCGGCGCCGGCGGCGGGCGGCTCGACCACTTCCTCGCCAACCTCCTCCTCCTGGCCCACCCCGCGTACGCGGACCTCGAGCTCGACGCGATCGTCGGTCCCGCGCGCGTCACCGTGGTGCGCAGCACCCGGACCCTCACGGGGGCGGTCGACACCGTGGTCACGCTCCTCCCCGTGGGTGGCGACGCGATCGGGGTCACCACCACCGGACTCCGGTGGCCCCTCACCGACGAGCCGCTCGGCCCCGCGACCACGCGCGGGGTGAGCAACGAGATCCTTGCGTCCCCCGCCACCGTCACGCTGCGGTCCGGGGTCCTCCTCGCCGTCCAACCGACCGGAGGCCGCTGATGCGCGTTCGACTCCTCACCTCGCTGGCGACGTTCCTCGTGGTCGCCGCGGCCGCCTGCTCCTCGGGCGGCGGGGGCGACACGAAGACCGTCACGCTCGTCACGCACGACTCGTTCGCGGTGTCCAAGCCCGTGCTGGCCGCGTTCACCCGCGAGACCGGTTGGAAGGTGCGCCTGCTGAAGAGCGGCGACGCCGGCGCGGCCCTGAACCAGGTGATCCTCACGAAGGACGCGCCGCTCGGCGACGCGTTCTTCGGCGTCGACAACACGTTCCTCACCCGCGCCCTCGGGGCGAAGGTCTTCGCGAAGTACCGACCCGCCGATGCCGGCACGGTGCCGGCGGCGCTCGCGCTCGACCCCACCGGCCACGCGACACCGATCGACTACGGCGACGTGTGCGTGAACCTCGACAAGGCCTACTTCTCGTCGCGCGGGCTCGCACCCCCCACGACCCTCGAGGACCTCGCCGATGCGCGGTACAAGGACCTGCTCGTGGTGGAGAACCCGGCCACCAGCTCGCCGGGGCTCGCGTTCGTGGCCGCGACGGTCGCGCACTTCGGAGACGGCTGGCTCGACTACTGGGACCGGCTGCGCCGCAACGGCGTGCTCGCGGTCGACGGCTGGGAGCAGGCCTACGACGGCGAGTTCTCCGGCGCCTCGGCGCACACGGGCACCCGGCCCCTCGTCGTGAGCTACGCGTCGAGCCCGCCGGCCGAGGTCTACTACGCGGACCCGCAACCGGCGACCGCACCGACCGCGTCGCTCGACCGCACGTGCTTCCAGCAGGTCGAGTTCGCCGGCGTCCTCGCCGGCGCCGCGCACCCCGACGGCGCGCGGAAGCTGATCGACTTCATGCTCACGCAGGAGTTCCAGCGTGACGTCCCGCTGTCGATGTTCGTGTACCCCGCCGTGGCCGACACGCCGCTCCCCGACGTGTTCACGAAGTTCTCCTCGATCCCGGAGCCCGGTCCCGCGCTCACGCCCGCGCAGATCGGCCGCAACCGGGCCGCCTGGATCCGCCAGTGGACCGACCACGTCCTCGGATGACCTCGGCGACGCCCGCGGTCGGACGATGGGCGCTCGCGGCGTTGCCGCTGGCGTTCCTCGTCGTCTTCTTCGCCTGGCCGGTCCTGGCGA
This sequence comes from uncultured Bifidobacteriaceae bacterium, assembly GCA_964639075.1. Lineage (GTDB taxonomy): Bacteria > Actinomycetota > Acidimicrobiia > IMCC26256 > JAENVU01 > JAENVU01. The sequence goes on along the minus strand of CAZXCB010000188.1, from coordinate 5,024 downwards.
TCCTCGGGCGCGGGCTGTGGGTCGACGGCTCGCTCGACCTCCAGGCGTTCGTCGACGTCGCGCGGGAGCCGAGGTTCCTCCACGTCGCCCGCTTCACCGTGTGGCAGGCGCTGCTCTCGACGCTGCTGACGCTCGCGGTCGGCCTCCCTGCCGCGGCCGCGCTCTCCCACGGGCGCTTCCGCGGCCGCACGGCACTCCAGACGCTCCTCGTGGTCCCGTTCGTCCTCCCGACGCTCGTCGTCGCGACCGCGTTCGCGTCGCTCGGCGTCGAGCGCTCGCTCGGGGCGATCCTCCTCGCGCACTGCTTCTTCAACGTCGCCGTCGTCGTGCGCGTGGTCGGCACGTCGTGGGAGGCCCACGGCCGGCGCGCCGAGGAGGCGGCGCAGATGCTGGGCGCGGGCCCGGTCCGGAGGTTCACCGAAGTCACGCTGCCCGCGCTCCGTCCCGCGATCGCGGCCGCGGCATCGATCGTGTTCCTCTTCTCGTTCACGTCGTTCGGCGTGATCCTCGTGCTCGGCGGGCCGCGGTTCGCGACGCTCGAGACCGAGATCTACCGCCAGACCGCCCAGCTGCTCGACCTGCGGACGGCCGCGGTGCTCTCGGTCGTCCAGCTGCTCGCGGTGGTGATCGCGCTCGTGGTCGCCGGCATCGCGTCCGGCCGCGGCCGCGTTCGGACGGGCTCGGCGCCAACGCCGCACGCACCCCGCGGCGGACGCGCCGTCGTCGGTCGCACGGTCGCGATCCTGCCAGCGCTGGTGCTCGTCACCGTCCCGATCGTCGAGTTGATCCGACGGTCGCTGGCCCACGACGCGCTCGGGTACCGGCGGCTCGGGGTCACGCCGATCGGTGCCCTCGAGTCCCCGCTGCACGCGATCCGCACGTCGCTCGAGATCGCGATCGTCGCCACGGCCATCTCCGTCAGCCTCGGCCTCATGCTCGCGACCGCGGTCACCCGGGGGCGCGGCCGGTCACGCCTCGCCCGCACCGGCGAGCTCCTCGTGGTGCTCCCACTCGGCATCTCCGCCGTCACCGTCGGCTTCGGGTTCCTCATCGTGTTCGACACACCGCCGCTCGACCTCCGGACGTCCTGGTGGATCATCCCGATCGCGCACGCCCTCGTCGCACTGCCCTTCGTGGTGCGCACCGCGGTGCCACTGCTGCGGTCGATCGACCCGCATCAGCGCGAGGCGGCCGCGGTCCTCGGCGCGGCACCCGCGCGCGTCTGGCGCGAGGTGGACCTGCGCGTGATCCGGCGCGCGGTCGGGGTGGCGGCAGCGTTCGCGTTCGCGATCTCGCTCGGCGAGTTCGGCGCGACCCTGTTCATCGTGCGGCCGGAGACGACGACGGTGCCCGTCGCGATCTACCGCTTGCTCGGGCGCCCGGGAGCGACGAACAGCGACCAGGCGTTCGCGCTCGCGGTGATCCTGATGGGACTCACGGCCTGCGCCGCGGCGCTCGGCGCGATGGTGCCGGGACGCGTCCGGATGCGGACCCGCTGATGCTCACCGTCGCCGGTCTGACCGTCTGCTACGACGCCACCACCGCGGTCGCCGACGCCGATCTGACCGTTCCCGACGGCACGATCGTCGCGGTGCTCGGGCCGAGCGGCAGCGGCAAGACGAGTCTCCTGCGCGCAGTCGCCGGGCTCGAGACGCCGGCTGCGGGCCGCGTCGAATGGGACGGCGACGACCTCACCCGCACTCCACCCCACCGGCGCGGGTTCGGCCTGATGTTCCAGGACCACGCCCTGTTCGAGCACCTCGACGTGGGCGGCAACGTCGCGTTCGGGCTGCGGATGCAGGGCAGGTCGCCCATCGGTCGGCAGCATCGGGTCGACGAGATGCTCGAGCTCGTCGGGCTCGCCGGGTTCACGCCGCGGGCGATCAGCGAGCTCTCCGGGGGCGAGCAGCAGCGCGTCGCGCTCGCCCGCGCGCTGGCGCCGGCGCCGCGCCTGCTGATGCTCGACGAGCCGCTCGCGTCGGTCGACCGCGAACGGCGCGAGCAGTTGGCCGCAGAGCTGCATCGGGTGATCCGCGCCACCGGCACCGCCGCGCTGCTCGTCACGCACGATCTCGACGAGGCGTTCACGCTCGGCGACGACGTCGTCGTGCTCGACCGCGGCCGCGTGGTGCGATCCGGCCCGGCGCGCGAGGTGTGGAGCGAACCCGGCTCGCTGGCCGTCGCACGGTTCCTCGGCGTCACGACCGATGTCGCGGCCACGGTCGGGCCCGGACACGTCGCCACGCCGTGGGGCGACGTCGCGACCCCACCCGATCTCGCCGCGGGGACGGCGGTCCGGGTCGGCTGGCGCGCCGCCGACCTCGCGGTTCGCGCCGACGGTGCCGTCGCGGGCACGGTGCGGGCGTGCTGGTTCCGGCGCGACCACTTCCTCGTCGAGCTCGACACCGCCGTCGGTCCGGTGACCGCACGCGCGAGCGAGCCGGTGCCGGTCGGCGCATGCGCAGCGGTCGCCGCGGACCTCGGCGCCGCGGTGGTCCTCGACGCGTAGGGTCACGGCCGTGACCGCCGCCGAATCGCTGCCGACCCCGGTTCGCGTCGGGCTCGCAGGATCCGGACCGTGGGCGCGGGCGGTGCACGCGCCGTTGCTCGCGGCCGGCCCGGAGACCGAGCTCGTCGGCGTGTGGTCCCGAACCGCCGAGCATGCCGCCGCGCTCGCGGCGGAGCACGGCGTCACCGCATTCGGCTCCTACGCCGAGCTCCTCGACGCGGTCGACGCGGTCGCGCTCGCCGTCGTACCCCAGGCCCAGCCCGACCTCGCCGTCGCCGCGGCCGACGCGGGCCGGGCCCTGCTGCTCGAGAAGCCTCTGGCGGTCGACATCGCCGGCGCCGAGCACATCGCGGCCGCGGTCGCGGCCAACGGCGTCGGATCCCTCATGCTGCTCACCTACCGTTTCGCCGACGTCGTCCGCGAGTTCCTCGCCGACGCCGAGGCGGGCGACTGGCACGGCGGCCGGGCGTGCTTCCTGTCGGGCGCGTTCCTCGGAGGTGCGTTCGCGGGTGGCTGGCGCCTCGAGCTCGGCGCGGTCCTCGACGTCGGGCCGCACGTCCTCGATCTCGTCGACGCCGCGCTCGGGCCGGTCACGAGCGTCCAGGCGCACGGGAACCCGCGGACGTGGGTCGGGATCCTGCTCGAGCACGCGTCGGGTGCGCACAGCGAGGTGACGCTGTCGTGCTCGAGCGCCGTCATGCCCAGCCGCACCGAGGTCGAGCTCTACGGTCGCGACCGCTCGCTCACGGTCGACGCCCGCGCCGCGGCGCGTGCCGAGTCCTTCGCCCGGGTCCGGGCCGAGCTCGCGGAGGTCGCCCGCACGGGCGGGCCACATCCCTGTGACGCGGCGCGCGGCCTCGAGCTGCAACGCCTCGTCGCGCGGGTCCAGGCCGCGCTCGGCGCCCCGTGACCGGCGTCCTCGTCGGCGCGCTCGCGCTCTTCGCGCTCGCCGGGGCGCTCATGGGCGGGCGTCACCTCTATCTGCGCATGGACCGGCCCCACGGCATCACGTGCTCGCTCCGCGTCGCGCGTGGCGACCTGCCCGGCCTCGGATCGCGATTCCGTGCCGGCTACGCCGGACCCGAGCTCGACCGCATGCTGTGGCGACGGGTCGCCTGGCCGACACCGGCCGTGCGGTTCCCGATCGCGGGCATCCGCCTCGACCGCGAACGGCGGCCCGCCGTCGGCGAGCGGCTCGCGCTCCCGGCGTCGTTCAGCGTCGTCCCGGTCGAATGCGCCGACGGCCTGGTGCTCGAGCTCGCGTTCCCGCGCCGCAAGCTGCGTCAGGTCGCCGCGCTGCTCGGCGGCGGGAGCGGGCAGGGTCGGTAGCCTCGCCGTCCGTGCGAGCCACCTCGACCGAGCCCCCCGACGTCGTCGTGATCGGAGCGGGCCACAACGGGCTCGTCGCCGCCGGGCTGCTCGCCAAGCGCGGCGCGCGCGTCACCGTGCTGGAGCGCCGCGACCAGGTCGGGGGGGCGGCCATCTCCGAGCAGCCGTGGGGACGCGACTACACCGTCACCGCGCTCTCCTACGTGGTGAGCCTGATGCCGCCGACGATCCGGCGTGAGCTCGAGCTCGAGCGCCACGGCTACCGCATCCACCCGCAGGGGCCGTACTTCGCGCCCCGGCCCGACGGTCCCGCCCTCCGGTTGCCGAGCGACGGGGATGCCCGGCGGGCGTCGATCGCGCAGTTCTCGGCACGCGACGCCGACGCGTACGACGAGTGGGAGCACTGGCTCGGTGGCCTCGCCGGCGTCCTCGCACCGTTGCTGACCGAGACCCCGCCGCACCTCGGTTCGCACCGACCGCGCGATCTCGTGGACCAGGCCCGGCTCGGGTGGCAAGCCCGCCGCTGGGACGAGCGCGCGATCGCGGACGTCACCCGCCTGTTCACCGCGAGCATCGCCGACCTGCTCGAGGATCGCTTCGAGTCCGATGCGATGCGCGGCGTGCTGTCGGTGAGCGGGGTGATCGGCACCTGGGCCGGGCCGCGCTCTGCCGGGACGGCGTACGTGATGGCCCACCACCAGATCGGCGAGGCCGGCGACGGCAAGCTCGGCGCGTGGGGATTCCCCGAGGGTGGCATGGGGGCAGTCACGCGCGCGTTGCGGGACGCCGCACAGTCCTTCGGTGCAACCGTGCGCACCGACGCACCGGTGTCGCGAATCCTGGTGTGCGACGGCCGGGCCCGCGGCGTGGTGCTCGAGTCCGGTGAGGAGCTCGCGGCCGACTGCGTGATCGCGACGACCCACCCCCAGATCACGTTCCTCCGACATCTCGACGCGCACGACCTGCCCGGCGACTTCGTCACCGACCTCCGCCGGTGGAAGACGCGCAGCGGGACGGTGAAGATCAACCTCGCGCTGGACCGCCTGCCGGAGTTCAGCGGCGCGCCCGGCTTCGACCCCGACGTCCACGGCGGCACGATCGGGCTCGCGCCGAGCCTCGACCACGGGGAGGCGGCGTTCCAGGACGCGGCCGGCGGCCGCGCCGCCACCGCACCGTTCGCCGACAT
>CAZXCB010000187.1:0-6716 GCA_964639075.1 uncultured Bifidobacteriaceae bacterium | reverse complement strand
GCGTGCCGTGCGAAACGTACGGCGCAGCGGACATCTGTTCCACGCCGCCCGCCACCACCACCCGCGCATCGCCGCAGCGGATCATGCGGTCGGCGTGATGCGCCGCCACCATGCCGGAAGCGCAAACCTGGTTGATCACCGCCGCGGGCGACGACACGGGAATGCCGGCGTCCACCGCGATCTGACGGGCAATGGTCGGACCGAACCCGGCCTGGAGCACGTGGCCCATGATCACGTAGTCCACCTGCTCCGCACCGACGCCGGCGCGCTCGAGCGCGCCCTTGATGGCGACGCCTCCGAGATCCATCGCGGTCATCGACGACAGCGCGCCGGACAGCTTGCCGATCGGCGTGCGAGCGGTGGAGACGATCACGGAACCGGGCATGGCGACTCCCGAGAGGTCAGCGCCGGTGGGTTACCGGCCGGTAAGGGTCATGAATCGTAGTCCTGCATCGGACCATTTCGTCCAAGGCGAACCCCACCACTACCGTCCCCGGCCATGACGACCGAGATCGACGCCATCCGCGACGCCGTCCTCGCCGGAGCTCCCGGCGACGCGCTCGCCTCGCTCCGGCTCCCCGAGGGCGTGCGCGGCGCACTCGTGCGGGCCGACGAGCAGGAGATGTTCGCCGGGATGCCGTCCGAACAGAAGGACCCACGCGAGTCGACCCACGTCGAGGAGTTCGCCTTCCCCGAGATCGCGCCGGACGAGGCCGTGATCGCGGTGATGGCGAGCTCGATCAACTTCAACACGGTGTGGACGTCGATCTTCGAGCCCCTCCCCACGTTCGGCTTCCTGAAGCGTCTCGGCAAGGAGAGCGTGTGGGGCGCGCGTCACGACCAGCCGTTCCACGTGATGGGCAGCGACGCCGCCGGCGTGGTGCTGCGCGTCGGCTCCGCGGTGCGCAACTGGAAGCCGGGCGACCGCGTCACCGTCCACTGCAACTACGTCGACGACCAGGACCCGTCGTCGCACGACGACTCGATGATGACGTTGAACCAGCGCATCTGGGGCTTCGAGTCGAACTTCGGCGGCCTCGCGGACCTGAGCGTGGTGAAGGCGAACCAGCTCATGCCCAAGCCCGAGCACCTCACCTGGGAGGAGGCCGCGGTCAACGCGCTGTGCAACAGCACCAGCTACCGGATGATCGTGAGCCCGAACGGCGCGCACATGAGCCAGGGCCAGAGCGTGCTCGTGTGGGGTGCGAGCGGCGGCATCGGCGCGTATGCGTGCCAGTACGTGATGAACGGCGGTGGCCGGCCGATCGCGGTGGTGTCGAGCGAGAAGCGCGTCGCGTTGCTGAACGACATGGGTGTCGAGGCCGTCATCGACCGGCGCGCCGAGGGCTACAGCTTCTGGAAGAGCGACACCGAGCAGGATCCCGGCGAGTGGCGACGACTCGGGAAGAAGATCCGCGAGCTCAACGGCGGCCGCGACGTCGACATCGTGTTCGAGCACCCGGGACGCCAGACCATGGGCGCGTCGGTGTTCGTCGCCAAGCGGGGCGGGATCATCATGACCTGCGCCGCGACGAGCGGGTTCATGATCGAGTACGACAACCGCTACCTCTGGATGAACCTCAAGACGCTCAAGGGCTGCCACTTCGCGAACTACCGCGAGGCGTGGGAGGCGAACCGCGCGGTGTGCGAGGGCACGGTGCACCCGACGCTCTCGAAGGTGTTCACGCTCGCGGAGGCCGGCGAGGCCGCGTACCAGGTGCACCACAACATGCACGAGGGCAAGCTCGGCATCCTGTGCCTCGCGCCCGAGGAGGGTCTCGGCGTCACTGACGCCGAGATGCGCGAGCGGCTGCTGCCGCAGATCACCCTCTTCCGCCGCCACGCGTAGCGCGCGTCAGCGCGACGCTCGGTCAGGAGCGAGTGTTCACTCCCGCGGTCATCGCGCCGAGCCGGAGCGGGATCGCCGCGTCGAAGAACAGGTCGCGGGCGCGGTCGCCGCGGGTCCAGAGGATCCGGTGGCCGCGAGTGAAGCGCAGCGGCGCCACCTGGCGCCGGAAGCGCTCCTGCTCCTCGGCGGTCGCGCTCCGGCGGGGACCGGCAGTGCCCTTCAGCCGGATCCCGGGCGGCACGCTGAAGCGACCGCGGACCAGCGATTCCAGCCAGAACCGCTTCCCGGCGTCGACCGCGAGCAGGCAGAAGCGCGGATCGCGATCGAGGTTGTGGCCCACCCGGCTCGCGAAGATCTCGAGGTAGATGCCGCGCCCGGGTTCGGTGAGGACCACCGAGCCGATCGGGCTCACGTGCGGGGAGCCGTCCACGTTGGTCGTCGCGATCGCGCAGTGCAGTGACGACCGCAGGGCGCGCCGGACGGTGCGCCGGTGGATCCCCCAGTCGGGCCAGTCGGTCTCCGGGGGTGCGGTCGCACCGAGCGTGGTCGTCATGATCGGTCTCCTTCCGGGAACGTGGTCAGCAGGGCGGCGACCGTCTCCGCGACGAGCTCGGCCGCGAGCGCGTCCGGGCGATGACCGCGCGCGAGCGCGGCGCGCACCGCGGCGTAGGGCACGTCGACGATCGCGAAGGTGAGGCGGCGCAGCGCAGCGCGATCGGTCGCACCGAGCCGGCGGGCCAGCGCGGTGATGGCCGCGGTCACGTCCGCGCGCAGCCGGCGGTTCTCGGCGCGCACCGACTCGGGCCACCCGGTCGTGAGCAGGTCCTCGCTGCGGTATTGCATCAGGAGGCGGGCCTCGGCCGTGTGCTCGCGGCTCCACGTGACCACCGAGACGGCGGCGGCGCGGGCCGCGCGGCGCGGATCGGGATCGTCGAGCGCCGCGCGGTAGTGCGCCTGGAACCGCCCGACGCTACGGAGCCACAGCGACGCCGCGAGCACGTCGCGCTCGGGGAAGCGGTGGTAGATCGATCCGCTCGGTGCCCCGAGCCGGTGGGCGACCGCGGTGACCGTGAGTGCACCGGCGCCGGCATCCGCCACGACCTCGAGCGCGGCATCGAGGATCTGGTCGGTCGAGTACTTCGCCGGTCGCGCCACAGTATTAGAGGGTAGCCTCTAATACTGGCGACGGCAAGGTGGCGGGGGTCACTCGAGCGGTGTCGTAGCGAGCGGACGGGGTGACCGGCGCGACCCGTCCCCGGGCTACTACCTTCGCCCGCCATGCTCACCCGAACGTCACGCCGCGCCGCGCCCGCCGCCGCCCTGCTCGCCCTCACCGTCGCGCTCGCCGCGTGCGGGAGCAGCGGCGGCTCGAAGAGCTCCGGATCGGATGGCTCGACGTCGTCGAGCGCGCCGGCCGCCGACTCCGCCGAGGGCAAGCCGTGCGTCGCGGTCACCGACCCACTGCCCGCCGGCGCGCCCGAGGTGCCGGTCCAGGTCGGGGCACCGCCGACGGAGCTCGTCGTCACCGACCTCGTGCCGGGCACCGGAGCCGCGGCCGCGGCATCGTCGACGGTCGTCGCCGACTACATCGGCGTGTCCTGCACGACGGGAAAGATCTTCGACGCGTCGTACACGTCCGGCCAGCCGGCCTCGTTCCCGCTCTCGCAGGTGATCCCGGGATGGCAGCAGGGCCTCGTCGGCATGAAGGTCGGCGGCAAGCGCCTGCTCGGGATCCCGGCCGATCTCGCGTACGGCTCGACGCCCCCGCCGGGGTCGGGCATCGCGCCCGACGAGCCGTTGTGGTTCGTCGTCGAGCTCCGCAACGTCGAGGGCTGACCAGCGGCGCAACGAGACCGTACGATCCGGTGATGGAGCTCACCGAGATCGACCACGTCGCCATCGCCGTCGCGGACCTCGACGCGGCGATCGCGTACTACGAGGACACGTTCGGATGCACCGTGGCCCACCGCGAGGTGATCGAGTCCGACGGAGTCGAGGAGGCGCTGCTGAAGGTGGCCGACTCCTACGTGCAGCTGCTCACGCCCATCCGCGACGACTCGCCCGTGGCGAAGTACCTCGCGAGCAAGGGTGAGGGCATCCACCACGTGGGCTACCGGGTGGCCGACTGCGGCGAGGCGCTCGCGCGCGTCAAGGCCGCGGGGCACCGCGTGATCGACGAGGCGCCGCGGCCCGGCAGCCGGGGCACGACGGTCGCGTTCGTGCACCCGAAGGGCGCGTTCGGCACGCTCATCGAGCTGGTCCAGGAGTAGGCGCGCCGCGATGGCGCGCGTCACGCTCGCCGACGGGCGCGCGCTCGGGTACACCGACGGCGACCCCGCGGGCCGGCCCGTCCTCCTCTTCCACGGCGCCCCCGGGTCGCGCGGCTTCCGGCCGCGGGATGCCGAGACGCGCGCGGCCGGTGTGCGGCTGATCACCTTCGACCGGCCGGGCTACGGCGAATCGGATCCGGTCGACGGGGCGAGCGTGCTCGACGCCGGGCGCGACGCGCTCGGGTTGGCCGACGCGCTCGGCCTCCACGAGTTCGCGGTCGTCGCCTGGTCGGGTGGCGGACCCTCCGCGGTCGCGACCGCGTACCTCGCGCCCGACCGCGTGCGCGCGCTCGCGCTCGTGAGCGCGCCGGGTCCGCTCGACGAGGTGCCCGACGGGTGGGAGCTGCTCGGCGACCTCCGCCGCCCGACAGCGGAGATGGCGCGGCGCGAGCCGCACCGCTCGGTGCGGTCGGTCGCGCGGCACATGGAGCCCCTGCTCGTCGATCCGGTGTCCTTCCTCGGCCGGGGTCGCGGTCCCGACGGCGAAGTGCGCGCGGACCCGGAGTTGGGACCGATGCTCGAGGCGCAGGTGACCGACGCGCTCGCTCCCGGGGCGGCGGGCGTTGCCACCGACCTCGTGGCGATGTGGATCCCGTGGGGATTCGCGCTCGCCGACGTCGCGGTACCGACGACCGTGTTCCACGGCGCCCTCGATCGCAGCAACGCGGCGGACGCGCAGACCTACGCGGCGCGGATCCCGGGCGCGCGGCTCGTGATCTGGCCGGATGCCGGGCATCTCGGCATCTTGCGCCACTGGCCCGAGGTGCTCGCGTCGCTCGGGTGAGCCGGTCGGCCGGGCCGGAGAGTGGGTCGGGTGGGGCCGGTATCGTGTCGCGTCCACGATCGTCGAGGGGAAGACACCGATGTCGAGTGCCGCGCCGGGACCGAGCGCCCATCCGATCCAGGAGCGCCTCGAGCAGCTCGAGGCGCGCAAGCAGCAGGCTCTGCACGCCGGCTCCGAGAAGTCCGTCGCGCGCCAGCACGAGCGCGGCAAGCTCACCGCCCGTGAGCGCATCGACCTGCTCGTCGACCCCGGCTCCTTCCACGAGCTCGACATGCTCGCCCGCCACCGCGCGCACGGCTTCGGGATCGAGCACACCCGGCCGTACACGGACGGTGTGATCACCGGCTGGGGCACCGTCGACGGTCGCAAGGTGTTCCTGTTCGCGCAGGACTTCACGCTCTTCGGCGGTGCGCTCGGCGAGGTGTTCGCCGAGAAGATCCACAAGGTCATGGACCTCGCGGCGAGCACGGGCGCGCCGTTCGTCGGTCTCAACGACGGTGCCGGCGCGCGGATCCAGGAAGGTGTCGTCTCGCTCGACGCGTACGGCGGCATCTTCTTCCGGAACGTCTCCGCGTCCGGCGTGATCCCCCAGATCAGCGTCATCCTCGGGCCGTGCGCCGGTGGCGCGGTCTACTCCCCGGCCATGACCGACTTCGTGTTCATGGTGAAGGGCACCTCGCACATGTTCATCACCGGCCCCGACGTCGTGAAGGCGGCCACCGGTGAGGAGGTCACCCAGGAGGAGCTCGGTGGCGCGCTGACCCACGCCACGAAGTCGGGCGTCGCGAACTTCGTGTTCGACGACGAGCAGACCTGCCTCGAGCAGGTGCGGTACCTGCTGTCGTTCCTGCCGGGCAACAACCTCGAGGATCCGCCCTACTACGAGCCCGACGACGATCCGACCCGCTCGTGTGAGGCGATCCTCGACCTGATCCCCGCCGCGCCGAACCAGGCGTACGACATGAAGCAGGTCATCGCGGAGATCGTCGACGACCGCGACTTCTTCGAGGTGAACGCGCTGCACGCCATGAACATCGTGTGCGGGTTCGGCCGCCTCGACGGTCACGTGGTCGGCATCGTGGGCAACCAGCCGAAGATGCTGGCCGGCGCGCTGGACATCGAGGCGTCGGAGAAGGCGGCCCGATTCGTGCGAACGTGCGATGCGTTCAACATCCCGCTCGTGACCTTCGTCGACGTACCCGGCTTCATCCCGGGCACCAACCAGGAGCACGGCGGCATCATCCGGCACGGCGCCAAGCTGCTCTACGCGTACTGCGAGTCGACCGTCCCGCGCATCCAGGTGATCACCCGGAAGGGATACGGCGGCGCGTACGTGGTCATGGACTCCAAGTCGATCGGCTCCGACCTCGCGTACGCCTGGCCGTCGGCCGAGATCGCGGTCATGGACTCCAACGGCGCCGCGAACATCCTCCTGCGCCGCGAGCTCGCGGAGTCCGCCGACCCGGTCGCGCGCAAGGCGGAGTGGGACGAGGAGTACCGGGAGCGCTTCGCCAACCCGTACAACGCGGCGGAGCGCGGGTACGTGGACGACGTCATCGATCCGCGCGACACGCGTCGGATCCTCATCGAGGGTCTCGCGATGCTGCGGACCAAGAAGGAGCAGCTGCCGGCCCGCAAGCACGGGAACATGCCGCTCTGATGGCCGGCCCTCCCACGCTGCGTGTGGTCGACCCGGACGCGAGCCCCGACGAGGTCGCGGCGATCGTCGCCGCGGTCGGTGCCGCGCTCGCGT
>CAZXCB010000186.1:5484-6726 GCA_964639075.1 uncultured Bifidobacteriaceae bacterium | reverse complement strand
TGTGCGATGCGCCGGCCTCCGTCACCGGTGCAATCGCGACGAGGCTGCCGACGCTGAGTGCTGCGACCAGGCCCAGTCGAACGGTCAGGCTGCGTGCCCGCTGTGTGCTCATGAATCTCCCCCGCTCCGAATGTCCGGATTGACCTTCCCCCGGAACGTCGAGCACCGTCAAGTCTCCGGACGCGAATCAGCGGCCCGTTCGGGGCCGCCGACCAGCGCAAGCGCTTGGAGCGGACGACGGGATTCGAACCCGCGACCCTCACCTTGGCAAGGTGATGCTCTACCAACTGAGCCACGTCCGCGTGAGCCACCGAGAATAGCAGGGGGCATCGCGGACCCCTAGTGTCCGGCGTCATGCGCATCTCCATCTTCGGCGGCGAGTTGCCGTCGCTCGACGCGGCCGTCGTCGCCGCCCGCCAGGTCGAGGCCGAGGGGTTCCACGGCTTCCACATCCCGCAGATCTTCGGGCTCGACGCGCTCACGGTGCTGGCCGTGGTCGGGCGCGAGGTGCCACGCATCGAGCTCGGCACCGGTGTCGTGCCCACCTACCCGCGCCATCCCTTGATGCTCGCGGCGCAGGCGCTCACCACCCAGATGGCGTGCGACGGTCGCCTGATGCTCGGCATCGGCCTGTCGCACCAGATCGTGATCGACTCCATGCTCGGCCTCTCGTTCGACAAGCCCGCGCGCCACATGCGCGAGTACCTCGACGTGCTCATGCCGCTGCTGCGCGGCGAGCCGGTCGCGGCGACGGGCGAGACGATCTCCACGAACGGTGCGCTCAACATCACCGGGGTCACCGCGCCCCCGGTCCTCGTCGCGGCGCTCGGTCCGGTGATGCTGAAGCTCGCCGGACGGGTGGCCGACGGCACGGTCACCTGGATGACCGGCCCCGCGACGCTCACCGAGCACACCGTCCCGGTCATCAACGCGGCCGCCGCCGACGCGGGGCGCCCCGCTCCTCGGATCGCCGTCGGCCTGCCGGTCTGCGTGACGAGCGACGTGGAGGGCGCCAAGGCGCGCGCGGCCGAGACGTACGCCGTCTACGGCATGCTGCCCAGTTACCGGGCGATGCTCGACCGCGAGGGCGCGGCGGGGCCGGCCGACGTCGCGATCATCGGTGACGAGGCGACCGTCGCCGCGGGCGTCCGGCGCATCGCCGACAGCGGCGCGACCGACTTCTCCGCCGCGGAGTTCGCCGTCGGTGACGACGAGAAGCGGCGGACGCGCGAGCTGCTGCGG
>CAZXCB010000186.1:0-5474 GCA_964639075.1 uncultured Bifidobacteriaceae bacterium | reverse complement strand
TCGCGCGTGTGCGCGTGGTCTCGCCCGGCGTGCACCGACGCCCCGCGGGCCGAGCGGGGCCCGAGCGGCCCGGGCCGCAGGCCCGTGAGCGGGAACAGTGACCGACGCTCCGCTCCCGCGCTCCCCACTCGAGCTGCTCGAGGCGCTCGCACGCGAGGAGGTGGTGCTCGGACCCGACCTGCGGCACCTCGAGATCTACACGCTGCGCGGCCTGCTGACGATCCTCTGGCACGGCCCGATCGAGGCGGAGCACGTCGTCGTGATGAGCGGTGGTGCGATGGGCGGCTTGCTCGGACCGGCCGGCGGCCTCTACCACGACCTCGGCACGACGTTCGCGGCGCAGGGCATCGGCACGCTGCGCGTCGGCTACCGGAAGCCGAACGACCTCGTGCGCTGCGTGCACGACGTCGCCGCGGCGGCCGATCTCGCGTCCCGCGCCGGCGCGCAACGCTTCGTCACCGTCGGGCACTCCTTCGGCGGCGCGGTCGCGGTGCAGGCGGGCATGGTGCTCGGCGCGCACTGCGCAGGGGTCGTCACCCTGTCGACACAGTCGGCCGGGTGCGAGGACGCGGGCAACCTGGCCGACGACGTCCCCGTGCTGCTGATCCACGGCGACCGCGACGAGCTCCTGCCCCCCGACGCGTCGTTCATGGTCCGCATGCTGATCGGCCACGGCGACGTCGAGGTCCTCTCGGGCACCGGCCACCTCCTGAGCGAGGTCGGCGACCGGCTCCGGTCCCGGCTCGGCGCCTGGATCCCGGAGCAGCTCGCCGCGCCGGCGGGTTAGGGCCGCTCGTCGACCATCCGCGCAACGGTGAGGAGCCAGTCGCCGGGATCCCGCGCGGCGACGCGCGCCAGGAGCCCGGCGGGCTCAGGTACCGGCAAGGCGCTCCACCACCGGGCCGAACATCTCCATCTCGTCGCCGCCGATCACCGCGTAGCTCACGCCCCACCGCTCGCGGCGCGCCTGCATGAGGTCGCAGATCTCGTCGACGGTGCCGACGAGCGCGATGCCGGCTTCGAGCGCGTCGTCGGCGGTGATGCCCATTCCCGGCGCCGCGACCTCGGCGAGCTTGCGGCGGTCGTCGGTGACCGCGGCGAAGAAGTACCGGATCTGGAGCTCGAGGTCGTCGAACCGGGATCCGGCGCCCTCCTTGATCCAGCCGACCTTCCGGTCGGTCATCTCCGCGAGCGAGTCGGACACCGCGTCGTTGGTGACCGCGCCGGCGCGCAGGTTGGGGTTGATGCCGACGATGTCGGCTTCGCGCCCGGCCAGGCGCAACACCTTCGGACCGCCGCCGCCGATGAGGATCGGCACGTGCGCCTGCACCGGCTTCGGGATCGCCTGGTAGTCGGTCACCGTGTAGTGCTCACCGGCGAACGAGAACGCGTCGGGGCCGTAGCAGCTCTTGATCACCTGGAGCGCCTCGTCGAGCCGGTCGATCCGCACGCCGGGCCGGTCGTAGGGCAGCCCGAGGGCCGTGTAGTCGACCTCCATCCAGCCCGCCCCGATGCCGAGCTCGGTGCGGCCGCCGCTCAGCACGTCGATCGTCGCGATCTCCTTGGCGAGGATCGCCGGGTGCTTGTAGTCGTTGTCGAACACGAGCGCGCCCACCTGCAGGGTCGAGGTGACGGCCGCGGCGGTCGCCATCGCCGCCATCGGCGCGAGCTCGGTGTCGATGAAGTGGTCGGGGAAGTAGATCGTCGAGTACCCGAGCTCCTCGACGCGGCGCGCCGTGGACGCGAACGAATCCGGCGTGAAGCTCCCGCCGATCTGGACGCCGAAGCGGAACGGCCTGGTCATTGCGTCGTCCTTTCGCGCGGCGACGCCGCTGGTCGGGTCAGGTGAAGGCGGCGGCGCGCTGCGAGCTCACCGTCCGGTGGAGCCGAAGCCGAAGGTGTCGCGCGTCGTCTCGTCGAGCGAGTCGACGACACGCCACTCGACGTACTCGACGGCCTGGATGACGAGCTGCGCGATGCGGTCACCCCGGGTGACGTCGTAGGGCGTCTCGGGATCCGTGTTGAGGAGCAGCACCTTCACCTCGCCGCGGTACTGCGGGTCGATCAGGCCGGGCGCGTTCACGACGGTGACTCCGTGCTTGAGCGCGAGCCCCGAGCGCGGGAGCACGAAGCCGCCGTGGCCCTGCGGGATCGCGACCGCGAGCCCCGTCGGGACGAGCGCGCGACCGCCGGCCGGCGCGATCGTGACGTCGACGTTGGCGTGGAGGTCGTACCCGGCGTCGTCGTCGTGGGCCTGCGAGGGGAGGATCGCGCGGGGATCCAAGCGCGTGATCGGAACGTGCACGCCGGCACCCTAGGTCGACGCGCCCCGACGTCGCGCCGTACCTGCGCCACTTGCCCGCGCTATTCGCGGGTTTGTGGCGCAGGTTGGGTGCCGCGGCGGGCGAGGTAGGCGTCGCGGAGCTTCGGCTTGCGCACCTTGCCGTTGGGGTCGCGGGGCAGCTCGGTGACGAACTCGACGATTCGCGGGCGCTTGTAGTCGGCCAGGTGCTCGCGGACCCATTCGACGACGGCCGTCTCGTCGAGCACCGCGCCCGGGCGCGGCTGCACGATCGCATACAGCACCTCGCCCCACTCGTCGTCGGGCACACCGAGCACCGCGCAGTCGACGACGTCGTCGTGACGCAGCAGGCACTCCTCGATCTCACGCGGGTAGATGTTCACGCCGCCGCTGATCACCATGTCCGACTTGCGGTCCGCCAGGAACAGGTAGCCGTCGGCGTCGAGGTAGCCCGCGTCGCCGACCGTGAAGAAGCCGCCCCGGTGCTGGGCCGCGGTCTTCTCGGGGTCGTTGTGGTACTCGAAGCTGGACTCGGCCGGCCGGACCCACACGGTGCCGACCTCCCCCGCTGGCAGCTCGGTGCCGTCGTCGTCGAGGATCACGAACTCGTTGCCCGGGAACGGCCGGCCGACCGAGCCCGGCTTCGCCAGCCACTCCTCGGGCGAGATCACGGTGCCGCCACCCTCCGAGGCGCCGTAGTACTCCCACACCTTGTCGGCACCGACGAAGTCCATGAACGCGCGCTTGAGCGGCACCGGACACGGCGCTGCCGCGTGCACCACGATCTTGAGCGACGAGAGGTCGTAGCGGTCCCGCACCTCGTCGGGGAGTGCGAGGATCCGCTGGAAGTTGGCGGGCACCATGTGCGCGGTCGTGACCCGGTGCCGCTCGATGAGCGCGAGCGCCTCCTCCGCGTCCCACCGGCGCATCACGACGACCGCCGCGCCGAACGCGAGGTGCATCTGCGCCCAGTACGCGGGCCCCGAGTGGTACGCGGGCCCGACCATCAGGTGCACGTCGTGCTCGTCGAGGCCCCACCGCTCACCTCCGAGCGCGTAGCCGACGGCCCGCCGGCGGAAGTCGTCGGGCCCCATGGCCACGCCCTTGGGCCGACCGGTCGTCCCCGACGTGTACGCCATCGGCGTCGGCCACCCGTCGCCGATCACCTCCGGTGGATCGACCTCGGGCCGGTCCGCGGGCCAGCCATCCTCGACCACCACACACGCGACGTCGGCGACGTCCGCGAGCGCGGGCAGGAGATCGCGCGTCACGACGACCGCGGTCGCGCCCGAGTCGGACACGACCCACCCGGCCTCGTCCGCCTTGAAGTGCACGTTGACCGGTACGACGACCGCGCCGAGCCGCCCACAGGCGTGGATCGCGAAGAAGTACTCGGCCGAGTTCGGCACCAGGACCCCGACCCGATCGCCTCGCCGCACCCCGAGCTCGTGCAGCCGGTGGGCCAGGTCGCGGGCCGTCGCGCTCAGCTCCCCGAAGGTGACGACCTCGCCGTCGACGATCAGCGCCGGCGCACCCGGGCGGATCCGCGCCTGGGCGATCACACCGGCGGCTTCGGGCTCCATCGCCGGGCATCTTGCCCGCGCCGGACGGGTGGATGCGCCGACCGCCGGGCCGGAATATGATTCCGGGCATGGGGAACGTCGTTCCTACCCTGGCCAGCCGGGCGCTCGCGGAGCGCCAGGATGCCTACGAAGCCGAGATCCGGGCGCTGCTCGACGCCGCGCTCGACGTGATGCGCCGCACCGACTCGCTCGACCCGAAGGTCGCCGAGATCGTACGCACGGCCGGGCTCTCGAATCAGGCCTTCTACCGCCACTTCGACGGGAAGGACGCGCTCCTCCTCGCCGTGCTCTCCGACGGCCGCGAGCGCCTCGCCACCACCATCGCCCGCCGCATGGACCGAGCCGATTCCGCGGCCGGGCGCGTCCGGGCGTGGGTCGGCGCGGTCATGGACCAGGCCCGCGACCCCCGTGCTGCGGCCGCGACCCGACCGTTCGCCGCGAACAGCGGCCGGCTCGCGGTCGCCTACCCCGACGAGGTCGCGCGCTCGCAGCAGCAGTTGCTCGCGCCCCTCGCCGCCGTCGTCGGCGCCGACGCGGCACACGCGGTCTACCACCTCGCCATGGGTGCGATGCACGAGGCCCTCGCGGCGCGCCGCGCGCCGACGAAGTCAGAGATCGAAGCCGTCACCGAATTCGCGATCCGAGGTTGCGCGCTATGAGGGGAAGTCGATCGAGCCACGTCGAGCCGGAGCGTCAGCGGAGGCGGGCCGCGCTGAAGCGTCCCGTGCAGCCGCGAGCGGGACGAGACCGAGCGGAGGCGCCGAGATGACCGAGAAGACGCTGTTGCTCACGGGCATGGGCGGGCAGGGCGTGCAGCTCTGCGCGCAGGTCCTGGCCCGCGCCGCGGTCATCGAGGGCAGGCACACGATGCTCTTCGGCGTCTATGGAGGCGCCATGCGCGGGATGAACACCGACGCCACCGTCGTCGTCGGCGACGGCCCGTTGCTCTCACCCCCGCTGCTGTCGCACACCGACTCCGCGATCGCGATGCACGACAAGTTCTTCGGACCGATCGCGGCCAAGCTGCGCGACGGCGCGCTCGTGCTCGTGAACGACTCGACGTTCGAGGCGCCCCTCGACACCGACCGCTACGACGTGGTGCGCGTGCCCACGACCGAGCGGGCCACCGACCTCGGGCACCCCATGGGGGCGTCGATGATCATGGCCGCCGCGTACGCGGCCCGGTCCGGGTTGGTCGGTCTCGATGCGCTGGTCGCGGGCATGCAGGAATCCATCCCGTCGTACCGCGTCCAGCACATCGCTGCGAACGAGGGCGCCCTCCGCGACGGCTGGGCGTGGGCGGAGCGACTGGGGGTCCCCGCGTGAGCGAGGCCCCACGACGAAGCCACCTGACGTCAGTCGGGCCGAGCGGGGCCCGACCGGCCCGGCCCGCAGGGCCAAGAGGGGAAATGACGTGAGTAACGGCACGGTGACGATCGACGTCGAGGTGTGCAAGGGCTGCGAGCTCTGCATCGAGGCGTGCCCCCCGCGCGTGCTGGCCTTGAGCGGCCCGGTGAACCTGCGCGGGTACCTCGACCCCGAGCTCGCGGACGGCTGCACCGGCTGTGCGGCCTGCCAGCTCATCTGCC
>CAZXCB010000185.1:0-6745 GCA_964639075.1 uncultured Bifidobacteriaceae bacterium | reverse complement strand
CCGGGGCGCGCCCGAAGCGGTGCTGCCGCCCGCGGGCCCGGTGCAGGCCGTCGCCCGCGTGGACCGCCGGACCAAGGACCTCGTCAAGCGGATGCAGGTCGGCGAGATCGCGGTGATCGACCATGCCGACATCGACCGCGTCGCCGCCGAGGGACTGATCGGCGCCGGCGTCGCGGCGGTGGTCAACGCGGCGCCGTCGATCACGGGTCGCTACCCGAACGGCGGCCCGATCCGTCTCGTGGAGGCCGGGATCCTGCTCGTCGACGACGTCGGCAGCCGGATCATGACCGAGATCACCGAGGGCGACGACGTCGTGGTGGACACCGACGGCGCGCTGTGGTGCAACACGCGGCCGATCGGTCACGGGCAGCGACGGACCGTCGCGGACGTCAGCGCGGCGATGGAGGAGGCCCGGGCCAACATCGGCGTGGAGCTCGAACGGTTCGCGGCCAACACGCTCGAGTACATCCAGCACGAGGCGAAGATCACGTTCGAGCCGCTCGAGCTGCCGAAGCTGCACACCAAGTTCCGCGGCCGGCACGTGATGGTCGTCGTGCGCGGCCACGACTATCAGAACGACCTCGCCGCGCTGAAGCAGTACCTGAAGGAGTACCAGCCGGTGCTCATCGGCGTCGACGGCGGCGCCGACGCGCTGCTCGACCTCGGCTTCACCCCCGACATCATCATCGGCGACTTCGACTCCGTGAGCGACGCGGCGGTGCACTGTGGCGCCGAGCTGCTCCACCACGTCCATCCGGACGGCCGGGCGCCGGGTCGCGAGAACCTCCACGCGATGGGCATGACCGCCGGCAAGGAGTACGAGGAGTTCGTCGCGGAGGGGATGAGCGAGGACGTCGCGATGCTCCTCGCGTACGAAGCCGGTGCGTCGCTGATCGTCGCGGTCGGGACCCATTCCACGATGGTCGAGATGCTCGACAAGGGTCGCAAGGGGATGGCCTCCACGTTCCTCACGCGGCTCCGGCTCGGCCCGGTCCTCGTCGACGCGAAGGGCGTGCACCGCCTCTACGAGGGGCGCGTTCGCCGGCGCGACATCCTCGTGCTGGTGCTCGCGGCGCTGTTCACGATCATCGTGATCGGTCTCGTCGCCCAGCCCATCCACACCTACGTCGACGGCATCCGCCTGACCCTCGACGACTTCTGGTACTCGATCACCCACTGAGCAGGATCTCTCGATGGTCAACTTCCGCTTCCACGTCGTGTCGATCATCGCGGTCTTCCTCGCGATCGCGATCGGCACGGTGCTGGGGTCCGCCTTCGTCGGCCGTGGCGTCGTCGACCGGCTGCAGGGCCGGATCGACGAGGTCCAGAAGAACGCCGACGAGGCGCGCGCCGAGAACGAGCAGCTCAAGAGCGACGCGGCCGCGACGGACCGGTACGTGGACCAGACCGCGGCCTACGCCGTGGGCCGCTCGCTGCCGGGCGTGCGGGTCTCGGTGGTCGCCGAGCGTGGCGTCGACGGTGGAGTGCTCGACGCCCAAGCGACGCTCGCGCGCGACGCGGGCGCGGTGGTCCCGGGGGTCGTCTGGCTCGAGGAGCGATGGGGTCTGGACCGGGCGGAGGACCTGACGGCGCTGCGCGACGCGACCGGGCTCTCGACCCGGGCTCCCGCCGCGCTGCGCACCCAGGCCGCCGCGTTGCTCGGCCGCCGTCTCGCCACCGGCCCGCCGTTGACGGGCGAGGACGTGCTGGGCAACCTCGCCGCCGCGCAGTTCGTGACCTTGAGCGGCGTCGCGGGAAGCCCGGCGCCGACCGTCGCCGACTTCGCCGCCGGCGCGCGCGGTCTGGTGCTCGGCGGCCCCCAGAGTCCGCTGCCGGTCGGGGTCGAACCCGCGCTCGCGGGCGGGATGCTCGACGCGGCCGCGGAGGTCGTCGTCGGTCAGGTGTTCGCGGCGACCGATGACGTGCCCGACCGCGCGACGTGGATCGACGCGATCGGTGGCTCCGACGCGTTGCGCAACCGGCTCAGCACCGTCGACGACGTCGAGGTGACGGCCGGACAGGTCGCGACCGTGCTCGCCCTCGCCGAGCTCGGTGCCGGTGGCCACGGCGACTACGGGCTCGGACGGGACCCGACCGTGCCCGAGAAGGTCGTGACGGTGCCCTCGGCGAGGTAGGCCTCCACCGGCGGAGGCCCCCCGACGGGCAGACTGCTCGGCGTGGTCGTCGTGCTGGGCTGGATCGTGGGGTTCCTCGCCGTGCGGTTCCTGCTCATCAGCGGCCGGGACCTCATGACCGCGCCGGCGCTCGAGCGGGTCAACTACCGCGGCCGCATCGTCGCGACCGCGGCCGGGATCATGATCGTGATCGCGCTGCTCGTCGTGGAGGCGGGAAGGTCCGGGCTCGGCGCGATCGGCCTCGGGGACGAGCCCGGCGCGAACGCGGCCCGGCCGCTCGTGCTGTTCGCCGCGTTCGGCTTCGGGCTTCTCGGCTTCCTCGACGACGTGCTCGGCGGCGAGGACCGCGGCTTCCGCGGCCATCTGCGCGCGCTCGCGCACGGCCGGCTGACGAGCGGCATGGTCAAGCTCCTCGGCGGAGCCGCGATCGCCCTCGTCCTCGCGGCCGCACCCGGCTTCGTCACGTGGCAGCGGCTCTTCGCCGATGCCGTCCTGATCGCGCTCGCCGCGAACCTCGCGAACCTCCTCGACCGCGCGCCGGGCCGGACGATCAAGTGCTCGCTCGTCGCCTACGCGCCCCTCGCGTTCGTGGCGGGCGCGGGACCGGTGGGGATCGCGGCCGCGCCGCTGATGGGCGCCGCGCTCGGGGTCCTGCCCGAGGACCTGCGCGAGCGGGTCATGCTCGGGGACACCGGCGCGAACATCCTCGGGGGGGTGTTGGGGCTCGTCGTGGTGCTGGAGTGCTCGCGCACGACGCGCAACGGCGTGTTCGTCGCGCTGATCGTGCTGAACCTCGCGTCCGAGTTCGTCTCGTTCAGCCGCGTGATCGAGCGGGTGCCACCGCTGCGGTGGTTCGACTCGATCGGCCGGCTCCCGGTGGAGCGCACCTGACCTTGCGCCAGAGCACCTCGGGCCCGTGCGACTTGAGCACCGGCCGATAGCCCGCGGCGCGCAGGCGCGCCGCGAGCGTGGTGAATCGCGTGAAGCGCTTGCCCGACCAGCGGACGACGGCGCAGACGTCGGGCCGCCGCGCCGCGCGCACGACGTCGTCCTCGGTGAGCCGGAGGTCGTTCGTCGGCGAGGTGACCCGCAGGATGGACACGTCGACGAACCTGGTCGGCACCCGCCGGCCGGCGCGCCACACGAGTCCGGGGGTGTCGCTGACGACCAGCGCGCCCGGGGGCAGGGCGCGCAGCCGGCGTTCGAGGATGGCGGTTCGGCCGGTCGGCTCCTGGGGCCGGAGCAGCTCGCCCAGGTGCACGACCGACCACGGCGCGGCCAGGATCGCGACGACCGCCGCGATCGCGACACCGCGCCGGGCGCCGAGGTCGCGTCCGACTGCGACGCCGACGAGCAGCGCGAGCGGCACCGCGACGTGCGCGACGTGGTTGCGCCACATCGGCGACTCGGTGACGACGACGCCGACGGCCAGGACCAGCCAGACGAGCAGTGGCCACCAGGGAGCGAAGCCGTCGGGTGCTGGTTCGCCGACCGTGGGGGAGCTCGCCGTCTGGTCTCGACGGCGGCGGGACGCGAGCAGCCCGAGGACGACGACCAGCGCGACGAGCGCGGCGCCGAGCAGGGGTGTGTCGCGTTCGAGCAAGGTGCGGGCGAGCTTCGACGTGTTCGCGGCGATGGGCCGGTCGGCCACGGCGTCGGTGTGGTAGCGGACGTACTGGTCGTAGACGCGCCCGAGACCCCAGGGCGCGGCGACCGCGAGGACCACGGCGACCGCCGTGAGGGGGACCACGACGATGTCGCGCACGCGCTTGCGGAGCAGCAGCCAGAGCCCGGCGGCTGCGAGGCCGGGGATGACGAGGAGGCTCTTCACCGCGAGCGCGGCGCCGGCGAGCGCGCCGACGACCAGTGCCCGCCGCAGGCTCGGCGCCCGCCAGTAGCCGACGCCCGCGAGCGCAGTGCCGACGGTGAGCGCCTCGGCGATGCCGTCGGAGGTGAGCGGTGCGGTGGTCCAGAGCACCGAGCCACTGAGCGCGACGAGCAGCGCCGCGAGCAGCGCGCCGCCGCGGCGGGTGAGGTGGAGCGCGAGCCGCAGCACGAGGACCGCCAGGACCACGCCCGCGACGACCGAGGCGGCGCGCGGCGAGTCGATCTGCCGGAACGTGAGCAGGTCCCCGAGCCAGGCGACCGGGAGGAAGAGCGGGCCCTGGGACGAGAAGACCTGGCGGAACGGCAACCCTCCGTGGCGCATGGCGACGACCGACATCGCGAACTGGCCGTCGTCGAAGCCGAGCGGCTGCGGCGCGAAGAACGCGGGGATGCGGACGAGCAGGGCCACCACCGCGACGAGCAACGAGTCCCGGGTCGTGCGGCTCACGGATCGCACCCGGGGCGGACGAACAACCCCCCGCCGTCGGGCAGCACCACCGTCTGGTCGTAGCCGAGTCGGAGCAGGTCGCGCGGGAGGTCCTCGAAGCTGCCGAAGCGCTCGTCCGAGGTGACGACCACCGCGCAGACGCGCGGGCGCGCCGCGGCGCGCACGACCCGCGGTTCGGTGATCTTGATCGCGTCGACGTTGCTGTCGATGCGCAGCACCGACGAGTCGACGAAGTTCGGGTCGGTGCCGAGGCCGGCGCGCCAGACGAGACCGGGCTCGTCGGAGATGGCCCACGCACCCGCGGGCAGCGCGCGCAGCCCGTCGACGATCTGCGCGGTCGTGCCCTGGAAGTCGTGCGGGCGGAGGAGCGGTCGGAGGAACCACACCTGGAAGGGGATCGTCACGATGCCGACGACCGCGACGACCCGCCAGCCGGGGCGGTGGCGCGCCACGAGCAGGGCGGCCGGCGCGACCAGGGCGGTGAGGTGGTTGCGGAACATGGGGTCCTGGGCGAGCAGGACCACGAAGGCGATCCCCGCCCACCACCAGAGGAACCACTCCCGACCCCGCCCCTCGGCACCGTTGGCGCCGTCCGGTTCCGGCCGGCGCCACCGGTGCCGCAGGCGGGTCGTGAGGGCGCTCAGCGGGGCGACGACCGCGAGGGCGACGAGGAAGGTGTCCCGGCGCAGGAACGTGTTCCAGAGCTTCGAGAGGTTGGCGAGCGGCTTGCGGTCCGCCGTCTTGTCGAGGTGGTAGCGGACGTAGTCGTCGAGGACGTGCTGGAGCCCCCACGGAAGCGCCAGGAGAGTGACGATGGCGAACGCGCCGATCGGGACCACCAGCGCGTGCAGCCAGCGGCGCCGGGTGACGACGAGGGCCCACGCGACGACGAGCGCGGGACCGACGAGGAGGCTCTTGGTGGACACGGCCGCGCCGGCGAGCGCGGTGATCCCGAGCACCCGCGGCCACGACGGGCGCGTGCGGTACGCGACCGCGACCGCGACGGCACTGGTCGCGAACATCGCGCCCGGGCCGTCGCCCGTCAGGGGTCCGGTGGTCCAGAGCAGGACGCCACTCGTGCCGGCCAGCGCGGCGGCGAGGACCGCGCGGCCGCGGTCCATGGTCTGCACTCCGATCGAGTACACCGCGAGCGTGACCACCACGCCCGCGAGCACCGACAGGAGGCGCGGCGCGTTGCGATGCTCGAGACCGACGAGGTCGGCGACGTGGACGAGCGGGAGGAACAGGGGACCCTGAGGCGAGAAGATGTCCCGGAACGGCTCGAAGCCCTGGCGCATCGCGACCGCGGCGAGCCCGTACCCACCGTCGTCGTAGCCGAGCTGGGTCGGCGCGAACATGGCGGGGATGCGCACCGCGAGCGCGCCGAGCGCGAGCAGCGCGGCGTCGGGCCACCACCGCCACGTCGTGGTGCGGACGGTTGGCGATGGTTGCATCAGCGGCTTCTCGGGTTCATGCGCAGGTCGAGTATCACCCGAGCCGGAGCGAGGAACGAGCGGAGGCGAGCAGCTCCGGAGCGAGCCGCGTCTGGCAACGTGACAGAGCGGCGAGCGGAGGAGCAGACAAGGCCGGATCACCGGCGGGCGTGCCGCGGCATGGTACCGTCGCTCTCCCGTGAGCAGGTGGCGCGTTCGGGACCCGCACTCCGTCCGGAGGAGCACCACGCGCCCGCGGAACGGGACGGCGGAGGTAGAGGGTTGACGAAGCACATCTTCGTGACGGGCGGTGTCGCGTCGAGCCTCGGCAAGGGGCTCACGGCATCGTCGCTCGGACGGCTCCTGAAGAGCCGTGGACTCCGGGTCACCATGCAGAAGCTCGACCCCTACATCAACGTCGATCCCGGAACGATGAACCCGTTCCAGCACGGTGAGGTGTTCGTCACCGACGACGGCGGCGAGACCGACCTCGACCTCGGGCACTACGAGCGCTTCGTCGACGTGCCGCTGAACCGCAAGAGCAACGCGACGACCGGCTCGATCTACCAGTCGGTGCTCGCCAAGGAGCGCCACGGCGCGTACCTCGGTGACACGGTGCAGGTGATCCCGCACATCACGAACGAGATCAAGGACCGCATCCTGTCGCTCGCGACCGAGGACATCGACGTCGTCATCACCGAGGTCGGCGGCACCGTCGGCGACATCGAGTCGCTGCCGTTCCTCGAGGCGATCCGGCAGTTCCGCCAGGAGGTGGGGAAGGAGAACACCCTCTTCATCCACCTGACCCTGGTGCCCTGGATCGCGGCGGCCGGCGAGCTCAA
>CAZXCB010000184.1:0-6827 GCA_964639075.1 uncultured Bifidobacteriaceae bacterium | reverse complement strand
CGTCGACGAAGAGCACGTCGCCGTCGTCGAGGTTGGTGAGGATCGCGGCGAGGTCGCCGGCGCGCTCGAGCGCGGGCCCGCTCGTGATCCGCAGGCTCGCCTCCATCTCGTTCGCGACGATCCCCGCGAGCGAGGTCTTGCCGGTTCCCGGTGGCCCGGCGAACAACAGGTGGTCCACGGCCTGGCCGCGGCCGCGCGCGGCGCCGAGCAGGATCTCGAGGTGCTCGGTGAGACGCGGCTGACCGGCGAACTCGTCGAGGCGCCGCGGCCGCAGCGTGGTCTCCTCCGCGGCCTCGATCGGATCCGCGCCCGGCCGCAGCAGCTCCTCCCTCGCCACGACTACGCCTTCACCGCGAGGCGGCGGAGGGCGTCGCGTAGGAGGTCCTCGACCGCGCCGTCGGCCGGCAGGTCGGCGATCGCGGCACGGATCTCGTCGGTGCCGTACCCGAGCTCGCTCAGCGCGGCCCGCACCTCGCCACGGGCGGGCGCGGCCGCGGGGACGCCGTCGTCGCGCAGGTCGAGGTCCGGGACGTCGAGGCGCGCCGCGAGCTCGACCATCAGCTTCTGGGCGGTGCGCTTGCCGATGCCGGGCACGAGGCACAGTGCGTCGAGGTCGTCCTCGGCGACCGCTCGACGCAACGCACCCGGCGGGTGCACCGACAGGATCGCGAGCGCGAGCTTCGGGCCGACGCCGCTCGCACCGATGAGCACCTCGAACGTGTCGCGCTCGTCGCGCGTCGGGAACCCGTAGAGCGTCATCGCGTCCTCGCGGACGTGCAGGTGCGTCATGAGGAACGCGGGATGGCCCGGCCCGAGGCCGCCCAACGCGCTGAGCGGCACCAGGCAGCGGTACCCGACGCCCCCCACCTCGACGAGCACCTCACCGGTCGGCGTGCGCTCGAGCACCGTCCCGCGCACCGAGCCGATCACTGGTCGTGTCCTCGTGCGCCTCCGGCGCGGGCCGGACGGCCCCGCTTCGCTGTCCTCACGGCTGCGGCCGTGACGGCGTGTCCCGCTCCGCTCATGAGAGCTCCTTCGCGAGCGCCGCCGCGACCGCGCGGTCGTAGCCGGAGGTGCCGGTCGGCGCCGGGTCGCGCTCCGCGATGCGCCCGTGCAGTGGCGCGACCCAGAGGTGGCAGAGCGCGAGCGCGAGCGCGTCGGCCGCGTCCGGTGGGCGCGGCACGCCGTCGAGGCCCAGGAGCCGGGTGACCATCAGCTGCACCTGCTCCTTGTCGGCGCCACCGTGCCCGGCGACGGCGAGCTTGACCTCGTTGGGGCTGTACTGGGTGACCGGGACACCGGCGCGCGCCGCCGCGACGAGTGCCAGCCCACTCGCCTGGCCGACCGAGATCGCGGTGCGGGCGTTGTTCTGGAACAGGACCCGCTCGACGGCCATCGCGCTCGGGCGGAGCTCGGACACGAGCGTGTCGAGGTCGGCAGCGAGCTGGGCGAGCCGCTCCGGGAGCCCCAGCGTGGTCGGGGTCCTGATCACGCCGTAGGCGACAGCACGCGCCGCGGAGCCGCGGCGCAGGACCGCGCCGTAGCCACAGCGGGACAGGCCCGGGTCGATGCCGAGGACCGGACCCTGGGGATCGAACACGAGTTCGGACTCTAGGACACGGTCACCGTCGGCGCGCGGACCGCCGCCGCCAGCACACGAGAGCGACGAGCACCACCACGAACCCGACCACCGGGAGCAGGCGCTTTCCGACCGACGAGCCCCCGACCCCGAGCAGGTCCATCGGGGCCGCCTCCGGACCCGAGATCGTGCGGACCGTCGCCGCACCGTCGCCCGAGTGCGCCCCGTTCGTGGCCGGCGGACCGGCCGGTTCGGCGACGTCGGCAGCTGCTCCGGCCTCCCCCGCGTCCGCGGCTGCGGACTCCTCCGCGTCCGGCGCGGTGAGGTCGATCGCGGGCTGGCTCAGGACGTCGCGCTCGAGGTTGGTCACGAACTGGGCGAGCAGCTTCGTCGAGACGTCGGCCATCACGCCCCGACCGAACTGCGCGACCTTCCCGGTGATCGCGAGATCCGTGAGGATCGCGACCTCGGTGCCCGAACCGGCCGGCGTCAGCGTCATGGTGATCGTGGCCGACGCGTTGCCCTGCCCGCGGGTGTCGCGCCCGCTCCCGATGATCACCGCGGTGTGAGTCGCGTCGTCGCGCTCCTCGAAGTGCGCCGTGCCCTTGTACTGCGCGGTGATGGGTCCGACCTTCACCTTGACGACCCCGCGGTACTCCTCGCCGGCGATCTCCTGGAGCTGGGCCCCGGGCAGGCACGGCGCGATGCGCTCGATGTCCATGAGCACGCGCCATGCGTCGTCGACGGGCAGGTCGACTCGGAAGGAATCGCTGATCTCCACCTAGGGCTCCATCTCTCCGGCGGCGCGGCGCCAGTCGTCGGGGGTGTCGATGTCGTCGGGACGGCCGGTGCCGGTGCAGTCGACCTCCACCACCGTGAGCTCGTCCATCAACGCCCGAGCACCGACATCACCGCGCAGCTCTCGCACGCGGGGCCAGATCGAGCGCCCGAGCAGCACGGGGTTTCCCCGCTGACCGTCGTAGGTCGCCACCGCCACCGACGCGCCGGCATCGTAGGCGGCGGCCAGGCGCCGGTAGGCCTCGGCGCCGACCCCCGGCTGGTCGGCCAGGCCGACACAGACCGCCCCCACCTGGCGCCAGCCCTCGAGTGCCTGCACGAGTGCGTGGAGGCTGTGGGCGATCCCCTTGCGCGCGTGGCGCGCCACCACGGTGTCGACGCCCTGGGGCAACACCGCCTCGATCGCGCTCGCGCCGTGCGGCACCACCGCGATCACCGGCCGCAGTCCCGAGGCCATCGCCGCGTCGGCGGCCCACCGCACGAGCGGCCGGCCCGCGAGCTCCGCGAGCTGCTTCGGCGCGCCGAACCGCTCCGAGCGACCCGCGGCCAGGATGCCGATCGCGACCGCGGGACGCGGCTCGATGCTCAGGCGATCGCCTCGAGCGCGCGCCGGGTGAGCACACGCGCCAGGTGGCTGCGGTACTCCGCGGTGGCGTTCACGTCGGACGACGGCTCGGTGCCGTCCGCCGCGACCCCGGCCGCGTCACTCGCCGACGCACCGGAAGCCAGCGCGGCCTCGACGCCCGTCGCCCGCAGTGGCGTGGCGCCCATGTTCACGAGCGCGACCCGCGTCGCGCCGCCGGCCTGCACCGCGAGCGCGCCCACGATCGCCCAGTCCTGGGCGCGCCGGTTGAACTTCTGGTACGAGAAGCCGTTCGCACCCGACTTGGGCACGCGGATCTCGGTGAGGAGCTCGTCGGGCGCGAGTGCGGTCTCGAGGAAGCCGGCGAAGAAGTCGGCCGCCGCGATGGTCCGCTCCCCTGCCGGCCCCCGGGCGACGAACGTGGCGTCGAGCGCGAGGAGCACCGCCGGGAGATCGCTCGCCGGGTCGCCGTGGGCGACCGAGCCACCGATCGTGCCGCGGTGCCGCACCTGGTTGTCGCCGACCTCGGCCGCGACGGCGCGCAGCACGCCACAGCCCGCGGCGAGCGTCGGGTCGATCTCGAGGTCGCGGTGACGCGTCAGCGCGCCGATCGCGACGTGATCGCCGCCGTCGCGGACGTAGCGCAGGTCGTCGAGCCGGCCGACGTCGACCAGCACGCCGGGCACCGCGAGTCGGAGCTTCATGAGCGGGAGCAGCGACATCCCGCCGGCGAGGAGCTTCGCCTCGTCGCCGTGCTCGACGAGCGCGGCGGTTGCCGCGTCGATCGAGTCCGCCCGCACGTAGTCGAACGGTGCCGGGATCACTGCGCGGCCTGCATCGTGCCGGCCGCGCGCAGCACCGCCTGGACGATGTTGTGGTACCCGGTGCAGCGGCAGAGGTTGCCCTCGAGCCCGAGCCGCACGTCACGCTCGGTCGGCGCCGGGTTCTCCTCGAGCAGGCCGACCGCGGCCATGACCATCCCGGCCGTGCAGTACCCGCACTGCAGCCCGTGCTCCTCGTGGAACGCCTGCTGCACCGGGTGGAACGCCTCCGCCGACGCGAGCCCCTCGATCGTCGTGACGGTGTCGCCGTCGGCCTGGGCCGCGAGCATCGTGCACGACTTCACCGACTCGCCGCCGACGAGCACGGTGCACGCACCGCAGCTCGACGTGTCGCATCCGACCTTCGTGCCGGTGAACCCGCAGGCCTCGCGCAGGTACTGCACCAGCAACGTCCGCGGCTCGACGTCGTGGGACTGGGCCGTCCCGTTCACGGTCATGGAGATGCGCATGACCCGCATCTTGGCACGGCGGCGGAGCCGCCGACGCGGTGTGAGCTACACGGTCGCCAGGATCTTGGCGAGCGCCTTGGGCTTCTTGAAGATTGCCTTGACCGTTCCCTCGTAGCGGTACCGGATCACGCCGTCCGCGTCCACGATGAACACCGACCGCTTCACCGGGATCGCCTGGTTGCCCTTCACCCCGAACGCCTCGGCCGCGGTGAGATCGACGTCGGCGAGCAACGCGAACGGGAACCCCTCCTTGGCGATCCAGCGCTCGTGGCTGTCGAGGTCCTGGGGTGAGATGCCGAGCACGACCGCGCCGGCTTGCTCGAACTCCGCGAAGTCGTCGCGGTACGAGCGGAGCTGGATCGTTCAGCCAGGGGTGAAGTCACCGGGATAGAAGGCGATGACGACCTTCTGGCCCCGGAACTCGGCGAGCGAGTAGTCGCGGCGCTCGGTGCCACGGACCCCCGGGAGCGTGAACTCGGGCGCGGGCTGGCCCACCTCTGCGGTCATGCGGGGCTCCTAACCCACCACCGTGTCGAGCACGTCGTTCGGGATGTCGAAGTTCGCGTAGACGTTCTGGACGTCGTCGTGCTCCTCCAGCGCGTCGATCACCCGCAGCACCTGCTTGGCGCTCGCGGCGTCCTCGAGCGGGACCGACTGCTGCGGGAGCATCGTGAGGTCCGTGCTCGTGAACGGCATCCCCGCCGACTCGAGCGCCTCCCGGACCGCGTGCAGGTCCGTCGCGGGCGTCACCACCTGCCAGGTGTCGCCCTGGTCCTCGACGTCCTCGGCGCCGGCTTCGAGGACCACCATCATGAGGTCGTCCTCGGACACCCCGGCCTTGGGCAGGATCACGATGCCCTTGCGCTCGAACTGCCACGACACCGCGCCGGGCTCGGCGAGCGAGCCGCCGTTGCGGGTGAAGACGTTCTTCACCTCGGAGCCGGTGCGGTTGCGGTTGTCGGTGAGCGTCTCGACGAAGACCGCGACGCCGTTCGGCGCGTATCCCTCGTAGTTGACCTCCTCGTACGTGACGCCCTCGAGCTCACCGGTGCCCCGCTTGATCGCGCGCTCGATGTTGTCCTTGGGCATCGAGGCGTCCCGCGCCTTCTGCACCATCGTGCGCAGCGTCGGGTTGCCCTCCAGGTCACCGCCACCCGAGCGCGCCGCCACCTCGATCTGGCGCGCGAGTCGCGCGAAGAGCTTCCCGCGTGCCGCGTCGGCCGCCCCCTTCGCGTGCTTGATCGAATGCCACTTCGAATGGCCCGACATCACTCAGTCCTTCTGCTCTGCGGAGCGGGCCGGACGGGCCACGCTTCGCTGTCGTTGCGGCTCGAACTCGTCCTGCCGCCCGCTGCGCTCTCACACCTCCTGGAGGAACTGCGCGTGGATCCGGAGGTCGCCTGCGAGCTCCGGGTGGAAGGTGGTGACCCAGACCCGCGCCTCGCGGGCCAGGACCGGGCGCCCATTGTGCTCGGCGCGGACCTCCACCGCGTCACCCACCGCCTCGACGACCGGGGCGCGGATGAACACACCGGGAAACGGGGCCCCGGCGAGGCCGGTCACGGTGAGCGGCGCCTCGAAGGAGTCCCGCTGGCGGCCGTACGCGTTGCGCCGGGCGACGAGGTCGATCGCACCGAGCGGCTGCTGGTCGGGGCGCCCGTCGAGGACCTCGCGGGCGAGGACGATGAGCCCCGCGCAGGTCCCGAGCACGGCGAGGCCGTCGCGGATCGCCGCGGTGAGCGGCTCCCGCAGGTCCGACGTGTCCAGCAGGCGGTTCATCGTGGTCGACTCGCCGCCGGGGATGACGAGCGCGTCGACCCCGGCGAGCCCCTCGGGCGTCCGGACCTCGACCGGGTCGGCGCCGAGGGCGTCGAGCACCTCGACGTGCTCGCGAAACGCGCCCTGCAGGGCCAACACCCCCAGCTTCAACTCGGCGTCTCCGCTCGCGGCGCTGCTCGGTTGTCGTCGCGGGGGCTCGCTCCGCCGCGGCTCGCCCTCCGCTCCGCTCCGGGCTCGGGCCCTCCGTGCGGTCGGTATTGTCGCAAGCCCGCTACCAACCCCGGTCCGCGAGCTTCACGTCGAGCTGATCGATCTCCGCGCCGGGCATCGCGGCACCGAGGCCCCGCGACACCTTCGCGACGATGCCGGCGTTCGCGAAGTGCGTGGTGGCCTCGACGATCGCCTTCGCCATCACCTCGGGCTGCTCGCTCTTGAAGATGCCGGAGCCGACGAAGACCGCTTGCGCGCCGAGCTGCATCACGAGCGACGCGTCGGCGGGCGTCGCGATCCCGCCCGCGCAGAACATCGGGACCGGGAGCTCGCCGCGCGCCGCCACCTCCTGCACCAAGTCGACCGGGGCGCGCAGCTCCTTCGCGGCCGCGAACAGCTCCTCGGGCGACGCGACGGTGAGCGCGCGGATGGCGCCGAGGATCGAACGGAGGTGCCGGACGGCCTCGACGATGTTGCCGGTGCCGGCCTCGCCCTTGGAGCGGATCATGCACGCTCCCACGGAGATCCGCCGGAGCGCCTCCCCCAGGTTCGTCGCGCCGCAGACGAACGGGACCGTGAAGGCCCAC
>CAZXCB010000183.1:0-6831 GCA_964639075.1 uncultured Bifidobacteriaceae bacterium | reverse complement strand
CGTCGGCGGGCTCGGTGGTCGGGGGGTCGTGGCCGCCGCGAGCTACGAGGCGCGCGCCTTCGGGGTCCACAGCGCGATGCCGACGACCCGGGCGCGCCGCGCCTGCCCCGAGGGCGTCTTCGTCGCACCCCGCCTCGACGTGTACGCCGCGGTGAGTCGTGACGTGATGGGGATCCTGCACTCGGTGACCCCGTTGGTGGAGCCGCTGTCGCTCGACGAGGCGTTCCTCGACGTCTCGGGCGCGCATCGGCTCCTCGGCTCCGGTCCCGAGATCGGCGAGCACCTGCGCGAGCGCATCCGCGCCGAGCTGGCGCTCGTGGCGTCGGTCGGGGTCGCGACCACGAAGATGCTCGCCAAGATCGCGAGCGACCTGGCCAAGCCCGACGGGCTCCTCGTCGTCGAGCCCGGAGCCGAGCTCGAGTTCCTGCACCCGCTGCCGGTCCGGCGGCTGTGGGGAGTCGGCCCGAAGACCCACGCGAAGCTCGACGGCCTCGGGATCGCGACGATCGGCGAGCTGGCCCGCACCCCCGAGGCCACGCTCGAGCGCCGGCTGGGCGCGCACCTCGGCGCGCACCTGTACGCACTGGCGTGGAACCGCGATGACCGCGCGGTCGAGCCCGAGCGCGCGATGAAGTCGATGGGGCACGAGGAGACGTTCGCGGCCGACCGGCACGACCGGCGCGGGCTCGAGCAGGACGTCGTGCGCATGGCCGACCTCGTCGCGGCGCGCCTGCGCGCGAAGGGCAAGGTCGCGCGGACCGCGCAGCTCAAGCTGCGCTACGCCGACTTCACCACGATCACGCGCGCGCACACGCTCGAGTTCCCGACCGACCTCGCGGCGCCGATCGCCGACGCGGCGCTCGCGCTGCTCGCGGCGGTCGATCTGCGCGACGGTGTGCGCCTCCTCGGGGTGACCGCGCTTGGTCTCGAGGAGCCGGCCGGGATCCAGGGCGCGCTCGACCTCGGCGGGAGCGCCAGCGATCCGGGGGCGGTGTCACCGGAGCAGGAAGCGCTCGAGCGCACGCTCGACGCGGTGCGCGCCCGGTTCGGCACGGATGCCGTCGGGCGCGCCGCGTTCGCCTCGGGCGGCGTCCGGACCGGGCGGCGTGGCAGCCTCTGGGGTCCGGACGACGAGTCGGACGAACGAGGGGAGTGACGTGCTGCGCATCGGGCTCATCGGTTGCGGCCACATCGGGACGGTGCACTCGTACGCGCTCGCCCAGCTGAGTCGGGCCGGGCTCGTCGACGCGGCCGTGACCGCGACGTTCGATCCCGACCGCGAGCGCGCCGCGAGGATCGCGGGCCATCACGAGGCCCGTCCGTTCGACCGTCTCGACGCCGCACTCGACGACGTCGACGTCGCGTGGATCTGCACCTGGACTGCCGGACACGCGGAGGCCGTCACCGCCGCGGTCGATCGGGATCTCGCGGTCTTCTGCGAGAAGCCGCTCGCTCCGACCATCGCGGAGTGCCGCGCGATCGCCGACGCGCTGCGTGGCCGCCCGCATCAGGTGGGTCTGGTCCTGCGCCACGCGCCGGTGTTCGCCGCGTTCGCCGAGGCGGTCGCGTCGGGTCGATACGGCCGCCCGATGGCGATCGTGTTCCGGGACGACCAGTACTTCCCGATCCAGGGGATGTACGGCTCGACGTGGCGGGCCGACGTGACCAAAGCCGGCGGGGGCACGCTCATCGAGCACTCGATCCACGACGTCGACCTCATCCGCTGGATCCTCGGCCCGGTCACCGAGGTCAGCGCGGCCACGGCCGAGACCTTCGGGCATCCCGGCATCGAGGACGTCGCCGCGGTGCGCTTCGGATTCGGGTCGGGCGCAACGGCGACGCTCACGAGCGTGTGGCATCAGGTGCTCACCCGCCCGTCCACACGGCGCCTCGAGCTGTTCTGCGAGGACGCGATGCTCTGGACCGAGGACGACTACCTCGGCCCGGTCCAGGTCGAGACGTCCGCGGGCGTCGAGGCGGTCACGGCGCCGCCGCCGGAGTGGATCGGCCGGCTGTCCACCCCGGAGGTGCTCGCGAAGTCCGTGGCCCAGTACGCCGCGCCGAGCAAGGACTTCCTGGATGCCCTGGTCAGCGGCGCCGGAGCGGCCTCCGGGCGCCCCGACGTCGACACCGCGCTCGCCGCCCACGAGGTGGTGGAGGCCGCCTACGCGTCGGCCCGGTCGGGTGGTGCGGTGGTCGTTCCGGCGTCCGTCGGGGCGGCGGTGGTGCCTCCGCGTTGAGGGGGGCCTCCCGGTGCGCGAAGATTGCCTGATGCCGCTGTCGGACGAAGAGCTCCGGATCCTGCAGGAGATCGAGGCCAACCTCACCGCCACCGACCCGGGGCTGGTGCAGCAGGTCTCCGAGACGACCCTCTACCGCCATGCCGCGCGAGCGATCAAGTGGGCCGTGGCGGGCTTCATCGCCGGGCTCGTGCTCCTCGTCGCCACCTTCACCAAGGTGCTCGTGCTCGGCTTCGTCGGCTTCCTCGTCATGCTCGCGTGCCTGCTCGTGATCGAGCGCAACGCCCGCAAGCTCGGCAAGGCCGGGATGGACAACCTCACGTCGTCGTTCCGCGGAGGCTCGGTCGGCGGCTTCTTCGGTTCGGCGTCGCGCAAGGTCAAGGACCGCTGGCGCCGCGACGACACCGTCTGAACACCCCGCGCCGCTCTCGACCCGGACCCATCCCGACCGTCAGCGCGTCGCGTCCACGGGCTCACCGCGGGTGGTCCGGATCGCGGAGCGGATCGCGTCACGCACCGCGTCCGCGGCGTCCCAGGCCCGATCCGGTGCGTCGTCGGCCACTGGGCGAGGCGAGTACGCCGCCTGCTCGTAGACGTCGACCAGTGCGCGGAACGGCTCCGCCGCGGCGCGCGACACGGGGTCGCCGCCGACCACCGCCGCGTGCTCCGCGGGGGTGAGCGAATCGGTGAGAGGCAGCCCGATCGCGGTGCACGTCTCGACCGCGTCCGACCACGCGCCGAGGACACGGGTGCGCGGCTCCGGCGCGGTTCGACGGCGCCGACGGATCCGGCCGGGGCGCGCCCGTCGGCGCACGAGGAGCGCGATCACGAACACGACGAGCGCGGCGCCGAGCGCGACGAGCAGGAGCGTGCGGGTCGACCACGAGGAGCCGTGGGGCGAGCGGATCGTGATCGCCGATTCGCCGGGCCGGCGCGGCGCGGCCGCGCCCGACGTCGCACCGGGAGTCGACGTCGCGGTCGGTGTGCTCGTGACCGTCGTCGACGGCGTGGCCCCGTCCCGTCCGCGAGGTGCGGTCGTTCCGGCGCGTGCGTCGGCCTGGCCCGGGAGCGGGCCGGCCGGCGTCGGGTCGATCGTGCGCCAGCCCAACCCGGCCAGCCACACCTCCACCCATGCGTGCGCGTTGCCGCCTCGCACGACGTACTCGTCGGTCGTCGCGTCGAAGTCACCGGGAGTGAAGCCCACGACGACGCGGCTCGGGATGCCGATGCCGCGTGCAAGTGCGGCGTAGGCCGCGGCGAATTGCTGGCAGAAGCCACGGCGCGTGTCGAGGAACTCGTCGATCGCGTGCTGGTCGTCCTCGAGCTTCACCGTGAGGTCGTAGGTGAAGGAACCGTCGGTGAAGAACTGCTGGAGCGCCTGGGCCTTGTCCCAGGGCGTCGCGGCGCCGGCCGTGATCGCCCGGGCCTGGCGGATGCGCGCACGGGGAAAGGAGTCGGGGAGGGCGAGGTGGGGTGCGAGCGCCGTGGGCACGGCTGCTGCGGTCGCGGCGATGGCCTCGGCGGACGGGGTCGGTTCGATCTCCGAGTGCACCTGGTAGTCGAGGCCGCTCACCTGGGTCGGCGCGATGAGCGTCCGCGACTCGGGGACGATGCGCGCGCCGCCGAGGTTGGTCTCGACGGGCTCGTATGCGGCGGGCGCCCACTGGTCCGACAGCGAGCCGATGGAGTAGCGCTGGCGCACGGTCCGGGCGCCCGGCGTCGTCCCGAGCACGTCGCGCGCGTCCCTCGCCTCGGTGGCCAGGCTCCACGTCGTGCCGTCGAAGCGGTCGAGCGCGATGAGCCGCCAGTAGAGCGCGCGCGGCGACTTGACGCGGAAGAGCTCGACGTCGGTGCGCTCGCGCAGCCGGGCGCGCAGGTCGACCAGCGGGCTGACCCCCTGGTAGTCGCCGAGGCCGGCCGAGCGTCCGGTCGAGTTGCGGTACCGGAGCAACGGTCCGTCGTCGACGCCGGGCACGAGCGGTGTGAGGACGAGCCCGACGAGGAGCGCGGCGCCGCCGACCGCGGCAGCGCTGCGCACGACCGACGCATCCGACGCGAGGCGCCGGCCGGTGAACCACGTACGGCGTCGCTCGACGCGCGCCGCGTTGGCGATCGCGAGCTCGACGAGGGCGGCAGTGACGTACGCGATCGTGACCGGCACGCGGAGCTCCGCGGTGCCGAGCGTGCCGGTCACCACGAAGAGCACGAGCGACGGCGCGAGCGCGGCGAGGGTGACGTCCGGGCGGCGGGCGATCGCGTCGGCGGTGAGCGCGACGGTCGCGACCGCGAGGGAGCAGAGCAGCACGACACCCGGGCGCGGATCCACCGGCGCGATCCCGGTGCGGAACACGGCCCAACCGGAATCGAGCAGGTGACCGATCCGGTGCGCGGTCGCGCCGGTGGGCAGGCCGTAGGTCGTGTGGTCGCCGGCCGCGACCCAGACGAGCGTGACGGCGACGGCGATCGCGGCGAGGGCGAACGTGGTGCCGATCGTCCAGCCCCGGGTGCGGCCGACGAGCCCGACGCCGTGCGGCACGAGGACCGCGAGCAGCAGGGGACCGGCGAAGGTCGCATCGCCGAAGACCCGCGAGAAGGCCAGCGCCGCGGCCGCGCTGACCAGGGCCAGCGCACCCGACTGGACCCACGGGCTCGTCACCGAGCTGATGGCGCGGCTCGCGTCCGGCCGCGCACCGGCCCGTCCCGGCGCCGCGGTCGCGGTCATCCGACCGACCGTCGCCCGCGGCGCGCCCGACCGGCCGCGTGTTGTGAGTCCCACGAGGTGACGAGGTGCCCCGGGCGGCCGTCGACGACGGTGAGATGGGCGGAGCCGGCCGCCGCCGCGTCGGCACACACGACGATCGTGACCGGGGCGCCGGGACCGGCGAGCCCGGTGAACATCGTGAGGTCCGCGGGCGCACCGGTGACCACGATGAGGCGCCCACGCCGTGCGGGCGCGCGGAGCCGGCGCACCGCGGGTGCGACCGAGTCGTCCGGGTCGGGCCCGAGGAGCGCGAGCTCGTCGAGCAGGGCGTCGGCGCGCGGGACCGCGCCCGGCGCGCCGCCGAGGTGACGACCGGTGGTGGTGAGGATCTCGAGCGAGCGACCGGCCCGTCCGAGCCGGAGCGCGATCGAGGCGAGGGCCTCGATCGCGGCTTCGTAGGAGCCGGCGCGATGTGCGCCGGCGCGGTTGTCGAGGACGACGACGGTCTGAGGCTGCCACGCCGCTTCGTCGTCGCGGACGACGAGGTCGCCGAGGCGCGCCGTCGAGCGCCAGTGGATCCGCCGCAGGTCGTCGCCGACCTCGTAGTCGCGGAGGGCGAGGAACTCGTCGGGCGCGGCCGTGGGGACCGGCACGCGTGCGCGGTTCGGAACCGCAGCCCGCCAGGGTCCCGGCGCGCCGACGACCTCGCGCAACTCGTGGACGCGCGGCCGCACGATGACCGCGATGCCGTCCGACCACGTGACCGCCCGCGCCGTGAGGCCGAACGGGTCCGCGATGCCGACGACGGCGGGGCCGACCCGGAAGCGACCGCGCCGGTCGGTCGGGACCCGGTACGCGGCACGCGCGGACTGGCCGCGCTCGAGCGCCGGGACGATGAAGCGCGCGGCCCGCCGGCCGTCGTCGAATGCGTCGGTGACCGTCACCTGGGGCGCCGCGGCGCCGGCGCGCACCTCGAGGTCGACGCGGGCCTCGCCGCCGACGTGGACGCGGTCCGGGCGGAGCTCCCGCCGCAGGCCGAGTGGCACGGTGCGCGACCGGGTCCAGATCACGCACGTGCCGAGCAAGCCGCCCGCGGTGAGGCCCAGCACGGTCAGCTCGGCGGCGCCCAGCAGCCGGCCGGCCGCCAGGAGCCCGATCGCGGCCCCGAGCAGCGACCAGCCGCGGCGAGTGAGCGCGGTCGATCCACCGGAGGGTCCGGGCGCGTGCGGCGACGGCACGCGCTCAGCCCGTGGTGCCCGGTACCGGGAGCGAGGCGAGCAGCTCGGCCACGACCTCTCGGCCGCCGACGCCGCGCAGCTCGGCCTCGCCGCTCGGGATCAGGCGGTGGGCGAGGACCGGACCCGCGAGGTGCTTCACGTCGTCGGGCAGCACGAAGTCGCGTCCCGAGGCGCCGGCCCAGGCCCGGGCGGCGCGTTGGAGTCCGAGCGCACCGCGCGGACTCGCGCCGAGGTCCAATGCCGGGTGGCGACGCGTCGCGGCGACGAGGTGCACGATGTACTCGCGGATCGCCGGCGCCACGTGCACCTGGCTCGCCTCGCGACTGAGCTCGACGAGCTCCGCGCTCGTGATCACCGGAGCGAGCTCCGCCGCGGCCGCGTGGTCGCGGTCGGCCTCGAGGATGTCGAGCTCGGCGTCGCGGTCGGGGTACCCCATCTCGAGGCGCATGAGGAACCGGTCGAGCTGGGCCTCGGGCAGGGGATAGGTGCCTTCGAGCTCGATCGGGTTCTGGGTCGCGATGACCATGAACGGCGGGCCGAGCGGGTAGGTGTGACCGTCGACGGTGACCTGGCGCTCCTCCATCGCCTCGAGCAGCGCCGACTGGGTCTTGGGCGACGCCCGGTTGATCTCGTCGGCGAGGAGCACGGTGGC
>CAZXCB010000182.1:0-6850 GCA_964639075.1 uncultured Bifidobacteriaceae bacterium | reverse complement strand
GCGCGAACAGGCGCTGCTCGTCGGCACCGAGCGAGTCCCACGGTCGGACCGTGTCGAGCTGGGGCCAGGGCTGCCCGTCGGGACCGGTCCGGGTCGGCTCACCGTGCGGGTTGATCCCGGAGAGCTCGGTGCCCTCGGGCAACAGGCCCAGCTCGATCTGCTTCGCGAGGATCCCGGCCCGGATCGCCTCGTAGCCCTCGTCGAACCTCCCCTTGTACCGGTCGATCCACTCGACCGGCGCCTGGTGCGGCGCGTGACCGGCCTGTGGGGCGAGGTACATGAAGAAGGGCTTGTCCGGGTCGATCACCTTCGCGTCGCGGATGAACTCGATCGCCCGGTCGGCAAGGTCGTCGGCCACGTGATAGCCGTCCTCCGGCCGCCCCGGTGCGTCGATCTGGTGGTTGTCGTGCACCAGGTCCGGGTACCAGTTGTTGGTCTCACCACCCAGCCAGCCGTAGAAGCGCTCGAAGCCGCGGCCGAGCGGCCACCGGCCCTTGTACGCGGCGAGGTTGCACTCCTCACCCGGCGTGAGATGCCACTTCCCGATGCAGTACGTGTTGTAGCCGTGCTCGGCCAGCACCTCCGAGATGAAGCCGGACTCGAACGGGATGCGCGTCGAGATGCCGGGGAAGCCCGACGCGAACTCGGCGATCGTCGCCATCCCGTTCGACGTCGCGTTGCGCCCGGTCAGCAGGGATGCCCGCGTGGGCGAGCACAGCGCGGTCGTGTGGAAGTTCGCGAGCTTGACCCCACGGTCCGCGATCCGTCGCATGTTCGGGCACTCGACCGGACCGCCGAAGATGTCCATCGTCGCGTAGCCGAGGTCGTCCCACGCGAGGAACAGGACGTTCGGCGCGCCGTCGGGCGCCTTGGGTGCGAGGAAGGGCGCCCAGTCCGGCTCCGACTCCCTGATGTCGACCTCGATGCGGCCGCTGAAGCTCTTCGCCACGGTATCCTCCTCGCCGTCGCACTCCAACCCGGTCCGATCATGGCGCGGATCCGTGCCGTTGTCCTGCGGGCAGGTTCAGGGTTAGATGTCCGAGTCCTGGTACACGGGAGGGTGTCATGGCGGCGATCGAGTTGACGGCTGCGGACGAAGCGCGGGTCGAGGAGTTCGCCGGAGGCTTGTTCGGCGCGTGTCTCGCCACGATGGAGCTCGCGAACGTCGAGCTGGGTCTCCGACTCGGGCTCTACGAGGCCCTCGCCGGCGTGGGACCGGTCACGGCCTCGGAGCTGGCCGCCCGGGCCGGCATCGCACCGCGCTACGCGCGGGAATGGCTCGAGCAGCAAGCAGTTGCCGGAGTGGTGGACGTCGAGGACACGTCGCAACCCCCGGGCGCGCGCCGCTTCGAGCTGCCGAATGCCCACGCGCATGTGCTCCTCGACGACGACAGCGAAGCCTGCATGAAGCCGTGCGCGGCGGTGGTGCCGTGGGTGGCGAAGGCGATCGACATCATGGTCGAGGAATTCCGAGCCGGCACCGGCGCGGCGTTCGGGTTGTTCGATCTCCACGACCTCCAGGCCGCCTTCACCCGTCCGGTGTTCGTCAACCACCTGACCCAGAACTGGCTGCCGGCGCTCCCCGAGGTGCAGGCACGCCTGGAGGTGGGTGCGCCGGTCCGCATCGCCGAGGTCGGCTGCGGCGAGGGCCTGGCCGCGATCACCATCGCTCGCGCGTACCCGAACGTCGAGGTCGACGGCTACGACCTCGACGCGGCCTCCATCGCGGTCGCGCAGCAGGCCGCGGAGGCCGCCGGCGTCGCCGATCGTGCCCGGTTCGAGCTGCGTGACGCCGCCGACCCGACGATCAGCGGCGACTACGACCTCGTGATGGCCATCGAGATGCTCCACGACGTTCCCGACCCGGTCGGGATCCTGCGCACGATGCGCACGCTCGCGGGCACGTCCGGAACGGTGCTGGTGGTCGACGAACGCACCGAGGACAGCTTCACCGTGCCGACCAACGAGATGGAACGCTTCTTCTACTCGTTCTCGACCCTGCACTGTCTCGCCGTCAGCATGCAGGACGGCGGCGTCGGCACCGGGACGGTGATCCGACCCGACACGATGCGCGGCTACGCGACCGAAGCCGGCTTCGCGACGGTCGACGCCCTCGAGGTCGCCCATCCGCAGTTCGTCCTGTACCGCTTGGCGTAGCGGCACAGGGAGGACCATCACGCCCGTCGCCGCGCCGGTAGAGTGCTGAGATGCCCGTGGACGCCGAAGGACGCGGCGCACGGACATGACGAGCGGACGCATGCGCGCCTGGCGCACACACCGGTACGGACGACCGACCGAAGTGCTGCACCTCGACGTCGTCGACGTCCCTGAGCCCGAAGCCGGCACGGTCCGCGTCGCGGTCCAGGCGATCCCGCTGAACCTCAACGACCTCGAACGTGTCACCGGCGGGAACATGATGGTGCGCCCCGAGCTGCCTTCCGCGCCCGGGATGGAGGTGTTCGGGATCGTCGACGCCTGCGGGCCGGGCACCGAGGCGTTGCTCGGTCGGCGGGTGGCCGCGACAACCCAGGGTGCGCACGGCGGCTTCGCCGAGTACGCGATCTGCCCCGCCGCGTCCGCCTTCGAGATCCCCGAGTCGATCCCGCTCCCCGACGCGGCCGCGCTCTACTTCCCGTTCCATCTCGCCTGGCTCGGGCTCTTCGACCGCGGGGACCTGCAGGCCGGCGAGTCGGTGCTGATCCACGCGGCGGCAGGAGGATCCGGGTCGGCGGCGATCCAGCTCGCGAGGGACGCGGGCGCGCGTGTGCTCGCGACCGCGGGCGGCGCGCCGAAGGTGCAGCTGTGTCGCGACCTCGGTGCCGACGTCGCGATCGACTACTCCACCGGGGACTTCGCCGAGGTCGTGCTCGCGGAGACCGACGGTCTCGGCGTCGACATGGTCTTCGACAACGTCGGCGAGGCCGTCCTCGAACCGTCGCTGAAGTGCACCAGGTACAACGGGCGCTACGTGATGATGGGGTTCGCGTCCAACAAGGAGGTCGCGGACGAGCCGTTCCTCGTCCCGCGGCGGCTGATGCTGTCGAACATCAAGCTGTGCACCGTGATGCTCGCGTACGCGCCGCCGGAGATGGCCGGATTCCTCAAGACCGCGATGGGCTGGAACTTCGCCACACCCGAGCTCGGCGCGCGGATCACTCGCGAGATCGTCGAGCGCGTCGAGGCCGGCCGCATCCGGCCCGTCATCGGGCAGGTCATCGCCTTCGACGACCTCCCCGCGGCCATCGAGGCGATGGGCAACCGGGAGACCGTCGGGCGCACCGTGGCGCTCGTCGACGGTCCGACCGGCTGACGCGACCGGCTCGACCCCTCGGGCGAGCCCGTCGCACCCGCCACCTGGTCGGATCCGGTCGCCGCGGTCAGCCGTCCGGCGCCGTATGAATCGTGGGAGCAACTGCTCCTATGCTCGGAGCATGCCCACCGATCCCGAGCCGCCACGGTGGCGGGTCGAGGACCTCGCCACCCGGTCCGAGGTCTCCGTCGACACCATCCGCTTCTACCAGAAGCGCGGACTGCTCGGTCCGCCCGAGCGCACCGGACGGGTCGCGTGGTACGGGCCGGAGCACCTGCACCGCCTCCAGCAGATCCGCGAGCTCCAGGCCGACGGGTTCACGCTCGCGATGATCGGCCGGGTGCTCGACGGGCGGCTCGCCGCGGTCGACCGTCCGCTCGCCGAGGCGATCGCCGACGCCGGGCTCGACGCCGAGGAGTTCCTCACCATCGACGACCTCGCGCGCCGGTCGGGCGTCCCGACACCCCTGATCGAGGCCGTGGTCGCCGAAGGGCTGCTCCTGCCGCGCGTGCACGACGGCGTCCCCCACTACACCGCCGCGGACGTCGAGGTCGTGAGCGCGGGCGTGCAGCTGCTCGAAGCGGGGGTACCGCTCTCCGCGCTGCTCGAGCTGGCACGCCGCCACCACGCAGCGACCGTCGGCGTCGCCGAGGCCGCGGTCGCGCTGTTCGACGAGCACGTGCGCCGACCGCTGCTCGCCGCCGACCTGAGCGACGACGAGCGGGCGGCCCGCCTCGTCGGCACGTTCCGTCGCCTGTTGCCGGCGACGGGGACGCTCGTCGCCCAGCACTTCCGCCGCGTGTTGCTCCAGGTGGCACAGGACCACCTCGAGTCCGTGGGCGACGCGAGCGAACGCGCGGCCGCCGACGCCGCCTCCGCCCGCCGGATCGAGGACACGTGGCCGGGCTGAGCGGCGTCGAGCTCCCGACCGGTGACGACAAGCGCGCGACCGTGACCGCGATGTTCGACCGCGTCGCGCCCACCTACGACCGCCTGAACCGGGTCATCTCGCTCGGCCAGGACGCCGGGTGGCGCCGCCGGACCGTCGACGCCCTCGGCCTCCCCGCCGGCGCGCGGGTGCTGGACCTCGCCTGCGGCACCGGGGATCTCTGCCGAGACCTCGAGCGGCTCGGGCTCCGCCCGATCGGGGTCGACCTCTCCGCGGGGATGCTCGCGCACCGTCGGGTGGACAGCCCGCTGGTGCGCGCCGACGTGCTCGCGCTGCCCGTCACCGACCACTCGGCGGACGGCGTGACGTGCGGGTTCGCGCTGCGGAACCTCACCGACCTCGACGCCTTCGTCCGCGAGTGCGTCCGCGTGCTGCGGCCCGGCGGCCGCGTCGCGTTCCTCGACGCCGCGGAGCCGACGGGCCGGCTCGTCCGGCTCGGTCACGGCGCGTGGTTCCGACACGCTGTCCCGGCGATCGGTGGGCTCTTCGGTGACCGCGCGGCCTATCGCTACCTGCCGGCGTCGACCGCGTACCTGCCCGACGGCGACGGGCTCGTCGCCCTGCTCGCCGCGGCGGGACTCGACGACGTGTGCCGGCGGACGATGATGGCCGGCGCGGTGCAACTCCTCACGG
Source organism: uncultured Bifidobacteriaceae bacterium (assembly GCA_964639075.1). Lineage (GTDB taxonomy): Bacteria > Actinomycetota > Acidimicrobiia > IMCC26256 > JAENVU01 > JAENVU01. The sequence continues at coordinate 1,958 of CAZXCB010000182.1, read as the reverse complement.
GGACCCGACCGGTGCGCACCGCCGACGAAGGCGCTCGGACGTGAGCACCCTCGACGTCGAGACCCGAGCGCTGGTGGCACGGACCGTGCGCGGAGATCCGGCGGGCGAACGGATCGACCCGATCGATCGGTTCGGCCCGGACGGCTTCGTGTGGCAACGCGAGGGCGTGGGCTTCGTGACCGGCGGTGTCGCGGCCCGCGTGCCCGCGCGCCGCGTCGACGACGCGCTGGCCGGCATCGAGGTCCGCGACGACGTCGGGCAGCCCGGCACCGGCGCCATCGCCGTCGGGAGCCTCCCCTTCCTCGGCGCGGCCGAGCACGTGATGACCATCCCGGCGTGGGTCGAGGGTCGGGCGACCGACGGGTCCGCGTGGCGCACCGAGATCGGTCCGGGAGACCGAACGCGCGTGGGGACGCCGGATCCGGCCACGGCCGTCGACCGTTCGGGTCCGGGTGCGACCCGCGCCGAGTGCCTCACGACCTCCGATGCGTGGCGCCGCGCGGTCGATGCCGCGCTCGCGGAGATCCGTGCCGGGCGCGTCGAGAAGGTCGTGCTCGCGCGCGCCGTCCGGATCGAGGCCGAGCGACGGATCGACCCGGTCTGGCTGCTCCGTCGGCTCGCGGCCCGGGAGCCGGGGCGCTTCCTCTTCGCCACGGATCGGGTCGTCGGCGCGTCGCCGGAGCTGCTCGTCCGGCGCGCCGGGAGCACGGTCACCGCGCGCCCGCTCGCCGGGTCGATCCCCGACCCCCACGACGCCGACGATCTCGATCGGCTCGCGCGCTCGGCCAAGGACCAGCACGAGCACCGGCTCGTGGTCGATGCGATCGCGCGTGAGCTCGCGCGCTCGTGCACCACGGTCGCCGTCGGCGCGACGACTCCGGTACCGCTCGCCGACGTGGCCCACCTGTCCACCACGATCCGCGCGGTCGCCGGGCCCGACACGCCGTCGGCGCTCTCGTTGGCGCTGGCTCTCCACCCGACTCCGGCCGTCGGTGGCACACCGACCGACGCCGCGCTCGCGCTGATCGAGCGTTGGGAGCCACACGGTCGCGGCCACTACGCGGGACCCGTCGGGTGGGTCGACGCACGCGGCGACGGCGAGCTCGCGGTCGCGCTCCGAAGCGCGGAGATCGTGGCCGCCGACGGGCGCCGCGCCCTGGTGCGCGCCGGCGCCGGGATCGTGGCCGGCAGCAAGCCGGAGCTCGAATGGGCCGAGGTCGACGCGAAGCTCACCCCGGTGCTGCGGGCGCTGACCGCTCCGTGAGCGCGCCCGCGACGGCGCGCCACACCTCACGATGGTGCTCGACGTTGCGGGCCCGATCGGTGGGGATCCGCACCACGTGCAACCCGCCGCGTGCGATCGCACGCTCGACGGCCCCGACCACCTCGTCGGGCGCGCGCACCGCGGTCACCTCGAAGCCGTGCGCCGCCGCGATCGCGGCGAGATCACTGTCGGGAGGGGTCCCGAACAACGTCTCGAAGTGACGCGGGAGATCGGCCTGGGGCAGGAACGAGAAGATCCCCCCGCCGCCGTTGTCGATCACGACGAACACCGCGTCCACCTGCAGCGCTCGCGCCGCGAGCCGCCCGCCGCCGTCGTGGAGGAAGCTGAGGTCACCGCAGAGCGCGACCGTCGGCGCGGGGTGCGTGAGCGCGATGCCGAGCGCGGTGGAGACGAAGCCGTCGATCCCGTTGACGCCACGGTTCGCGATCACCGCGACATCGGCGCGCGGGTGACCGAAGGACTCGAGGTCCCGGACCGGCATGCTCGACGCGACGACCAACGCGCCGCCCCCGCGGAGCGCGGCGAGAACGTCGCGGGCGCCGCGCGGCTCCGAGCACTCCGGCCACGAGTCCAGGACGGCGTCCTGGGCGCGCGCCGCGCGGGCGCTCGCGCCCGCCCACGCGGCCCGCCAGCGCGTGCGGTCGGTCACCGGTCCGAGGTCCGCGAGGACCGC
>CAZXCB010000181.1:0-6856 GCA_964639075.1 uncultured Bifidobacteriaceae bacterium | reverse complement strand
AGTGGCGCGACCGCCGACGACGTCGACCTGATGCGGGGCTGAGGGCGGGTATGCAGAGCGCAGCGGAACGCATTTCGACAGGCAGCCGCCCATCCAGCGGAGCGTGGCCCGAGCGGCCCGCCCCGAAAGGGCATGAGCGGGTATGAACGCGAGAGATCTTCTCGACCTGGTGTGGATCGTGCCGGTGCTGCCCCTCACGGGCGCGGTGGTGCTGGCCCTCGCAGGCAAGCGCATCGGTGACCCCAAGGCAGGGTGGCTCGCCACGGTCTTGATGGCCCTCGCCTTCGTGTGGTCGGTCGTGATGCTGTTCGCGTTGCTGTCGCTGCCCGCCGAGGAGCGCAGCAACGTCACCGACCTCTTCACCTGGCTCCAGGCCGGGAACCTCCAGGTCAGCGTCGGCTTCCTCGCCGATCCGCTGTCGATCACCTGGGCCCTGCTGGTCACCGGCGTCGGCTCGCTGATCCACCTGTACGCGATCGGCTACATGCACGGGGACGAGCGGTTCTCGCGCTTCTTCGCCTACTTCAACCTGTTCGCCACGTCGATGCTCGTCCTCGTCCTCGCGTCGAGCTTCCTGCTCACGTTCCTCGGATGGGAGGGCGTCGGGCTCTGCTCGTACCTGCTCATCGGGTTCTGGTTCGAGCGCACCCGAGCCTCGAGCGCGTCGGTCAAGGCGTTCGTCACCAACCGCGTCGGCGACTTCGGCTTCATGATCGCGATGTTCTTCATCGTCGGCGCGCTCGGCAGCCTCGACTACTCGGCGATGGCGAACGTCGGCGGGGTGGACAAGAGCACCGCCACCGCGATCGCCCTGCTGCTCTTCGTCGGCTGCATCGGCAAGAGCGCCCAGATCGGCCTGCACGTCTGGCTTCCCGACGCGATGGAAGGCCCGACGCCCGTCTCCGCACTGATCCACGCCGCCACCATGGTCACCGCGGGGGTCTTCCTCGTCTGTCGCGCGAACCCGTTCTTCGAGCGCAGCGGCTCGGCCATGGAGGTGGTCGCCATCGTCGGGGCGCTCACCGCGTTGCTGGCCGGCACCGTCGCCCTCGTCCAGCCCGACATCAAGCGCGTCCTCGCGTACAGCACCGTGAGCCAGCTCGGCTACATGTTCCTCGCCGCGGGGGTCGGCGCGTACGCGATCGCCGTGTTCTTCGTGCTGGTGCACGCGTTCTACAAGGCGACGCTGTTCCTCGGATCGGGCACCGTGATCCACGGGTCGCACGACAACCAGGACATCCGCACGATGGGTGGGTTGCGCAAGTACATGCCGGCCACCGCGCTGGGATTCGTCATCGCCACCATCGCCATCATGGGGATACCGCCCCTCTCGGGCTTCTGGGCGAAGGACGACGTGCTCGCGAGCGCGTTCTTCGGCCACGACTACGGCGTGTACGCGATCGGGCTCTTCGCGGCACTGCTCACCGCCCTGTACATGTCGCGTGAGGTCCTGCTCGTCTTCTTCGGCAACGAGCGCTTCCATCCGCCGGTCGCGACCGCGCTGATCGACGCCGGTGCGGAAGCCGTCGAGATCGCCGAAGCCCACGCCGAGCCCGACCCCACCGCCTCGCCGACGGTCGACTACGGCACCGAGCCGAAGCCGCCCGCCCATCACGGCGATCCGCACGAGGGCACCGGGGTCATGGTGTTCCCGGTGCTGGTCCTCGCCGGTCTCACGATCATCGGTGGACTGCTCGACCTGCCGTTCGTCAACCTCGAGTTCCTCACCGACTTCCTCGAGCCGGTGTTCGCCGGGACGTCGGCGCCCGAGCCCACCGGCTTCTGGGTCGCCGCCGGTCTCGACGTCGTCGCGGTCTGTGTCGCGCTCGTCGGTGCCGTGTACGCCTTCGGCCTGTACCGGCGCGGCCTCGAGGACCCGGCCGTCGACCCGTTCAACGAGAAGCTCGGTCCGCTCGGGCGCCTGTTCGGGCACGCCTGGTACTACGACCACGGCATCACCCGACTCGTCGGCGGACCGGTCCGGCGCGGCGCGGCATGGCTCTCGGACGTGTTCGACCAGAAGGTCGTCGACGGCGCCGTGAACGGCGTCGCCAAGGGCTTCGGCGCCGCGGGCGCGGGGCTGCGCAAGGTGCAGACGGGCCTCGTGCGCCAGTACGCGCTCGGCCTCGCGGTCGGTGCCGCGGCCCTTCTCGTCTGGGCGATCTGGCGGGTGGGTGTCTGACGTGAGCGGAGCGGAACGTATCGACGCCGGCGGCCGCGCGACCCAGCGGAGCGTGGCCCGTCCGGCGCGCCCCGCAGGGGCAAGAGGACAGATGACGTGAGCGGCTACCCGATCCTCACCGCCATCATCGTCACGCCGCTGCTCGGTGCGCTGCTGGTGCTCGCGACCCCGTCGCGCCGACCGGAGCTCGCACGCGCCTTCGGGCTCATGACGTCGTTCGCCACGCTCGGCTTCGCCGGTCTGCTCCTGTGGAAGTTCCAGGTCGGATTCGGCGGCTTCCAGTTCCTCGAGTTCAACCGATGGTTCGACGCGCTCGGCGTCGGCTACATCGTCGGCGTCGACGGCTTCAGCATCTTCATGGTCGTCGCGACCGCGTTGCTGTTCCCGGTCGGCCTGATCGCATCGGCCAAGATCGAGCATCGGGTGAAGGCGTACGTCTTCTGGTTCCTGCTCCTCGAAGCGGCGATCATGGGGATCTTCCTCTCGCTCGACCTCGTCGCGTTCTTCGTGTTCTGGGAGGCGATGCTCGTCCCCATGTACTTCCTCATCGCCGGATGGGGAAGTGCGAACCGCCGCTACGCGGCGATGAAGTTCTTCATCTACACCGCCGCGGGCTCGGCGTTCCTGCTCGCGGCGCTGCTCGTGCTGGCCTTCCTGCACCAGGCCGACACCGGCGTGCTGACCTTCGACTACCGCGTCCTCGCGTCGTGGACGGGTCTCACGACGACCCAGGAGTACTGGCTGTTCTTCGGGTTCATGATCGCGTTCGCGATCAAGGCGCCGTTGGTCCCGTTCCACACGTGGCTGCCCGACGTGCACACCGAGGCGCCGACCGCGGGCTCCGTCGTGCTGGCGGGCGTCATCCTGAAGATGGGCGCGTACGGTGTGCTGCGGTTCGGCTTCGAGCTGTTCCCCCGGGCGTCGGCCAAGTTCGCGCCCTTGTTCCTCACCCTCGCGGTGATCGGCATCGTGTACGGGTCGATCGTCGCGGCGATGCAGAAGGACGCGAAGCGCGTCATCGCGTACTCGTCGGTCGCGCACATGGGCTTCATCCTCCTCGGCATCTTCTCGATCACCGTGTTCGGTCTCGACGGCGCGTCGTTCACGATGGTGAGCCACCCGCTCACCACCGGTTCGCTCTTCCTCGTCGTCGGCATGCTCTACGAGCGCCGGCACACCCGCGACATCGACCAGTTCGGCGGCATTTGGAAGTCGGCGCCCAAGCTCACCGCGTTGTTCCTCATCGCGACGTTCGCGGGGATCGGGCTCCCCGCGTTCTCCGGCTTCGTCGGCGAGTTCCTGTCGTTGCTCGGAACGTTCATGATCCACCGGTGGTTCGCAGTGGTCGCGACGGTCGGCGTGATCCTCGGCGCCGTCTACATGCTCTGGATGTTCCAGCGCGTGTTCACCGGTGTACCCGAGGGTGAGAACGCCACGATGTCCGACGTCAACCTGCGCGAGATAGCGATCGTCGCGCCGCTGCTCGGGCTGTCGCTGTTCATCGGCCTCTACTCGAAGCCGGTGCTCGACCGGGTGGAGCCGACGGTCGTCTGCGTGATGCGGAACTTCGAGCGCCAGAACCAGCTCGGCCGCACCGACCTCAGCCGGCCCGAGGCCGACCGGATCAACGAGACCGTGAAGATCCGGGGATGTCGATGATCGCCGTCGCCATCCCGCGCGTCGACTGGTACTCGATCGCGCCCGTCGTCGTCCCGGTCGCCGCCGCGATCCTGATCATCCTGATGCGCTCCATCGTGCGCGACCGGGCCGGCGTCTACGGGCCGGCACTCGCCATCGGCTTCGGCGGGCTCGCCGCCACCGCCCTGTTCCTCACCAAGCAGTGGAGCATCGTCGTCGACGAGGGACCCGCCGACGCGGTCGCGGGCATGGTCGCGATCGACGGGTTCTCGGTGTTCGTCGGCACCGTCGTCGTCGTCAGCGCGTTCCTGATGCTGCTGCTGTCGTCGGAGTACCTGGTTCGGCGCGGCATCGAGTCGCGGCCCGAGTACGTCGCGCTCGTGCTCTTCGCCGTCGCGGGCATGCTGGCGATGGCCTCCGCCAACGACCTCATTGTCGTGTTCGTGGCGTTGGAGGTGCTGTCGATCCCGCTCTACGTGCTCGCCGCGTACGACCGGACCCGGGCCCGCTCGCTGGAGGCCGGCATCAAGTACTTCGTGCTCGGCGCGTTCTCGTCCGCGATCCTCCTCTACGGCGTGGCGCTCACCTACGGCGCCACCGGCACGACGTCACTGGTCGATATCCAGAAGTTCCTGGCGACGAACCTGCTCACCGAAGAAGGCACGCTGCTCGCCGGCCTCGCGTTGCTGCTCGTCGGCCTGGGCTTCAAGGTGGCCGCGGTCCCGTTCCACATGTGGACCCCGGACGTCTACGAGGGCTCGCCCAGCCCGGTGACCTCCTTCATGGCCTCGGCCACGAAGGCCGCGGGGTTCGCGGCGCTGCTGCGCATCCTCTTCACCGCGTTCGGGACCTACCGCGCGGACTGGCGCGAGCTGGTGTTCGCGCTCGCCCTGCTCACCCTGCTCGGCGGCAGCATCGCCGCGCTGCGCCAGACCGACCTCAAGCGGCTGTTGGCGTATTCGTCGATCGCGCACGCGGGCTACGTCCTGATCGGCGTCCAGGCCGGCACGGCCCAGGGCCTGGAGGCCGCGCTCGTGTACCTGTTCGTCTACGCGTTCATGACCATCGGCGCGTTCGCCGTGGTCATCGTGCTCGATGCGCGGGACGACACGCACGCCATCGGCGACCTGCGCGCCCTCGGGCGCCGCCGCCCGGTGGTCGCCGGCCTGCTCGCGTTCTTCCTGCTGGCCCAGGCCGGGATCCCGCCGACGGCGGGGTTCATCGCCAAGCTGGGCGTGTTCGCGGCCGCGGCGGACGCGCACTCCTACGCGCTGCTGCTCGTCGGTGTCGTCACCTCGGTGATCACCGCGTACTTCTACCTGCGGGTCATCCTCACGATGTTCGCGTCCGAGGACGACCAGGACGTCCCCGACGCGGTCGAGGTCGAACCCGCCCGGGTGGGGGTCGGCGTGGGTATCGCCACCGTGCTCACCGTGTGCGTGGTGATGACGATCTGGGTCGGAATCCTGCCGACCGTCGTGCTCGACTTCGCGCGCCAGGCCACGCTGATCATCTGACCCGTCGTGCTTCGGCCACGAGCGGGCGCGGTCGGCGCCGCGAAAGGCTCGAAACGGGCGGGCCGAACCGCCGGGCGACCACCGCGCGGGCATCGGTGCCGACGGCGCGTTCGCTCCGGAAAATTGGGCCTGCCACGGTTTGATGACGGCGAAAACGCCAGACATATACTCGCCCGGTTCGCCGTCGGGTTGGAGGGGCCGCGCGCGTGACGGAGTACTACCGGGAGTATCTCGCGGTCGCCGTGCTCATCGGCGCGGGACTGCTCATGGTCGTCGGCATGCTGGGGCTCGGCCGGCTCGTCCGTCCGACGCGCCCGCAGGCCGAGAAGTACGTCACGTACGAGTCCGGCTCGGACCCGGTCGGCGGGTGGGGACAGTCCAACGTGCGGTACTACGTGTACGCGCTGCTCTTCGTCATGTTCGACGTCGAGGCCGTGTTCATCTTCCCATGGGCGACCCGGGTCGAGGAGCTCGGCGTGCAGGCGACGGTGTCGATGATCGTCTTCATCGTGGTCCTCGCCCTCGGGCTGGTCTACGCCTGGCGGAAGGGCGTGCTGCGATGGGCCTAGTGGAGAAGGGCGTCTTCGGGCGCAAGCCCCTGAAGCCCGTCACGTGGCTCCTCAACTACAGCCGCAAGTACAGCCTCTGGATGTTCCAGTGGGGGCTGGCCTGCTGTGCGATCGAGATGGGCGCCGCGCTCGCGAGCCCGCGCTACGACATGATGCGTCTCGGCGTCATCCCGTTCCCCGCGAGCCCGCGCCAGGCCGACCTCGTCGTGATCTCGGGGACGGTCACCGACAAGATGGCGCCGGCGATCAAGCGGCTCTACGAGCAGATGCCCGATCCCAAGTACGTCATCTCGATGGGCTCGTGCGCGAACTGCGGCGGGCCGTACTGGGACTCCTACTCGGTCACCAAGGGCGTCGACCAGATCATCCCGGTCGACATCTACATCCCGGGCTGCCCGCCACGGCCCGAGGCGCTGCTCCAGGCGATCGTCATGCTCCAGGAGCACATCCAGGGCGTGGGCATCGGCAACGACGAGCTCGCCGAGCGCTGGCGGGGTGAGGCCGTGATGGGCGACGAGGTCCCGGTGCCGCTCCCGGTGGTGGGGGCGTAGGCGCATGGCCGACGACACGACCGAGGAGCCCTCCGGCGAGGCGACGCCCGCGGCCGCGCCCGCCCTGGAGCCCGAGCCCGACGCGATCGATCCCGAGGTCGCGGCGCAGTTCGAGCGCTTCGAAGCGGCACTCGGCGAGGGCATCGTCGACCACGGTGACGCGCACGGCACGCTGGTCGTCCGGGTGCGCCCGGACACGTGGCGGCGCGCCGCCGAGGTGTGCCGAGCGGATCTCGACTGCGACTACCTCTCCTACGTCTCGGGGATCGACTGGATGCCGGCCCCCAAGGCCGAGGGCGACGAGGGCGGCGACACGTCGTCGCCGGTCCAGCCCGACACGATGACCTTCGGCGTCGCGGGGTCCGAAGGCCGGTTCCAGGTCTTCGCGCACGTGCAGTC
>CAZXCB010000180.1:1296-6876 GCA_964639075.1 uncultured Bifidobacteriaceae bacterium | reverse complement strand
GCTTGCCGAGCCGTGACTTTCCGATGCTCGTGGACTTGCACCTCCAGGGCCGCCTCCCACTCGAGCGGTTCGTGAGCGAGACCATCCCCCTCGACGGCGTCGAGGCCGCGTTCGAGAAGATGGAGCGGGGCGAGGTCCTCCGTTCCGTGGTCGTGTTGTGATCAACAACGGACGGCCACAGCATCCGCCCGGCCCCGCGTGGCCCAGCGGCCCGGCCCGAAGGGCCGAGAGCGAAGAGATGGAGCGGGGCGAGGTCCTCCGTTCCGTGGTCGTGTTGTGACGCTCGATCACGTCGTCACGCACGGGACGTTCTCGATCGACGGCGAGGACTTCGAGGTCGACAACAACATCTGGATCGTCGGCGACGACACCGAGTGCCTCGTCGTCGATGCCGCGCACGAGGCCGCGCCGATCGTCGCCGGCGTGCGCGGCCGGCGGGTGGTCGCGATCGTGTGCACCCACGGCCACAACGACCACATCAACGCGGCGGCCGAGCTCGCCGACGCGGTCGGCGCACCGATCGTGATCCACCCGGCCGACCGGATGCTGTGGGACGTCGTGTACCCCGAGCGCGCGCCGGACGGTGAGATCGCCGACGGCGACACGTTCCGAGCCGGCGGCGTCGAGCTCGTCGCGTTGCACACGCCGGGCCACTCCCCTGGCGGCGTCAGCCTCTACGACGCCGCGCACCACCGGGTGTTCTCGGGCGACACCCTGTTCCGCGGCGGTCCCGGCGCGACCGGACGGTCGTTCTCCGACCACGACACGATCCAGCGCTCGATCCGCACCCGGCTGCTCACGCTCCCGCCCGACACCGTGGTGCACACCGGTCACGGCGACGACACCACCATCGCCGAGGAAGCGGCCCCACTCGCGGAGTGACTTCTAGCGGCATCACGGCTGGGTGGGCGCGGATGACTCGTCCGACGGGCGGTTTGCCGCGTGGCCGGACGTTCGATGGACGTCGGGCACCGGATTCGGTAGCTGAACGTCCATCGAAACGGGTGGACGTGCTCGAAGTACGTCAACGCTCCAGCCCGGCGTGGGAGTGAGCACCGACACGGCGTAGTCGCCGCCGGCGTACGGGTCGCGGGACCACGTGGCCCAGCGCTCCGAGACCGACAAACCGACCGCGGCGGCCGTCTCGTCGAGCCCGGCGAGCGTGAGACCTCCTCGCCGCAGCTGGAACCCGGCCACGATCCGCCCGCCGGTCGCGAGGTGGTCGCGCAGGTTCGCGAGGACCGCGCCCTCGCTCCCGGGCGCGAGGAAGATCATCACGTTGCCGGCCAGGACGACGACGTCGAAGCGCCGACCGAGCCGGACTGTCGCGAGGTCGGCGAGGTGCCACTCGAGCTCGGGAGCCTTCTCGCGCGCCGCGTCGACGAAGCTCTCGTCGAGATCGACACCGACCGCGTCGACGCCCCGCCGGACCAGCTCGATCGCGACGCGGCCCGTGCCAGCGCCGGCGTCGAGCACCGATGCCGGCGCGTACTCCATGACGAACGCGACCTCACCATGCGGGTCGACCCCCTGCGCCTCCAGCTCCGCCCACTGCGAGTCGTAGTCGGTCGCGCGCGGCCGCGCCGCGGCACTCCACCGGGACCCGTCGCCGGTCATCAGATGCGAGTCGCGACGCGCGCGGCACGCGCGCCGTCCCGTGCGCTCGCGACCACCCGGGCACCGGGCCGGCGCTCGTAGATCGCGTACCCGTCGATCGTGCGGACGTAGCGGTAGTCGCGGTCGACGTAGCGCTGGAGCTCGGGCAGCGTCTTCATCGGGTAGTACTGCGATCCACGGATTGCGCCCGGTGTCGTGTCGAGGATGTAACGGGGGCGACGGAAGTAGAGGTCCTCCATCAACATCGCGCGGGCGCCAGGGGTCGGGACGTCGGCCGAGGTGTCGCCCGGCGGCCGTCCTCCCCAGTCGCCGTTCACGAAGCCGTCCGACAGGAACCGCGTCCCCGGCAGCGCCCCGGAGGCCCAGTACACCTCGGGAGTGTGGCCCCAGACGAAGACGCGGTCGTGGGGGCGGAGGTGGTCCTCGAGGTACTTGCTCACCCGCTGGTACTTCGGCTCGTCGGCCCAGGGACGGGCCACGAAGCCGACGATCGCGAACCCGACGCCGGCCACGAGCGACAGCCCCACCGTCGCCCGGACGTACCGAGCGGGGAGCCTGACCAGCGCGGACGCGCTCAGGAGGCACAACGGCGGGAGGAGCTGGAGGTAGTAGTGGCCGAAGAAGCGCAGGCCCACCGCGACCGACAGCGCGCCCGACAGGAGCCAGAGCCAGAGATCGGTGTCGACGCCCCGGACGCGGCGCCGCCACGCGATCGGCAGCGACCACACGATCGGCAGGTTGCACGCCACGAACGCGAACGTCATCACGGCGAAGAGCCCGGCGACGTATGCAGTCGCCGTGCCGAGACCGAAGTACGAGCCGTTGCCGGCAACGGCCCAGAACACGAGGTCGCCCGGACCGACGAGCAGTGCCACCACGGCGAGGGGCGCCGCGAACGCGGTGAGCACCATCCCGATCCCGCGCCGCCCGCGGTACCGGTACGCGAGGTAGAGGACGGGCAGCAGCGTCGCCGCGCCCGTCTGCTTGGAGAGCGTCGCGAGGGCGAGCGCGGCGCCGGCGCCGCGCGGGCGGTCGCGCGCGGCCAGCAGCACGCCGGCGGTCATCGCGGGCAACATGAAGATCTCGAAGTTCGCGGCCTGGCCGTCCTGAGGCGCGAACGCGACCGACGCGCCGACGAAGAGCAACGCCGCCAACCACGCCGCCTTCTCGCCCCAGCGCCGGCGCGCCTCGGCCGCGAGGAGCAGCGCGGTGAGGGCGACCGCGAGCATCGCGGCGACGCGGACCGACCACAGGCCGGTGTCGCCCACCAGCGCGAACGTCGCCGCATAGAGGTACGGCACGAGCGGTGGCTTCCGATCCGTCGCGTCCTCGTAGAGCGAGCCGCCGGTGCGGATCACCTGGGCCTGCGTGGCGAGGAACGTCTCGTCGGAGTTGAAGACGTCGACGAAGAACGCAGGCAGGCGCAGGAGCGCGGTGAGCACGAGCACCGCGACCACGAGACGCCGACGGTTGCGGCGGTCGCGCTCGGCGCTCGCGAGGGGGACTGCGACGGAGGGAGATGCCAGTTCGGTCGTCACCACGGCCTCGAGACGGCGGGAGCCCATTCTTGCCCGCCAGGCCGCGCGGCCGGGAGTCGCGGAGCCCGGCCCCGCCGGACGCCGGTCGGTGGCGCCGGCCGCGGTGGGTCCGGTGGCATGATCGGAGGCCCATGAGCGCTCGAATCCGGGCCGGCGCGCCCGTGAGACTGACCGCGGCCGTCGCGGTCGTCGGGGCGCTGCTCGGCGGCGCGGCCGGCGCCGCCGCCGCCGCCGCCGACGGGAGCCCGCGGGCACGCAGCGTCGTCATCATCACACTGCCGGCCACGGCATGGGTCGACATCCGCGACGGCCTACCGCCGAACCTGAGCCGGCTCTTCGCCACCAGCTCGCTCGCCGACCTCGCGACGCGGACCATCCAGCGCAGCACGCAACCAGGGCCGGGCTACCTGGCCCTCGGGTCGGGCGCGCGCTCGATCGCAGCACCCGACGCCGCGGCACCGAACCTCCAGGCCGCCGAGCCCTTCGACGGAGTCCGGGCCGGTGCAGTGTTCCGGACGCGTACCGGGCGCCGGATCGTGCGCGGAGTCGGTGGGCTCGGCTGGCCGCAACTCGTGGTGGAGAACACGGCTGCGTCGTTCGACGCGCGACCCGGTGCGCTCGGCCAGACCCTCGCCAACGCGGGCATCGGCCGCTTCGTGATCACGAACGCGGACGAGCGCGACGCCGCGGGGACCGTCTTCCACCGCGAGGCCGCGCTCTCGCTCATGGACCACCACGGACGGGTTCCCGGGCGCGTCGCCGGCATCCTGCGCGACGACCGCACTGCGCCGTACGGCCTCCGGCTCGACAACGACCGGGTCGACGCCGCGTTCCCGGACGACTTCACGACGCACCGCCAGGTGGTGCTGGTCGACGCGTCGGATCTCGCACGCGCCGACGCGTACCGGCCGCTCGCCAACCCCGCCCAGCGGGACGCGCTCCACGCGCAGGCCCTCGCGCGCTCGGACGAGCTCGTGGGGCGGGTGCTCCGCCATGTCGACCTCGCACGGGACGCGGTGGTCGTCGTCGCGCCGTTCCACAGCGGCCGCGCCCGCACGCTGACCGTCGCCGCGGTGCGCGCGCCCGGCGTTCCGGCCGGGTTCATGGAGTCATCGACCACCCGGCGCGCCGGGTTCCTCCAGATCGTCGACGTCGCGCCGACCGTCGTCGCGCTCGCCGGCCTCGAACGTCCCGACGCGATGGAGGGCCGCGCCGCGGAGTACCACGCCGACTCCGGCTCCTACCGCGACCGCCTCGACTGGCTGGTGCAGGCGGACCGGGCCGCGCAGTTCCGCGACGCGACCATCGGCAAGGCGATGGCGATGCTCGTGACGATCACGATCACCCTCTCGGCGCTCACCGCGCTCTGGTATCTCGTCGCGCGCCGCCGCGCGGTCGGTGTCTTCCTCGAATGGGCGAGCCTCACGTTCCTCGGCTACGTCGTCGCCACCTTCGTCGTCGGCGCGTTCCCCGTGGAGGACTGGGGTACGGGCGCCTACTTCTTCCTCGTCGTCGCGATCGCGATCGCGTTCGCCGCACTCGCGCTCGGGCTCGGTCGCGCGCACCCGCTCGACCCGTTGCTGATCGCACTCGGCCTGATCGTCGTGTTGCACCTCGGCGACCTGGTCAGCGGCGCGCACCTCGAGCTCAGCACCGTGTTCGGCTATTCCCCGACGGTCGGGATCAGGCTGGCGGGCATCGGCAACCCGGGCTCGGCGCAATGCAGCGCGGCCGCGCTGCTCTTCGCGGTGCTGGTCACCGAACGCGCACCCCGGCGCGGCCGCGCGATCGGACTCGGCGTGCTCGTCGTCACGCTGGTCGTGATCGGGGCACCCATCTGGGGCCAGGACTACGGCGGGGCACTCGCACTCGGGCCGACGATCGTGCTCTGGTGGCTGCTCCAGCGCGGGACGCGCATCCACGTGCGCACCATCGCGATCATCGCCGGGGTGCTCGTCCTCACGGGACTCGTGGCCGGGCTGGTGGATCTCAGCCGGCCCACGGATTCGCGCACGCACGTGGGTCGCTTCTTCGAGAAGGTGGGCAACGAAGGACCGGCCGGGTTCTTCACGGTGATCGGCCGCAAGCTCGGCCTCATGATCGGCACGTTCTCGAACACGGCCGTCGTGCTCGCGGTCCTGAGCGTGCTCGCCCTCGTCGCGTACGCGCTCCTGCGCACCGACGTCGCCGCACGGCTGGTCGGGCGCGTGCCGACGTTGAAGCCGGGGCTCCTCTGCTTCGCGGTGCTCCTGCTGCTCGCCACGCTGCTGAACGACAGCGGCGTGCAGGTCACCGGGATGATGCTCGCGACGTTGCTCCCGGTGCTCGTGTACCTCGCGGCGCGCTACGACGACGAGCCCGCACACCCGGAGCGAGCGCGACTCGGGTGAAACCGAGTCGCTACGCCCCGACCTCGGAGCCGGAG
>CAZXCB010000180.1:0-1196 GCA_964639075.1 uncultured Bifidobacteriaceae bacterium | reverse complement strand
TCTCAGGTCGGGGCAGTGCGCGGCAGCGTCGCGGAGTCGCGGCGACTCGGGATGAAACCGAGTCGCTACGCCCCGACCTCGGAGCCGGAGTCTCAGGTCGGGGCAGTGCGCGGCAGCGTCGCGGAGTCGCGGCGACTCGGGATGAGATGGCAAATCACAGCTGGGCCCGGTCGGTGAGCCAGCCGAGCATCTGCTCGTAGATGGCGAGGATGCGATCGCCGTACGCGTCTGCCGTGGCCCAGGTGTGGGTGAGCCCGTTCCACGTCGGCACCCGCCCCTTGAGGAAGTGGCGGTCCAGGTTCGGCATCAGCGGCCCGCCGGGGAACTGCGCGCTCGACGCGCTCGCGTCGGCGTAGATCCGCAGCAGCTGCAGCTGGGCGCGCACGCCGGAGCGGGCGTCCGGGAAGCCACGGCCGTGCGCACAGCTGTCGCAGGCGTCGATGCCGGCGAAGTTGTTGTCGGTGCCGACGAGCTGACCACCGGCGGGGAACGAGAACCCTCCAGTCTCGAGGATCGACTGCGCGAACGCGATGTCGCCGCGCACGCCGAGCGCCTCCCCCTCGTCGACGTAGGCCTGGGTGAGCTGCGCGACCGACACGGTGATGTGCGGGCGACGGCGGGTGGCCTGGAACCACGTGGCGATCTCGTTCGGGCTGAGGATCGAATGGCTCATGATCGGGGTGTTCACGCCCCCGGCGATCGACTGCCAACGCGTGAGCCAGAACTTGGCGCGTGCGAGCGAACCCTGGGCCGCGTCCACGTCGCGGGCCAGCTTCGGCATCGCAGCCTGGAGTGAGACCACCTGGGCGTGGAACTGCGTCTTCTGCTCGTCGGCGGCGCGGGACGCCTTGAGCGCGGCGCGCCGCATCGCGAGGGTTCGCCGCACGATGCCGGTCTGGATGGCGGCGACCTGCTCCGCGATCTCCTGGCGGTAGCCGTACTGCGATGCCGACTCGGACTCGAGGAGGCGCATGAGCACCTGGGGCTGGCCCGCGTTCTGGTAGAGGCCGGCGGCGACGGCACCGGCCTGAGCTCGCGACTTCTCGTACCGCGCGACGGCCGCGTCGGCGATACGGCTCAGCTGGTCGGCGCGGGCGAGTGCGAGGTTCTCGGCGAAGCGGGCGCGCGCGAGCTGGCGCGTCGCGTTGTCCCGACGCGCGGTCGCGGCCGCCGCCGTCCGCCCGCGCGCGTCGACC
>CAZXCB010000179.1:823-6912 GCA_964639075.1 uncultured Bifidobacteriaceae bacterium | reverse complement strand
GGCAGACCTGGCTCCCTGAGAAGCACCGGGCGCGCGGGCCGCGGGTCGAGCGCAAGCAGTGGGGGGCGTTCACGCACCTGCCGGGCGCGCGCTACGAGGTCGAGGAGGACCCCGACGGCGAGTGGGGCGACGCGTGGTACTTCGACGGCAAGCTGATCTACGTGCACAAGCGCTTCGTCGCGATCCCACTCGAGGCCACGCCCGGCGGCGACGTGTCGAAGTTCGACCGCACGAAGATGGTCATGACCGCGGTCACCTACGACGAGATGCGCCCCGGCTGCTACCAGGTCGATGCGCGCGTCGAGGACTTCGAGCGCAACTGGGTCGACGGCTCGCTCCCGTTCCCCACGTTCCCGCGCTTCTGCGGCCAGACGTTCTACGAGAACCCGGACCGCGAGCTCGGGCTCGCGTGCGTCCAGGCGTACAACGACTGGATGGTGGAGGAGTGGTGCGCGCCGTCGCGCGGCGTGAACATCCCGCTCTGCATCATGCCGTTGTGGGACGTCGAGCTCGCGGCGAAGGAGATCCAGCGCAACGCGGACCGCGGCGTGCGCGCGTTCTGCTTCAGCGAGCTGCCGCATCACCTGAAGCTGCCGACGATCCACAGCGGCGGCTGGGATCCGGTCCTCGCGGTCTGCAACGACACCGGGGTCACGTTGTGCATGCACATCGGCTCGTCGTCGACGAACCCCTCGGCGTCACCCGACGCGCCCAAGGGCGTGGGCGGCACGCTCGCGTTCAACAACTCGATGGCGTCGCTCGCGGACTGGCTGTTCAGCGGGAAGCTGATCCAGTTCCCGAGGTTGAAGCTCGCGTACTCCGAGGGCCAGATCGGCTGGATCCCCTACGCGCTCGAGCGGGCCGACACGGTCTGGGACCAGCACGACAGCTGGCAGCACTCCAAGGAGCTGATCCCCGAGCCGCCGTCGACCTACTACTACGGTCGGATCTTCGGCTGCTTCACCGCCGACCGGCACGGGCTCGCATCGCTGGACGAGGTCGGTGTCGACAACATCTGCTTCGAGACCGACTACCCGCACACCGACACCACGTGGCCGAACTCGCACCAGTACGTGCAGGACATGTTGGCGCAGTATTCCGACGAGGTCGCCTACAAGGTGCTGCGCGGCAACGCGATCCGGATGCTCGAGCTCGACCGCACCTGAGCCGCGGAGCGAGCTGGATAGCGTCGGAGTCCGTGACCGACGTCGATCCCTTCCGGTTCATGGTCCCGGTCTCCGTGCTCGACGTGCTCCGCCCGGAGCGCAACCTGCTGTGCGACCTGCTGGCGTCGCTCACGGCCGCGGACTGGTCCCGGCCGACCGAGTGCCCCGCGTGGACGATCCGAGGCCTCGCGCTCCACGTGCTCGGCGACGACCTGTCGCTGCTCGCGCGCCAGCGTGACGCCGAGGTCCCGAGCCTGCTCACCGAGATCTCGCTGCCCGAGTGGGAATCCGCGCCCGCCAACGTGCTCGACCGATTCAACGAGCGGTGGGTGCACGCCGCGACGTTCCTGTCTCCGGCGCTCGTCGTCGAGCTGCTGCGGACGACGGGTGTGTGGACGAGCGCGTACTACGACACGGTCGATCCGGACTCGCGGGGCGAGCCGGTCCTGCTGTTCGCGCCGGGACCGGCGCCGTACTGGGTGATCGCGGCGCGCGAGTACGTGGAGCGGTGGGTGCACCATCTCCAGATCCGGCGCGCCCTCGGGCTCGGCGCGGGACCGCTCGACGATCCGGTGCTGCGGGACCGTGCATACGAGGTGCTCGCGACGGCGTTCGCGCGGCTCGTGGCGCTCGTGGACCCGCCGCCCGCTGCGGAGGTTGTCGTCGGGTTCGGAGAGCAGTCGTGGACCTACGGGCACGACGGGTCGGCGGGGTGGACCGCGCGACGTGGTCGCGCGGACGCGCCGGTCGTCGCCGCGTCGATCGACGCGCGCGTCGCGACGACGGTGCTGTCGAGAGGACTCTCCCAACCGGAGACCGTCGCGGCGATCACCGTGACCGGCGACGCCACCCTCGGCGCGTCGCTTCGTGACGCCATGGCTGCGGTGATGAGCGCGTCCCACCCCGATCGCTGAGCTCCCGACCCGTGGGCCGCGCGGCCCACCGGTGAATCACGCGCCGAATCACGCGCCGAATCACGCGCCGAATCACGCGCCGAATCACCCAATGTGGTGATGCCCGGTGCGGTCCTTCGGATGAAGCTGCCCGTGCGGGACGGGAGCTTCATCAGGAGAACGACCCATGACGACACTGACGGGACAGCGCAGCCAGGCACGACGGGCCCACCTCACGTTGGTGTCGTCGGAGGAACACCCGACGCACGCCGCATCGTCGGTCCTCGCGCTCGACGACCACCGGAACGGCCCGCGTGATGCGGCCGCGCTGGTGAACGCCTACGCACGGATCCTCCCCGGCGACGCGGCCTGCGACGGCGTGTTCACCCTCGGCGCCGAGCCCGGCGCTCCCCGCCGCCGCCGCCGGACGGATTGATCGGCGGCTCCGCCCTGTCGGCGGCTCCGCCTGTCGGCGGCTCCGCTCGCACCTCTGCGTGGTTGCCGGACGGGGCTCGCTCCGCCGCGGCTCGCTCCGCGGCTCGCCTCCGCTCGTTCCTCGCTCCGGCTCGGGTTGTGCCGGATATCCAGGTAGTGATTTTCGAGCCGACTACTACACCCAGCCGCCGGCGTAGCCGACGAACTGGCCGGTCGTGAACCGGCTGGTCCCGTCGAGGAACGCGGCGCAGAACGCGGCGCACTCCTCCACCGTGCCGAGCCGGCGCATCGGGACCCGTGACTCGATCTTGGCGCGCACCTCGGGATCGTCGGCCCCGTTCGCGCGGCGGAACTCCGGGAAGTCCATGAAGTTGGTGCCGACCGCGTTGACCTGCACGCCGGTGCGGGCGATCTCGCCGGCGACGTTGCGCATCAACATGTTCGCCGCGGCGCGCGCCGAGCTGTAGAGCGGCGCGCCGGGCGTCGGACGGGCGCCCGCGGCGCTCGTGAGCAGCAGCACCTGGCCGTCGCCGCGCTCGACCATGGGCGGGACGACCGCCTTGAGGAAGTGGTACGGGGCCTCGATGCAGCCGCGCATCACCCGTTGGAGATCCTCGAGCGACGAGTCCGCGAAGCGACCGATCACGATCTGCCCGGAGAACGCAGTCGCCGCGTCGATGCGACCGAAGCGCTCCAACGCGCCGGCGACGAGCGCCGGCGCGGCCTCCGGGTCCGCGAGGTCGCGCGGGGTGTCGAGCACGGCGACCGTGCTGCCCATGGCCTCGAGGTCGGCGACGAGCCCGGTCTCGGGGTTCGTGAGCGCGAGGTCGTGGCCGCGCGATGCGAGCACGCGCGCGAGCGCGGGTCCGACGAAGAACCCGGCGTCGGCGCTGAGCGCGACCCGGCGGGTGGAGTTCTCGGTGGTCATCGCCGGACCGTAGACCCGGCGCGGTCGCCCGGGTCAAGGTGGTCGCCCGGAGCGGATTCCCGGCATCCTCTACGCTCCGCCCGTCGTCCGTTCCCCCTGCAAGCGCCCGGAGGACCCATGCGCGCCGCGATCCTGGAAGCCCCGAACACGCCGGTCGTCGTCGGTGACGTCGAGCTCCGTGGCCCGCGCGCCGGTGAGGTCCTCGTGCGCGTCGCCGCCTGCGGCGTCTGCCACTCCGACCTGTCGGTCGTGGACGGATCGTTCCCCTCCGCGCTCCCCGTGGTGCTCGGCCACGAGGCCGCGGGCGTGGTCGAGGAGGTGGGCCCCGGCGTCACGTCGGTCGCGCCCGGCGACCACGTGGTGCTGACCCCGTTGCCGTCGTGCGGCCAGTGCTACTTCTGCACCCGCAACCAGCCGAGCCTGTGCGCGACCTACAGCATGTCGTTGTTCTCGTCGCTGCTGCCCGACAACACGAGCCCGCTGTCGCGCGACGGCGAGATCGTGTACCGCGGGCTCGCGACCGCCGCGTGGGCGGAGCAGGCGATCATGCCCGAGGCGGGCGTGGTGAGGATCGACGCCGACGTGCCGCTCGAGGTCGCGTGCGTGCTCGGATGCGCGGTGCAGACCGGTGTCGGCGCGGTGCTGAACACCGCGAAGGTCGAGGAGGGTGCCACGGTCATGGTGCTCGGTGCCGGCGGCATCGGCATCGCCGTCACGCAGGGCGCTCGCCTCGCCGCGGCGTCGCGCATCATCGTGGTCGACCCGGTCGCAGGGCGGCGCGACGCGGCCCTGCGGTTCGGCGCGACCGACGTCGTGGACCCGGCCGGCGACGACCCGGTCTCGGTCGGCTTCGCGCTGACCGACGGCATCGGCGTGGACTACGCGTTCGAAGCGGCCGGCCAGGCCGCGTTGATCGAGCAGGGAATCCTGGCCGTGCGGCCGGGTGGCACGATCGTGGGTGTCGGTGCGCCGCCGATCGACCAGGGGATCTCCATCCCGGGTGTCGCGGGCTTCACCGCGATGGAGAAGCGGTTCATCGGCTGCCTGCTCGGGTCGGTGCACGCGCAACGGGACATCCCGCGCCTGCTCGCGCTGTGGCGGGCCGGCCGGCTGGACCTCGAGGGGATGATCACGCATCACCTCGGGCTCGACGAGACCGAGCACGCGCTCGACCTGATGCGCCGGCGTGAGGGCCTCCGCACCGTCCTGAGCGTGAACGCGTGAGCGACGCCCTGCCGAAGCGACCTGGCTGGACCGCCGTTGGGCGGAGCGGGGCCCGACCGGCCCGGCCCGGTCCGACCTCGGCAATGCCGAGACGGACGGGGCCGAGAGGGGGAGAGGCGTGAGCGACGTCGAACCGAGTGCGGACGACGGTGCGCTCCTCGAGGACGCGCGGGTCGCGGCGAGCAACGCGTTGCGGGACCTGCTGCACGGATTCGTCAAGGCCCATCCCGAGACGGACGCGATCTACGGCGAGATCCAGCGGCGCGCGGCCGAGCTCGTCGCGGTCCTCGACGGGATGCCGCGCCGGGACCGGATGGCGATGATGCAGGCGGCGCGCGACCGCCACGGTGGCACGTTCCCCGTCGGCATCGCCGCGGGTGGGTTCAACGATCGGGCGGTGGCGGGGCTCGCGAACCCCGGGGCGGTCGACATCCAGGTCGACCCCGGTGGGGAGGAGGTCGTGGCACACCTCTTCTTCCGGCGGGGCTTCGAAGGGCCACCGGGCCGGACGCACGGCGGCGTCGTCGCCGCCGCGTTCGACGACGTGACCGGCTTCATCATCGGCCGCATCGCCCAGCCCGCGTTCACCGGTGAGCTGACCGTGCGCTACGTCGGGCCGGTACCGATCGAGACGCCGATCGAGATGCGCGCCCGCCTCGACGGCCGGGAGCGCCGCAAGCTGTTCATCAGCGCGGAGGCGACGGCGAACGGCGAGGTCGTCGCGACGTGCAAGGCGATCTACATCACGATCGACCCGAGCATCTTCGCCGCCGCACCCGACCCGCGCTGACGCGCGCGATGACGCGGTGACGCGGTGCGTGGGCGGTCGCTGTCGGATCCCCGCCGGAATCGCGGTGGTCGTGGTGGCGGTCTCATGTGTGATCGCGGCGTGCACCGGCGGTGGTGGAACGGGCACGGCACGCGTCGAGCGGCCGGTGTTCCGCGCCGGTGTCGCGCGATTGCGCGTGCCGTTCGCGCCCCGGCATCGGGCGGTGGTCGTCGCGGCGGGACGCTACGTCGTCGTCCTCGGCACGGTGGGTTCCCGCGGGCCGGGCGGTGCCGTCTACGACCTGCGCCGCTCCACCTGGCGCCGCGTTCCGCGCGCGCCGTTCCGGCGCGAGACCTCGGACGTGGCGCCGGTCTGGACCGGACGCGAGCTCGTCGTCGTCGGGGGGTCGCGCGTGGCGAGCTACCGACCGGACACCAACTCCTGGCGGCCTTCGCGCGCCGTCCGACTCGGTGACACCGCGCCCCCGGTCGACGGCGTCGGTGCGTGGGCCGGTCGCGCCGTGTTCTCGCTCGCCGACGGCGAGCTCGTCGCGATCGCGCCGCGAACCCTGCGCGCCTCGGTGATTCCCGGCCCGCCCACCGCGGTCCCGCCCTGCGCGCTCGCCGGGCAGCTGTTCGCGTTCGGCGACGGCGCGACCGGTGGCCGGCGCGCGC
>CAZXCB010000179.1:0-813 GCA_964639075.1 uncultured Bifidobacteriaceae bacterium | reverse complement strand
GGCGACCCGATGCAGACCCTCGTCTGGAACGGTCTCGTCTGGGAGCCGGTCCTCGAGACGCCGGCGCCCTCCGAGCGGACGGTGTCGAGCAACCAGGTGGTCTGCGCCGTCGGCGGCGCGGCGTACGCGCCCGTGTTCGAGCCGCTGGGGGTGGACGACGATCTCTGGTGGTTCGACCCCGCCTCGCGGCGGTGGACGCCGTTGCCGCCGCTCGGACCCCAGGGGGTGCCGAACCCTCCCGACGCGCTCACGGTGGGTTCGTCGCGCCTGCTGCGCGTCGGGTCGAGGCTCTTCTCCCTCCGCGGTGGTGCGTGGGTCGCGCGCCGGGTGCCGACCGGTGCGCTCACGTCCCTCGATCGCCTCCTGCTCGTGGCATCGAGCGGCGCCGCGGGGTCGTCGCGGCGCCCGCGTGTGGTGCTCGTCGACCCGGTCCGCCTGCCCGCGGCCACCTGACTGCCGGATCTGGTAGACGAGGAACATGGACACAGGGGAGAGCCGGGCCGCGTTCGTCGAGATGCTCGCGACGTTCAACGAGGTCGCCGACCGCTACGCGGGGGAGGAGTGGGGCATCGTCGGTGCCGAGGACGTCGCGACGGCGCTGCGCGCGGTCTCGCATCTCGTCGAGGGCGGGTTCGTCGGGCACTTCGAAGGCACCGCCGCGTCACCGGTCTGGCGGCCGATCGTCACGTCGACCCGCAAGTCCATGGGTGACAACGCAGACGCGCTGTACTTCGACACGCCGATCTCCGGGGCGTACGCGTACCGCGTGACCGGGAACCTCATCCCGGATGCCCACATCGCGGCCCTCGCGAT
>CAZXCB010000178.1:0-6920 GCA_964639075.1 uncultured Bifidobacteriaceae bacterium | reverse complement strand
GCCCGCGCCCGGCACCGCATGCTGCGTGCGCTCGGCGAGCTGCGGATCGGCGGCATCCACACGACCGCGCCCGCGCACGAGCTCGTGCTGCGCCACCCCGACTTCGCCGCGGGCCACCACTCGACGCGCTGGCTCGAGGAGCAGGTCGACCTCTCCGGCCTGACGTCCGACGCGGGAACGCCGGGCGAGGCACCGGAGGGCGCGACCGCGCAGACCCTGCCCGTCGAGGTGAACGGGAAGAAGTTCGAGGTCACGCTCTACCTCCCCGAGGGGACGCTCGCCTCCACCGGTCGCGGCGGTGCGAAGAAGGCGAGCAAGCCGAAGCCGCGTGCGGTCGCGCACACCGGCGGCGGTGGCGGTGGCACGGTGACCGCGCCGATGCAGGGCACGATCGTGAAGCTCCTCGTCGAGGTCGGTGCGACCGTCTCGGCGGGCGACTCCGTCCTGGTGCTCGAGGCGATGAAGATGGAGAACCACATCGCCGCCGAGGCCGACGGGACCGTCAAGGAGATCCGAGCCGCGGCCGGCGACACCGTCGGCGCCGGCGACGTGCTCGTCGTCATCGAGTAACCCCGCATCCGGGGATCCGCAATCCCTTCCTCCACGGCTGCCGGCGCGCGTACGGTCCCCGCATGGGACTGCCACTGATCTGGGTCGACGCGTTCACCGACACACCCTTCGCGGGCAATCCCGCCGCGATCTGCCTGCTCGACGCGCCCGCCGACGAGGCCTGGATGCAGCGGCTCGCGTTCGAGCTCGGCCTCGCGGAGACCGCGTACCTCGTGCCCCAGGGTGAGCACACCTACGGCCTGCGCTGGTTCACACCAACGGTCGAGATCCCGCTGTGCGGCCACGCGACGCTCGCGAGCGCCCACGTGCTGTTCGAGTCGGGGCGCGCCACCGGGCCGGTCACGTTCCACACCGCCTCCGGTCCGCTCCTCTGCACCCAACGCGATGGGCTGATCGAGATGGACTTCCCCGCCGTCCCGCCCACGCCGGTCGAACCACCGGACGGTTTGCTGGAGTCCCTCGGGATCACCGCGCCGCTCGCGGTGCTCGACAACAACAAGTGGTTCGTCGTCGAGGTCGCGACGGCCGCTGAGGTCGAGGCGCTCACGCCGGACCTGCGCCGGCTCGCGACGATCGGCTCGGGCGGCGCGTCGGTGACGGCGCGGTCCGACCGGCCCGGAGTCGACATCGTGTCGCGCGTGTTCGGCCCCGGCGTCGGTGTCGACGAGGACTCGGTCACCGGGTCGGTGCACTGCGCCCTCACGCCGTACTGGGCGGAGAAGCTCGGATGGAACGAGCTCGTCGCCTACCAGGCGTCGGCGCGCGGCGGCACTCTGCACTGCCGGCTCGCGGGCGACCGAGTCTTCCTCGCCGGCCCCGCCGTCACGGTCCTGCGCGCCGAGCTCGCGGTGGAGTGAGCCGGCGACGGGTCAGGCGCGGGCGTCGAGCTCGTGGAGTCGTCGTGCCATGCCCGTGAGGAGGGCGTCACGCAACGCGGGGACGTCGTCCAACGCCCGGCGGAAGGCGTCGCGGTGCAGCGTGATCACCGTCGTCGACCCCTCGCTCGTCACGGTCGCGTTGCGGGGCGCCGGGTCGAACAGCGCGAGCTCGCCGAACTGGTCGCCCACCCCCAGCGTCGCGATCCGCTCGCCGCCGCGAGACACCGCGGCGTGTCCGCTGCTCACGACGTAGAAGTCGGTGCCGACCTCGCCCTCCCGCACGATGAGCTCGCCGTCCTCGTGGGCGGCGAGCTCGCCGAGCTGGGCGATCTCGTCGAGCTGCGCCCGGGTGCACGTCGCGAACATCGGGACCTTCGACAGGTAACCCTGGTAGATCGAACGCTCGTAGCCGGCCACTCGAAACCTCCCGATCGGGCGGCGGCAGGATATCCGGCGGGCACCGGAACCGGTCGGAGAGCGGCCTGCCGACCACCGCGCCCGTCTCCCAGTGAACCGCAGGCCTACATGTCCGCTCCGCACGGGTCGAACGTGACCGCGGCGGTCTCGACGACGGCGGCCTCGCGTCCGGGCCCGTCCTGCCCTCGCCAGTACATGTTGGTGTGGGCGATCACCGCGTCGGCCGGTGGCAAGCCGTACTCGGAGAGGTCCTCGGTCGTGTGCGCGTCGCTCACGAGCACGGTGTCGTAGCCGCGGACGAACGCGCCGTGGAGCGTCGCGCGGACGCAGGCATCGGTCTGCGCCCCGGTGACGACGACTCGACCGACGCCCCGCTCGGCGAGCTCGGACTCGAGGATCGTGTCCTCGAACGAATCGCCGTAGCGCTTGTGGACGAGCGGCTCGGCGTCGTCGCGCCGCAGCTCTGGCACGTACTGCCAGGCCTCGGTGCCCTCGCGGAGGTTGTCGCTGGTGTGCTGGATCCAGATCACCGCGACCTGCCCGGCGCGGGCTCGTTCGACGAGTGTGTTGATGTTCGCGATCACGTCGTCCCGCCGGTGGGCGCCGTCCACCACGTCGTTCTGCACGTCGACGATGAGCAGCGCGGAGTTGGGACGGTCATCGAGCGTGGTCATCGCGGTCTCCTCATCTCGGCATCACCCTGCGGTCGAGGGAGTCCACCCGTTCGATGGACGCACAGCTACCGAATCCGGTGCCAGACGTCCATCGAACATCCGGCGGAGGGCTCGTTCACGAGGCGGCTTCGGCGAGGGACTCGGCCATCGCGGGGTGGACGAGCAGGGAGTCGACGATGTCGGTGACCTTGAGGTTGTTGGTCACCGCGACCGCGACCACCGAGATCAGCTCGGCAGCGGCGCGCCCGACGATCGAGCCGCCGAGCACCACGCCGGTCGCCGGATCCGAGATGATCTTCACGAACCCGCGCGGATCCCCGTTGATGAGGGCCTTCGGGTTCGTCGCGAACGGCACCTTCGTCACGCGGATCTTGCGCCCGACCGCGAACGCGTCGGCCTCGGCGAGCCCGACGTCGGCGATCTCGGGCTCGGTGAAGATCGCGGACGCAGCCTTCTCGTAGTCCAGGTGCCGGTGCTCGAGCGCGTGCAGCCCCATGAGGTGCTCGGCGATCTTGCGACCCTGCATCGCGGCGACGGAGGACAGCGGCAGCTTCCCCGACACGTCGCCCGCCGCGTAGATGTGCGACGCGGTCGTGATGCAGTTGTGGTTGATGGTGATGTGACCGCCGCCGTCGACCGCGACACCCGCTGCGTCGAGGCCGAGCTCCTCGGTGTTCGGCACCGAACCGATCGCGAGCACCACGTGCGACGCATCGACCCGCCGGCCGTCGTTGCACTCGACGCGCACGCCGCCCTCGCCGACGACGATGCCCGTCGCCCGCGCGCCCTTGAGGAGGTGCACGCCGCGCGCGAGGAACTCGTCCTCGAGCACCGCCGCGACCTCCGGGTCCTTGAGCGGCAGCACCTGCTGGCGGGACACCACGAGCGACACCTCGCTGCCGAGCGCGCTGAACATGTGCGTGAACTCCACACCGGTGACACCCGAGCCGATCACGCAGAGGTGGCGCGGGATCTCCGGTGGCGGGTACGCCTGGCGGGTGGTGAGCACGCGCTCGCCGTCGACGGCCGCGAACTCGGGGATGCGGGGCCGGGAGCCGGTGGCGACCACGAAGATGTCGCCGGTGATCTCCTCCGACCCGGCGTCGGACTGCACCGCCAGCGTGTGGGAGTCGACGAAGCGCGCCGCACCGTGCACGAGCCGGACACCCTGTGATTCGAGCAGCTCGCGCACCGCACCCTGGAGCCGCTCCTCGATCGAGCGCACTCGTT
This sequence comes from uncultured Bifidobacteriaceae bacterium, assembly GCA_964639075.1. Classification (GTDB taxonomy): domain Bacteria; phylum Actinomycetota; class Acidimicrobiia; order IMCC26256; family JAENVU01; genus JAENVU01. The sequence goes on along the minus strand of CAZXCB010000178.1, from coordinate 3,151 downwards.
CGCGCAGCGCCTCCACGTCGAGCGAGCCCTCGGATCGAACACCCATCGTGTGGCCGCGCCGCAGGTTCGCGAGCTCCCCGCCGGTCGCGATCATCGCCTTCGACGGGATGCAGTCCCACAGGTGCGCGGCCCCGCCCACGACGTCGCGCTCGATCAGCGTCACCTCGGCCCCGAGCGTGGCCGCGACCGTCGCCGCGGTGTTGCCCCCCGGTCCGCCGCCGATGATCACCAGTCGTCGGGTCATGACCCGACCCTATGGCGTCGTCCGCGCCGATCGGCCCATCATCGAGCAGACTCGAGCCGATGCCCGAGTACCGCGTCGACCCGATCCTCGACCGGACGGTGGTCATCGCCGCCGAACGTGCGGCGCGGCCCTACACCGCGAGCTCCGCTCCCCCGTCGCGCAGCGGTCCCGAGACCTGTCCGTTCTGTGAAGGCCACGAGGCGCAGACGCCGCCCGAGACCGCACGGACCGGAACCGGTGCGCCCGACACGCCGGGATGGCAGGTGCGCGTGGTTCCCAACCTCTACCCGATCGTCGGCGCGTCCGAAGCCGGCGATGCGACGGGTGCGCACGAGGTGGTCGTCCTCTCTCCCGACCACGACCGCGACCTCGGCGCGCTCGAGCCCGAGCAGGCGGTCGAGGTCCTCACGGTCCTTCGGGACCGGGTGCGGGTGCACCTCGGGGAAGGGCGTGCGTTCGCCGCGCCGTTCGTGAACCACGGCCGCGGCGCCGGCGCGTCGATCGAGCACCCGCACGCGCAGATCGTCGCACCCGACCGGCTGGCCGACCACGTCCGCGCGATGACCCACCGGTTCACGACCGATCTCGTCGCGCAGGAGCTCGCCGCCGCGCGGCGGGCCGGGCTGGTGGTGGTCGACGGTGCCGCGCCGGCGTGGTGCCCGCCCGCGTCGTGGTCGCCGTACCTCGTGCGCGTCGCGCACCGCTCGACCCGCGCCCGCTTCGACGACGCCACCGACGCGGAGCTCCGCGTCGTCGCCGAGGGGATCCAGGGCGCGCTCCGTGCGCTGGGACGGCTCCTCGGCCCGGTGCCGTACAACGTCGTGATCCACGGCGCTCCACCGGACGTCGCGGCGCACGAGATGCACTGGCACGTCGAGATCGTCCCGCGGACGAGCGTCGTCGCCGGCTTCGAGCTCGGCAGCGGCGTGTTCGCGAACTCGGTCGCGCCGGAGCAGGCCGCGCGCATGCTCCAGGAAGCCTGATGCGCATCCATCTCTGCACCACGATCGGCGCGCCGGTCGGCGAGGTGTGGCGCGGCGTCGAGGACATCGCCACGCACGTCGAGTGGATGGCCGACGCGGAGTCGATCACGTTCGTCGGCGAACAGCGAGCCGGCGTCGGCACGGAGATCGAGTGCGTCACCCGCGTCGGCCCGGTGTCGACCCTCGACCGCATGTGCGTGACCGAATGGGAGCCCGGGGCCGTCATGGGCATCGAGCACCGCGGCGTGGTCACCGGCCGCGGCCGCTTCACACTCGAGCCGGCCGGTGCCGGACTCACCCGGTTCTGCTGGGACGAGGAGCTCCACTTCCCGGTCTGGATGGGCGGCGGCCTCGGCGAGCGGCTCGGCCGCCCGGCCCTCGTGCGGATCTGGCGCGGCAACCTCAGGCGCCTGCGCGACCTCGTCGAGGCCTGACGCCCGGTTCGCCCGTCGCCCGGGCGAACCGCGCAGCGACCTCACCGACGCGAGCCGCGAGCTCGGGCGGCTCGACCACCGCGAAGTCGGCATCGAGCCGGAGCAGAGCGAGGATCGGCCACTCGAGCTCGTCGGTGGTCATGCGAGCGCGACACGACACCCCGCCGAGGGGTTCGACCACCGCCCACCGACCGATCACATGGTCGACGTCGGCCGCGGCCGCCTCCACGTCGACGACGACGTCGTACTGGCCGGGCATCTGCTCGATCGAGCCGCGCACGAACGCAGCTGGATCCTCGGGCGCGGCCCGCGGCTCGAAGCGCCCGACGGTCGCGCGCGGCTCACGCATCCGGTCGACCCGGAACGTGCGCCAGTCGTCGCGGTCGAGGTCGAACGCGAGCAGGTACCACCGCCGCGCGAGCACGACGAGCCGGTACGGCTCGACATAGCGCTCCGTCGCGACGCCGTCACGCGCGGTGTACGCGAAGCCGAGGCGCACCTCGTCGTGGCACGCGCGCGCCACGACGTCGAGGACCTCGGGGGCCACCTGCGCACCTCCCGGATGCCATGCACCCGCGACCGTCGCCGCCCGCAACGCGTCGGCGCGCCGGCGCAGCCGCGCCGGCATCAGTGCGAGCGTCTTGGCGAGGGCGCGCACCGACGACTCCGCGACGCCCGCCACCCCGGCGTCGGCCGCGGCGTGCAGCCCGACGACGAGCGCGACCGCCTCCTCGTCGTCGAGCACGAGCGGCGGGAGCGCGGTCCCCGCGCCGAGCTGGTACCCGCCACCGACGCCGCGGGCGGCCTCGACCGGGTAGCCGAGCTCGCGGAGCCGCTCGACGTCGCGCCGCAGCGTCCGCGGCGACACGCCGAGTCGCGTTGCCAGCTCGTCGCCCGGCCAGTAGCGGCGGGCCTCGAGCAGGGCGAGGAGGGCGAGGGTGCGGGCGCCGGTGCTGGCCACGACCGGATCTTCTCCCGGATTGAGGACGGAAACTGGCCGGAATCGTCCGTACGGTAGCCCCATCGACCCGGAACGACCGAGGAGACACCATGACCACCCCGACCCCCACCCCGACCCCGCGCACGACCCGGACCCGCGAGCGCGCCGACCTGCTCCAGACCCTCGCCGAGCATCGGGGGTTCCTCCGCCAGACCCTCGACGGCATGACCGAGGACCAGGCGCGCGCCACCAGCACGGTCAGCGCGCTGAGCCTCGCCGCGATCGTGCAGCACGTGACCGCGGGCGAGCGCACGTGGCGCACCTTCATCGAGATCGGGGCCGAGGCGTTCGCGGATTCGTCGCCCGAGAGCTACGCGGCCGAATGGATCGTCGCTCCGGACCGGACCGTCGCGGGCCTGCTGGCCGACTACGCGACCGAGGCCGCGGCGACCGACGTCGTCGTCGCGTCGGTGCCGGACCTAGACGCCGAGCACACGCTGCCGGAGGCGCCGTGGTTCGAGTCGGGCGCCTCGTGGTCCGCCCGACGCGT
>CAZXCB010000177.1:0-7006 GCA_964639075.1 uncultured Bifidobacteriaceae bacterium | reverse complement strand
CGCGCCCTACGAGGCGATCCTGCGCGAGCACGCCGACCGGATTGCCGGGTACCTCGTGACCGAGTCGCTCTACACGGACTACGGCGGGAACCGCTTCGCGCCGCCGCGCACCTGGCCCGACGGCGAACGCTCGCCCGGGGTCGTGATGGTCACGCTGCTGCGCCGGCCGGCGCGGATGACCTACGACGAGTGGGTCACGCACTGGCACACGGTGCAGTCGCCCGTCTCCGAGGCCATGCAGCCGCGAATGCGGTACGTGCGCAACGCGGTCGTCCGCCCGGTCACGCCCGACGCACCGCCGATCGACGGCATCGTCGAGGAGGCGTGGCCGAGCGCGGAGCACATGACCGACCCGATGCTGTTCTACTGCGCGGGCGACGACACCGAGCTCATGCGCCGCAACCTGGCGGAGATGCTCGACAGCGTCACCGCGTTCCTCGACCTCGAGGATCTGCGGAGCTTCACGACGAGCGAGTACCTGCTGGTCACCTGATCGTCGCGGCGCCCGAGCAGTGCGCGCCACCGGTGCACCACGCGCCGAAGCCCGCGGTCGGGTGCATGCTGCCGTCGTCCGCGACGAGCAGCCCGTCGACGCCCTCGCGTTCGAGCAGCGCCACGCCGGCCGCCGTCCCCGCGATGAGCGCGGCCTTCGCGAGGACCTCGGCCCACCACGCCTCCGCCGCGAGCACGGTCACGGTCGCGACGCCCGACCGGGCCGGGACGCCCGTGGTCGGGTCGAGGATGTGATGGGCGGGGACCCCCGCGTGCGTCCAGCGCCGGCGGGTGGTCGTGCTCGTCGCGACGGCCCCGGTCGCGAACCGGAGCCGGCCCCAGTGGACGGTCGCGTCCGGCGCGGCGAAGCCCACCTCCCACGCACCGGCGTACGGGCCGGTGCCGATCAGGCGCACGTCGCCACCGAGGTCGATGCACGCCCCGGTCGCACCCCCGCCGAGCAGGTCCTCGGCGAGCAGGTCCGCGCAGTAGCCCTTGCCGATGCCACCAAGGTCGAGCGTGACCCCCGGCGGCAACGTGACCGTCCCGACCGTCGGATCGAGCTCGATGGCGTGACACCCCGGCAGTGGCGGCCGGGCCGGCGGCCGGTGCGCGGGTGCGTCGCGAGCCGCGCCGTCCTCCGCGGTCAGGGCGGCGAAGTCGCGGTCGTAGCCCGCGGCGACGATCGCGGCGAGGCCAGTGGGATCGAACCGACCGTCGGTGCGGTGCCAGGCGTCCACCGCACGCGCGATGAGGTCGAACGTGTCCCGGCTCACGCGCACGGGCCGGCCCGGCCGCTCGTTGAGGCGCACGAGCTCGCTGTCGTCGCGGAACCGGCTCCATCGCCGCTCGCAGCGGTGCGCGAGGTCCTCGGCCCGTTGCGCGAGCGTCGGCTCGCCTGCGACCAGGACCCGCGCGTCGGTCCCCATGAGCCGGAACGCCCGATCCGTCCACGGAGAGGCCGGCGGGGTCATCCCACCGGTATCGGCAGGCCCGGGACGCTCCCTGAGGTGCGACCAGGAGGGGGTCCGGGACCGGCAAGAATCGGCGGCGTGCACGACACGGGAGCCGGTGGGTGAACCGCCGCCGGGCAGGGCTCGCCGCGGTGTTGGTGGCCGTCGTCGTGCTCGTCGGCGCGGGGGTCGTGCGCCGTGCCGGCCTGATCGACGACGCCGCGGCGGCCCGGCGCGACCGTCGGACCGCGCGGATCGAGCTCCGGCGGGCCGAGGCCGAGATCGTCCGCGTGCTGCGCCGGGCCGGTGCCGTCGAGACGGCGACGGCCGGAACCCGTGAGAACGCGAGCGATCTCCAGGGCGTCGCCGACGAGCTCGCGACCCGGCTGGCGGCGATCGGTCGCGAACGCGACGACACGGTGCTCGCCGCCTACGTGGCCAACGGACAGCTCGCGCAGCTGCGTGCCTGCCTCGACGGAGTCACGCGGGCGCTCAACGAGGTGAGCGTCGGCGATGCTCACGCGGCGGACACGCTCGGGTCGGTGCGCGCGGCGTGCGAGGCGGCCGGCGCGTGAGTCGTCACTGGCTGACCGCGTTCGGGATCGTGGCGGTGCTCGCGCTCGGGGGGACCGCCTGGAGCGTGAACGGTGCGTGGAACGAGCGGCGCGACGCGGTCGCCGCGCGGAACGCGGAGCAGTCGCGCGTCGCCGACGCGCGGGCCACGGAGGCGCAGGCTCGGAACCGGTTGGCCCAGGATCGCATCGACGGGGCGCGTGCCGGTGGTGAGCTCGCGGCGGCGAAGATCTCGGTCGGATTCCGCCAGGAGCAGATCCGGCTCACGAGCGCGGACCGCGATCAGGCCGGGGCTGCCCGCGACGCGCGGCAGGTCGAGGCACGGATCGTGCGCCAGTGCCTCGACGGCGCGGGCACCGCGCTCGACGCGCTCCGACGCCGGGACACCGCCGCCACCGTCTTCGCGCTCCGGGCGGTCGACGGTCCGTGCCGGGCCGCCCAGGCCGCGCAGGGCGGTCCGGCCCCGGCCTACGGATTCGACTTCCCGGACCCGTTCGTGCTCCCCACGCTCGGCGGCGACGTCGCGTTCGCGACCAACTCGTCGGGCGGCAACGTGCAGGTCCTGCGGCGCGCCGCCGACGGCAGCTGGACCACGGCGGGCGATGCGCTCGCTCGGTTCCCAGCCTGGGCCGCGTGGGGCCGGACGTGGGCGCCGTCGGTGCTGGCCCGCCCCGGCGGCTACGTCCTCTACTACACGGTCCGGGAGGCCGAGACCGGATACCAGTGCGTGTCCCGGGCGGTGAGCCAGGCTCCGGCCGGGCCCTACGTCGACACGTCGACCGGGCCGCTCGTGTGCGGGACGCGAGGCGCGATCGACCCCGAGGCCGTGGTCGCGGCCGACGGGACGCCGGTGCTGCTGTGGAAGCGCGAGCACCCGGCGACGATCCAGGCCCAGCCGCTGACCCCCGACGGACTGCAGCTCGCGGGATCCGAGCGCGAGCTGCTGCGCGCGACCGCATCGTGGCAGGGCACGAACGTCGAGGCGCCGAGCATGCTGGTCACGGGCGCGGGGTCGTGGTTGTTCTTCTCCGCGAACGACTGGAACGGCTCGCGGTACTCGATCGGTGTCGTGCACTGCGCGGGCGCGCTCGGCCCGTGCGACCGGGCCGCGGGGGGACCGCTGCTCGCGTCGCGCGGCACGCTCGCGGGTCCGGGCGGCGCGTCGGTGTTCGCGTCGTCGCCGGGCGTCTTCCGTCTGGCGTTCCACGCGTACGTGACGCCGAACGTCGGCTATCCCGCGAGCCGGTTGCTGTTCACCGCCGGGATCGACCTCGCGTCCGGCCGGCCCGTCCTCGGGGCCTGAGCCGGCCGGGCGCGCGCGTCAGGGGCAGGCCAGCGGGTCGAGCCACGCGACGGGCAGCCAGCCGCGACGCATCGCCTCGATGCCCTGACTCGTCGCGAACGTGTTCACCGGAGGGAACGCGTCGTTCGGACTGGTGATGTGACCGTCGCCCGCGACCTGGTTGCGCAGCCACGTCAGCGGCGACACGTACGGCTGGCCGGTGAGACCGGGCACCGCCCGGTTCCGCCAGCACGGTCCGGTCGCGTCCTCGCCGATCGCGGTCACGGCGAGGATCGCGGTCGAGGTGGAATTCGGGTCGTCGGTGCCGAAGGACGGCCACGCGCCAGACGCCTGGTGCTGGTTCGCGAGGTACTGCACGCCCTGGATCACGTCCGCGTCTCCGCGGGTTGCTCCTCCGGCCACGAGGGCCTGGATCGCGAGGCTGGTGGTGTCGACGTCGGCGTCCGTCGCCGTCGGGTCCCCGGCGTAGTCCCAGCCACCGTCGGCGTCCTGCGCGGCGCGGATGTGGCCCACGGTCGCGGCGGGCACGGCGCCGCCGACGAGCCGCTTCGCGAGGGCCACGTAGAGGGTCGCGTTGAACGCGCCGTACGAGCCGCCGGGCGTGGCCGCGGCGTCGATGACCTGCAGGAGGTTGCGCGACGCACCGTCGCTCTGCGGGTCGAAGCTCGACGGGTCGAACCCGAGAGGCTCCGCGACGAGGACCACGAGCTTCGCCGCCTGGCCCGCCGTCAGCGTCCCGTCGGCGAAGTCGTCGATCGCGTCGAGCGCGGACTTGCCGCCGACCTTCACCGCCGCGACGGCCGTTCGGGCCTGGCCGGTGTCCCACTGCATCTGCTGCTGGGCGTCCTCGGCGATCGCGAGGATCGCGTCCGGCGTCTCGAAGCCGGCGAAGCCGGAGACCTCGAAGCCACCGTCGGCCTGCTGCTGGGTGACGAGCCAGTTGCGCGCCGTGTGGCCCTTGCCGACGCTGGTGGTGCCCCAACCGGTGAACTTGCAGCCGGTCGCGAGCAGGGCGACGCCGAGCGCGAGCGCGCCCGTGCGGGTGCGGATCCGAACCATGGTGGTGTCCTCCGTGGGCTCCACGTCCTCGAGAGCCCGCTCAGTGCCGTTGCCGGCGACGGGTAGCGGTCACCGGCGAACCGGCGGACACGGCGGGTGATCTGGCTCGCACCCGAAGGTGCTCACAGTTGCGGGTCAGCGCCGGAATCGCACCGGTCTTCCCCCGATCCGTGTCGCCCGGCAACCTACGCGTCGGCACCCGAGCCCGCCAACTCCGGCCGCACCCCGTTCTTGCGCCACAAACCCGCGCAGTTCGCGGGTTTGTGGCGCCGGAATGGGACGACGTCAGCCGACGAGCTTGGCGAGCAGGCGCTCGCGCCAGGGGGACGGTCGACCGGTGCGCGCCTCGTGGTCGTCGGCGCCGGTCGGGAGCCGCAGCCCCGCGTTGATGCCGAGCCAGCGGAACGGCTCCGGCTCCCAACGGGGCGAGTGGTGGTTCACCCAGGGCAGCGTCGTGAGCTCGGACTCGATCCCGAGGATCAGCTGGGCGAGCGTGCGACCCGCGAGGTTCGTCGTGCTCACGCCGTCACCGACGTACCCGCCCGCCCAGCCGAAGCCCTCGGTCCGGTCGAAGCCGACCGACGAGTACCAGTCGCGTGGCACGCCGAGCGGACCGCCCCATTCGTGGGTGATCCGCGCGCCCGCGACGGCGGGGAAGAGCTCGGTGAGCACCGAGCGGAGGTCCGCGAAGACGGCGCGATCGCGATCGAAGCAGTCGCGGATGCGGCTGCGGTAGTGGTACGGCGCACCGCGCCCGCCGAACGCGATCCGGTCGTCCGCCGTCCGCTGGGCGTAGATGATGAGGTGACGTCCGTCCGCGAGCGTCTCCCGCCCGGACCAACCGATCTCTTCCCAGACGCGCGCGGGGAGCGGTTCGGTCGCGATCATCAGCGAGTACACCGGTGCGATCGCCCGTTCCTGCCCCGGCAGGCAAGCGGTGTAGCCCTCCGTCGCGCGCACGACCACGTCCGCCCGCATCCGGCCGCCAGTGGTCGTCAGCCGGCGCGGCCCGAGCCCGGTCACGCGCGTGTGCTCGTGGATCGACCCACCGCGCCGCTCGACGGCGTCCGCGAGGCCGCGCACGAGGCGGGCGGGCTGCACCCGCGCGCAGTGGGGGGTGTACACGCCGCCGAGCACGTTCGCAGCCGCGATCCGCTCACGCGCCTCGGAGGCCTCGAGCCAGATGACGTCGTCGGGACCGAAGCCCCACCGCCGCTCGGACTCCACGTGCGCGCGCAGCCGATCGACGTGCGGGGGACGGGTCGCGAGCTCCAGCGTCCCGCCCTTGCGGAAGTGGGCGTCGATCCCCTCGGTGTCGAGCACCCGACCGACCTCGTCGACGGTCGCGAACATCGCGCGCTGGAGCGCGATCGCGGCGTCCCGGCCGTGGCGTTTCGCCGTCGCGGCTCGGCTGCCGGCGAAGAGGGCCGAGCACCAGCCGCCGTTGCGACCGGACGCGCCGAACCCGACGATCTCGGACTCGAGCACTGCGACACGCAACGCAGGGTCGTGGCCCAACAGCTCGTACGCGGTCCAGAGACCGGTGAGCCCGCCGCCCACGATCGCGACGTCGACATCCGTGTCCCGTGCCAGCGCGCTCCGGCTGCCGAGCGGGTCCGGGAGCTGGTCCATCCACAGGCTTCGGCTGCGGTAGCGCGCCTCGTCGGCCATGGCGCGGCGTCAGCGCGCGACGAAGTCGGCGAGCAGGTCGGCCAGCACCAGCGGCTGGTCGCCCTGGATGCTGTGCCCGGCGCCGGCGACGACCTCGACGCGCGCGGCAGGGGACCGGCGGCGCAGTTCGGCGACGTCGTCGTCGTCCACGACGGGGGAGTCCGCGCCCCGCAGGAGCAGGAACGGGACCCGTACCGCGTCGACGGCCGCCCAGAGGTCACCGAAGTCGGGGATCGGCACGTCCGCATCGGGAACGAAGCGGTCGTAGCGCCACGACCACGTGCCGTCCTCGCGGGGCGCGGCATTGTGGAGGATGCCGCGGCGCAACGAGGACTCGGACCGGGTCGGGTTGAACTGGATCGTGCGTTCGAGGATCTCGTCGAAGCTCGCGAAGCTCTCCGGCCCGTTGATGAACGCGGTGATCGCCGATGCCTTGTCGCGGTTCACGCCCGGCGTCACGTCGACGAGCGCGAGCCGGCGGACGAGCTCCGGCGCCCGCGCGCTCAGGGCGAGCGCGGTGAGGCCACCGAGCGACATGCCGACGATCGCATGCGCATCGGGCGCGAACCCCGCCACGGCGGTCGCGACCGCCTCCGCGTTCTCCTGGGGCCAGTACGCGCGGTCCTCCCGCCAGTCGGAGCGACCGTGGCCGGGAAGGTCGATCGCCAGCAGCGGCCGATCGAGTGCGAGGGCGACGGTGTCCCAGGTGTGGGCGTTCTGCGCGCCACCGTGCAGGAGCACGAGCTCGGGTGGACCGGAACCCCACCGCAGCGCGCTCAACGAACGACCCCGCGCCACCTCGACCGAGATCCGCTCCACGGTCGGCGGTCCGGCGTAGGGGAGTCCGACCTCCGCGGCGTTGTCGGCGAAGTAGGCGAACTCGTCGTAGCTCCAAGCGCTGCTCATCTCTTCCACTCCTGGCCCTGCGGGCCGGGCCGTTCGGGCCCCGCTCCGC
>CAZXCB010000176.1:4335-7033 GCA_964639075.1 uncultured Bifidobacteriaceae bacterium | reverse complement strand
CACGGTAGTTGAGGTCGCCGCGCCGCGACCCGTCCGAGCGCGACGATGCCGGGGTGGACGACACCGAGGCCATCCGTGCCGTGATCGCGGAGTACGGGACGCGGCTCGACGCCGGCGACCTCGACGGCGTCGCGGCGCTGTTCGCCCGCGCCACCTGGCGGTCGGGCGATCGCGTGCTCGAGGGGGAGACCGCCGTGCGGCGCGTCTACGACGACGTCCTCCTCTACGACGACGTCCCGGCGACGCGCCACGTGATGAGCGACGTCGTGGTCGACGTGGCCGGCGACCGTGCGACGAGTCGCTGCTCCTTCACCGTGTTCCAGGTGCGGCCCGACTTCCCGCTCCAGGCGGTGCTGGTCGGTCGCTACCACGACGAGCTCGCGCGGACCGACGCGGGCTGGGAGCTGCGCGACCGCCGGATCCACGTGGATCTCGTCGGCGACCTCTCGCGTCACATGCGCCGGGCCTGAGGTCCCCGCGGCGCGGTCCTCTACGATCCTGCGGCACCGCAGCACGACGGCCCCTTCGAGCGGGAGCAAGGCGCATGGCATTCGTCACCAACGTGGTCCGTGGCTCCGACGCCGATCGTCTGTTGGTGCTGCTCCACGGCTACGGAGCCGACGAGCAGGATCTGGGTGCGCTCCTCTCGTACCTCGATCCGACGGGCCGGTTCGCCGCGGTGATGCCACGAGGTCCGGCGGAGGCACCCGGTGCTCCCGGGTACTCCTGGTATCCGATCGACGCGCCGGATGCCGGCGCGTTCACCGGTGCGGTCGATCTCGTCGATCGCTTCGTCGACGAGCAGTGCGAGGAGCTCGGGCTCGAGCGGGCCACCGCGATCATCGGCGGCTTCTCGCAGGGTGCCGGGCTCGCGCTCGCGGTGTCGTTGCGGTCCGGGGGCAGCGTCCGCCCGGCGGGCGTGCTCGCGATGAGCCCGTTCACGCCCGGATGGGACGCGCTCGCGATCGACTGGGACGCGGCGCGCTCGGTCCCGGTGCTGCTCCAGCACGGGACCGAGGACCCGATGATCCCCGTCCGCGCGACCCGCGAGCTGGCGGAGGCGCTCGCGGCGCACGAGGTCCCCCTCGTCTCCTACGAGTACCCGATGGGACACCAGGTCGCGCTCGAGAGCGTGCGCGACGCGCAGGCGTGGCTCGCCGAGGTCGCGGGTGGCGCGCAACCGAGCCGCCCGCTGCCCGAGCCGCCGGCCGAGGGTCCCGTGCGCGCGATCACGACCGCGGCGTGGTCCGACGAGGTGCTCCGGAGCGACCTGCCGGTCATCGTCGACTTCTGGGCCCCGTGGTGCGGGCCGTGCAAGCAGGTCGGACCGATCGTCGAGCAGATCGCGCGCATGCGCGAGGGCTCCTACAAGGTCGTGAAGGTCAACATCGACGAGGAGCCGACGCTCGCGCAGCAGTACGAGGTGCAGTCGATCCCGATGATCGCGATGTTCAGGAACGGCCGGATGGAGCGGGCCGCGCTCGGTGCCAAGCCGCGCGCGCAGCTCGAGGCGGAGCTCGGCATGCTCGTCATCCCCTGATCGGGGTGCCCCTCAGTCCGAAGGGTGTGGCTGCACGGAGGGTCGTCGCGTCGAGCGGGCGCCCCACCACAGCGCCCCGGCGCCCAGCGCGACCGCGGCGAGGCCGGCGAGCGCGACTGCGAGCGTCCCGTCGCCGGTCTTGGGCAGCGTCGGTGTGGTCGCAGCCTGGTTCGCGGCCTCCGGACGCGCGGCCTGCGCGCCGAGGACCTCCGCGGAGCCCGGGTTGGCCACCGTCGCGGGATCGCCGATCTCAGGGGGGATCGTGACGGTCGTCGGCGGCGGTGATTCCACGACGGCGAAGGTCAGCGGGTCGAAGTCGTAGGAGCGGATGCCGTCGAGCTCGGGCCGGTCGACGACGCAGCGGGCGAACAGGTCGTAGGTCCCGGCGGGGGCCTCGCTCGCGGCGGGGACGACGAACCGACCGGACCACGCGCCGCCCGCGGTGACCGCGAGGCTTCCGAGTTGCAGGGCGACCCCGTCGCGAACGAGCCGGAGCTCCACGCTCGTGCCGTCGTAGGTCGTGAAGGTGGACGCCGCGGCCGCCTCGGTCGGCGGTGTGGTGGTGTCGGTCGCTGGCGGAGTGATCGACGGATCCGGTGTCGGCTGCTCCCACAGGCAGAGCGTCGTCGAGGAGGACGCGACCTGGATGCTCGCGCCGGCGAGACCGGATCCCGGGTTGCGGGACCAACCGGCGTCGCCGCTCGCGATGCCCGGCGTCAGCACGAGGATCACGGCGGCGCCGGGGACCACCCGACGCGCGATGCGTGCCGCCTGGACCAGTCGCTGTCGCACCTGCGGACCTCCCGACTCGGGCCCCGCCCGCCGGCGGCGAACGTACCGCCGCGCGGCCCGGGATCGGTGGATGTCGGGCGGGGTCTGCGCGCGCAGGGTGGGCGCAGATCAGGCAATGCGGATTGAAGCGGACGGATCCTCCACGAGGTGTCCGATCCGGGCTGCCGACGGGGTGGCCGCCGCGGCGAGCGCGGCGACGAGCTCGTCGGCGGCGTCGGGGTCGACGGCGAACAGCAGGCCGCCGGAGGTCTGCGCGTCGGCGAGGAGGAGCTGGTCGCCGGGCTCGGCATCGCCCCAGTCGACGAACTCGGAGACGAACGCGTGGTTGCGCTGGGTTCCTCCGGCCACGAAACCCGCGTCGATCAG
>CAZXCB010000176.1:0-4325 GCA_964639075.1 uncultured Bifidobacteriaceae bacterium | reverse complement strand
CGCGGGCACTCCCGGGATCACCGGGACCGCGGCACGGTCGAGGACCGCGCCCACGCCGGATGCGCGGGCGAGCTCGCCGAGGTGGCCGAGCAGGCCGAAGCCGGTGACGTCGGTCGCCGCGTGGATGGCGTCGCCGAGCCCCCGACCGGCGTCACGCGCGCCGGCGTTCAGCGAGGTCATGAGTGCGACGGCGACCGCCAGGTGCTCGGGCGTCGCCGCGTCGCGCTTCACCGCCGTCGAGATCACGCCGAGTCCGATCGGCTTCGTGAGCACGAGCGCGTCACCCGGCCGCGCACCGCGGTTGCGCCACACGCGGTCGGGATGCACCGTGCCGACGACGGCGAGCCCGTACTTCGGCTCCGGGTCGTCGATGGAGTGACCGCCCGCGACGAGCGCGCCCGCGGACGCGATGACGTCGGCACCGCCGTCGATCACGCGCGCGAGGAGCTCGAAGGGCAGTCCCTCGCGCGGCCACGCGACGAGGTTCAGCGCGACCAGCGGGTCGCCGCCCATCGCGTACACGTCCGAGAGGGCGTTCGTCGCGGCGATCCGGCCCCAGTCGTACGGGTCGTCGACGATCGGCGTGAAGAAGTCGGTCGTCAGGACCAGCGCGAGGTCCCCACGGACGCGGTAGACCGCGGCGTCGTCGGCGGTATCGAGGCCGACGAGCAGGTCCGGGTCCGTCGGCGGGTCGAGCCCGCGCACCAGCCCGAGCACGGTGCGCAGGTCGTCGGGGGAGAGCTTGCAGGCGCAGCCCGCGCCGTGCGAGAAGCGGGTGAGCCGGACGTCGGCCGCAGCCGGCCCGGTGCTCAGGCGCGTACCCGGCCGTAGCCGGTGGCCGAGCCGTAGCGCACGCCCGCCATCTTCACGCCGGTCGACGGGTTCGACGCCGAGACCACCATGCCGCCGCCGATGTAGATCTCCACGTGGTTCGAGCCACCCGGGCCGTAGAAGATGAGGTCGCCCGGCTGGAGGTCACCCGCGCCGATGCGGATCGTCTGCTGGTACTGCGCGCCCGAGTAGTGGGCGAGGCCCACGCCACCCCGAGACCATGCCGCGGCCGTGAGGCCGGAGCAGTCGAAGGTGTCGGGACCGGAGGTGGCGTAGCGGTAGCCCTTGCCGACCTGGGCCTTGGCGAACGCGACCGCGGCTGCGGCGCCCGCGTTCGGAGCCGGGACGTTGGGGAAGTTGGGCGGGATCGACGACGTGCGGGGCGTGGTGCCGCGCGGTCCGCCGGCGGCCCGCGCCGCCTGACGCTGCTGCTGCTCGCGCTGGCGCTGGCCGCCGCGCGCCTGGAGCGCCTTCTGGTTCTGCACCTTCACGAGCAGGGCGCGTTGCGCACTCTGCTTGGCGCGGATCCCGCTGATGGCGGCGCGGGCCTGCCGGGCCTCGGCCTCCGCAGCAGCCTGCTGGCGCGCCAGCTCCGCCTGGCGGACGGCGAGCTCCTCCTGGACCCGCTGGAGCTTCGCGATCAGCGCGTTGTCCTTGTCCGCCGCGGCCGAGGCGTAGGTCGACCGGGTGGCCATCTCGGTCACCGAGGAGACGTCCATCTGGCTGAGCGGGGTGCTCGAACCGGCGCCCTGGTAGAGCTGCGCGGCACGGCGGCCGAGGATGTCGCGGATCCGGCGGCGCTCGGCGATGGCGGCGTCGGTCCGGCGCCGGGCTTCGGCGATCGCCTCCTGGGCCTGGGTGGCGCGGTAGGTGGCGCCGTTGAGCTGCTCGGAGAGCGCCACGATCTCGTGGTCGTAGCCCGCGATCTGGCCGGAGATGGCCGCGGCCTGGGCGTCGAGGGATCCGGCGCTCGGTTCGGCGCCCGAGGTTGCGGGGAATGCTCCTGCGGCCACGACCGCTGCGGTGAGCACCGCGACGGTCCACTTGGTCCGGAGGTTCATCTGGGGACTCCCATTGGCTCGGTGACTTGCCGCTGTCGGTCCTTGCCTGAACGCGGTCCTGGCTGAACGCGCTGAGCAAAAACATCGCCGCCGATCGCCCGCGCGAGGGCACGAGCTTGCGACCAGCGGTTCTGACGACCCTACGCGAGGCCCTCGGGCGATGTCACCTCATGGCGCGGAAAGGCCGCTGACCAGCAATGACGCGCGTGGAATTGGCGCGCTGGAGCCCCGGAGTTGTGATACTGGTGTGGCACCCGGGGCGGATGTGGCGTGTGTTGCGGACGGGGCGGAGATCCCGATGGGTCAAACGGCCCAGCCGGAGGTGGCGGCGGGGATCACGCTCCCGGGAGGGTTGACGTCGGGCACGGTCCAGGCCATGGCCGCCGCGATCTCGTTCGCGACCCGTTGCCACTCGCGCGGGTCCCACCCGTCGGCGACTGCGCCGATGCTCGTGTCCTGGCGGATGTGCACGAACGCCGGCAGGTGCTCGAGGCCGAGGCTCCCCACGAAGCTGCGGTCGGGGTCGACGAAGATCATGGCCTCGCCGAGCTCGTCCTCGAGGATCCGCTCGGCGATCGACGGCGCGGCCGTGACCACGTAGGCCGTGCGGCAGTCGCTGTCGCCGAGGACGTCGAAGATCCGTCGGGCGACCGGGATCCACCGGGCCGCCTCGGGGCGGTCGGGCAGGATCACCAGGCCGAGGTGGAACATCGTCGTCCAGTCGTCGACCGTGCGGGTGACACCGGCGATCGTGGACAGCGGGAGGGTGGGATCGGGGTTCTTCGCCACGGGCCGGAACGGTAGCGCGAGCAAGGTCGGGCCCCCGGGTTCGCGTCCGCTGACCTCGGAGTCAGCCGAGGCCGATGGCGCGGAGCATGGAGGGGGGCATGCCGTCGTCGCCGTGCCGGAGCATCTCGGCCTTCTCGATGTTGATCGGGTCGCGCTCGGCGCGCTCGAGCCAGGCGTCCCACGGTCCCGGCGGCACACTCCCCGCCACGCAGTGACGGAGGTAGGCGCGCAGCGCGGCGACGTCGTCGGCGCCACCGACGGGACCGTGGCCGGGCACGATCGTGTCGGCGAGGTCGGACACCACGTCGAGGACGTCGGCCCACGCGGCCGGGTCGCCCTGGAATGCCAGCGGAGTGACGCCGAAGAAGCAGATGTCACCCGCGAAGAGCACGTCGGCGTCGGCGACGAGGACCATCAGGTCGCCGTCGGTGTGCCCGCGTACCGGGAGCAACTCGGCGCGCGGGGTCAGCTGCGCGGCTTCGTCCACGACGTGGGACACCGGCCGCGTGCCGATGACCGCGAGCTCGTCGAAGCCCTCGGTGAACGCGGGCATGAAGTTCTTGTACGCGTCGAGCGGCATCGCCTGGTCGAGGAGCGCGGACGTCATCGGCGAGCCGAGGATCATCGCGTTGCGGAACGCGCCGGTGCCGCCGACATGGTCGATGTGCGCGTGTGTCAGCACGACGCGCTTGACCGGGTGGCCGAGCGACTTGACCGCGGCCGCGAAGGGCTCCCACTGCGAGCGCACCATCAGCGTGTCGATGATCGTGAGCCCGTCGTCGTCCGCGATCACCCCCGCGTTCGAGACACCCGACTCGCCCCCGGGTTGGATCCACACCCACACACGGTCGGCGAGCTCGTGGAGCGCGAGGGTCGGCACCGCGCGCACCGGGCTACTCGGCGAACGCCGGCTGCATGGCGGCGGGATCGAGGTACTCGTCGATGTGGCTGATGCGGTCGCCCCGGACCGTGATGACGAGGCAGGCCGGCATCGAGAAGGTCTTGCCGGTCGAGGCCGCGGTCCCGTGCAGGACGTGCTGCTGGAGCACGCCACCGTCGATCTCGGTCCGACGCTGGATCTCGTAGCGGCGCTCCGACGTGTTGCCGAGCATCCACGAGAGCAGGCGCAGCGAGTCCTCGAGGTCGCGCGCTCGGCCGTCGAAGTTCGCCCACACGACGACCTCGGGCGCGTAGCACGCCCGCACACCGTCGAGATCGCCGGTCTCGATCGCCGCGATCAGCCGTTCCACGACGTCGAGCGCCGTCGATCCACTCGCCCCTCGTTCGCGCATTGCCGCATCATTGCCGACTCCGAGTTGGGTCGTCAGCGGGGCGGTGCCTAGCCTTGCGCTCCATGTCCGAACGCACGAAGAACCTGCCCCGCCGCTCCTGCCACGCGACACCCGGCTCGAACGAGAAGATGCTCGGCAAGGCCCCGGGCCTCGGCGCCGACATGGTGTTCCTCGACCTGGAGGACTCCGTCTCGCCGCTGGAGAAGGAGGCGGCGCGTGCGAAGGTCGTGCACGCGATCAAGGACCAGGACTGGGGCGACACGGTCGTCTGCGTCCGGGTCAACGCCTGGGACACCGAATGGACCTACCGGGACGTCGTGACCGTCGTCGAGAACGCCGGTGAGCGACTCGA
>CAZXCB010000175.1:0-7126 GCA_964639075.1 uncultured Bifidobacteriaceae bacterium | reverse complement strand
CACCAAGGCGAAGAAGCTCGTGGGCGGCGGCACGATGCTCATCGTCAACCAGACGGTGCCGCGGGCGCTGCGGCGCCTCGGGTACAACGCGGGCCAGGTCGACGGCATCATCAACCACATCGACGAGCACAAGTCGATCATGGGGGCCCCCGGGTTCAACCCCGAGCACCTGCCCGTGTTCGCCTGCTCGATGGGTGACAACACGATCCACTACATGGGTCACGTCACGATGATGGGCGCGGTCCAGCCGTTCATCAGCGGCGCGATCTCCAAGACCGTGAACATGCCCGAGGAGGCCACGGTCGAGGAGATCGAGCAGCTGCACGTGGAGGCGTGGCGTCTCGGGCTCAAGGCTGTCGCCATCTACCGCGACAACTGCAAGGTCGGCCAGCCGCTGTCCACGCAGAAGCGCGCAGGCGCCGACGAGCCGCTCGCGCTCGAGGGCGGCACGATCGTCGAGTCGACCCCCGAGCGCATCGTCGAGCGGGTCGTCGAGCACGTGATCGTGCAGGAGCCGGTCCGCCAGAAGCTGCCGCGGGTGCGGTCGTCGAAGACGTTCTCGTTCCGGGTCGCGGACTGCCACGGCTACGTGACCGTCGGCGAGTTCGAGGACGGACGGCCGGGCGAGCTGTGGCTCAACGTGTCGAAGCAGGGCTCCACGCTCTCGGGGATCATGGATGCGTTCGCGATCTCGGTGAGCCACGGCCTGCAGTACGGCGTGCCGCTCGAGGCGTTCTGCGACATGTACACGAACATGCGGTTCGAGCCCGCGGGCATGACCGACGACCCCGACATCCGGTTCGCCACGTCGCTCGTCGACTACATCTTCCGTCGCCTCGCGGTGGAGTACCTCGACGCCGACAAGCGCAAGGACCTCGGCATCCTCACGGTCGGGGAGCGACTGCAGCCGACGTTGCCGGGCGTGGAGGAAGCGGTGGACGCCCAGGCCACGGAGCCCGGTCTCGAGCTGCTGGGACCGGACGACCGCGAACCGTCCGCGCCGCCGGCCGCGCCCGCCGCGCCGCCGGCCGCGGCGGCACCGCCGGCGCGCGAACGCGAGCACGTCCTCTGCTACGTCTGCGGCGACATCATGCAGCGCGCCGGCTCCTGCCACGCCTGCCCGAGCTGCGGCGCCACCAGCGGCTGCTCGTAGTCGCAGCGCCGGGACGCCAGCTCAGCGGGCCGGGAACGTGGTGCTCGTCGTCACCGTCTCGCCGTTCGCGTCGAGCTGGGTCACGGGGGCGAAGTCGTTGTGGAACGCCGCGACGTCGTCGGTGACGACGGTGACGGTCGACGCGCAATCGGTCGCGGCCAGGGCGCCGGCGGCGGTGGCCGCGAGCGGGACCTGCTTGACGCCGCGGAGCTTGCCGGTGGCACAGCTCGGAACACGACGCCCACCACCGCGGTACCGGCGGCGAGCTGCGCACGGTGGGCGCGGACCCAGCGGACCACGAGCTGCGCGCCGACGCCGTACTGGTACTCCTCGCCCGTGCCCTGGCTCGCCGCGATCGCGGGGGTGCCGCGCGTGGCCGCGGCCTTGGCCGCGCCGACCGTGCCCGAGATGTCGGTGATCGCGCCGAGGTTCTGCCCGGCGTTGATGCCCGACACGACGACGTCGGGCCGCACGTCGAGCGTCTCGTACGCGTACCGCACCGCGTCGGCCGGGAAGCCCTCCACCGCGGTGGCCGGCAGTCCGCTCGAGGTCTCGCCCTCGGTGGTGGTCAGTGCGCCGGGGGTGGTGCTGCTGCCGGTCCCGCTCTTGTTCTCGGCCGGCGCGACCACGACGACCTTCACCTTCGGCAGCCTCGCCAGCGCGGTGGCGACCGCGTCGATCCCGGGCGCGGCATACCCGTCGTCGTTCGTGACCAGGATCGTGAGCGGCTCCGGCGCCGACGCGCTCGACGACTTCGCGCTGCCGTCGGCGTTGTCACTGCTGCTGCAGGCACTCGCGGCCACGACCGTGAGGAAGGTGGCGGCCAGGAGCGTTCGGGTTCGGGTCATGGGGTCGAACGCTACGCGCCCGGGGCGGGCGTGGTGACGAAGTCGATGAGCTGTTCGACGGCAGCCACAAGGGTCTGGTCGACGTCGTTCCAGTCCGACACGCACCCGAGCAGCTCGCGCCAGTACCCGGGAGGGTCGGCGACGCGCAGCGCGGCGCAGATCCCTTCCTTCCACGGCGTGCCCTTCGGGATGTCGGGCCAGGCGTCGATGCCCGCCGCCTCGGGCCGGATCGCGGCCCAGATGTCGACGAACGGCGTGCCGAGCACGAGCACGTTCGGATCGTGGACGCCCGCGGCGATGCGGGCCTCCTTGCTGCCCGGCACGAGATGATCGATCAGCACCCCCAGCCGGCGTCCCGGGCCGGACCCGAACTCCCGGATCGCCCCGTCGAGGTGGTCGACACCGTCGAGGATCTCGACCACGACACCCTCGATGCGCAGGTCGTCGCCCCAGATCTTCTCGAGCAGCTCCGCGTCGTGCTTGCCCTCGACGAGGATCCGGCTCGCGCGCGCGACTCTCGCCTTGGACCCCTCGACCTTGCGGCTCCCCGACGCCGTCCGCTGGTCGGCGCGCACCGCACCGCCGCGCAGGTCGACGTCGGCATCCGGTGCGGCCGGCGGAGGGACGAGGTGGACGGTCCGGCCCTCGACCGCGAAGTCGCCCGGAGTGACCTTGAAGTCCCGCTCGAGGCCGGTCGAGCCGCGGAGCCGCCCCTGCTTGGGCGTGAAGCTCACGACGCGGCCGGCGAAGCCCGACGGCCGGTGGAGCACGAGGGTGCCCGTCACCGCCGGGGCCGCGGGGTGCTGCGAGATCATGCGCGCCGGCCCGTCGACGGGACCGCCGAGGATTCCGCCGGACGGGGGGTGTCGAGTCATGGCCGGCCCGACGGTACCGGCGGGCGAGGAGGAGCGGGTGGACCGCGCCACAGCACTTCCCGACCGCCGCGGACTTGCTGGCAGACTGCCGCGATGAAGTTCGATTCGATCGCAGACGTCGTCGCGGCCGTCGGCACCGATCTCGGTGTCACCGAGTGGCTGACGATCGACCAGGAGCGCATCAACCGGTTCGCGGACGCCACGGGCGACCACCAGTGGATCCACGTCGACGTCGACGCCGCGAAGCAGGGGCCGTTCGGCACGACGATCGGTCACGGCTACCTCACGATGTCGCTGTGCGCGCCGTTCCTCGGGCAGCTCTGCACCGTGAGCGGCATCTCGATGGGCATCAACTACGGCGTCGACAAGGCCCGGTTCATCACGCCGGTTCCGGCGGGCGGCCGCGTGCGGGGTGTCGGCGAGATCGTGAGCGCCACCGAGATCCCGGGCGGCGCGCAGGTCGTCGTGCGCGTCACGATCGAGCTCGAGGGCGCGGCCAAGCCCGCCGCGGTGGTCGACACCGTCACCCGCTACCTGGCCTGACCTTCCTCCGCGCGAGCGCGGTAGGTCTCGCGGAGACGCGTCTTGGCGACCTTGCCGTTGTCCTGGCGCGGGAGCTGCGCGACGAAGTCGATCGCGCGCGGGCACTTGAACGACGCCAACCGCGCCCGGCAGTGGGCGACGAGCTCCGCGGCGAGCGCGTCGTCGGCCACGACGCCGGCGGCAGGTTCCACCACTGCGAGCACGGACTCGCCCCACTCCTCGTCGGGCACGCCGATGGTGGCGACGTCGCCGACGGACGGGTGCTCGAGCAGCACCGCGTCGACTTCGGCCGGGTAGATGTTCACGCCGCCGGACACGATGAGATGCGCGCTGCGGTCGGTGAGGAACAGGTAGCCGTCCTCGTCGAGGTAGCCGACGTCGAAGAGCGTGAAGTACTCACCGCGGTACGCCCCCGCGGTCTTCTCATCGTCGCCGTGGTACACGAACCGGTCGGCCGGCTTGGACCGGATCCACACGAGTCCGGCCGTCCCGGTCGGCAGCGGGTTGCCGTCCTCGTCGCCGATCTTCACGTGCTCGGCGGGCTCGGGCTTGCCGACGGTCCCGGGCTTGCGGAGCCAGGTGTGCGAGTCCACCAGCGTGGCCGCACCCTCGGTCGCGCCGTAGTACTCCCACACCACGGGCCCGAGCCATTCGATCATCCGGTGCTTCACGTGCACCGGGCACGGCGCCGCGCCGTGGATCACCGCGAACAGGCTCGACGTGTCGGCCGCGGCACGCTCGTCCTCGGGCAGCGCGAGCAGGCGGTGGAACATGGTCGGCACCATGTGCGTGTGCGTCACCCGGTGCTCGTCGATCAGGCGCAGTGACGCGGCCGCGTCCCAGTTGCGCATGAGGACGAGCGTCGCGCCGCCGTGCAACGGGACGTTCATCGACAGGAGCAGTGGCGCAGTGTGGTACAGCGGGCCGGTCACGAGGTGCGCGGTGCCGGGCCGGTACCCGCTGAAACGGGCCTCGCCGAGCGTGGCCACCGGGTCGCCCGGCGGCCGGGCGACGCCCTTCGGCCGGCCGGTGGTCCCTGAGGTGTACAGCATCACCGCACCGCGCACGGGGTCGGCGACGGCATCCCCCCGATGCGCGGCGATGGTGGTCTCGTAGTCCTTCCAGCCGTCGAGGGGGCGTTCATCTCGGCGGCTTCGCTCGGTCGGCAGGGTACGCGCGCCCCCCGATTCGGGGAGCGCCGCCGCGCCGATCGAGAGCCGGACCGCGACGCCGGACGCAATCGACGCGAGCTCGGGGAGCGAGGCGTCGAGCACGACGGCGCGTGCGCCGCAGTCCTCGATGATGTAACGCGCCTCGTCGGGTCCGAGGTGCCAGTTGATCGGCGTGATGCGGAGTCCCGCGCGCTGGGACGCCGCGAACGTCTCGATCCACTCGGGCCGGTTCGGTGCGATCAAGGCGAGCGCGTCGCCGGCGATCAGGCCGTGACTCCGCAGTGCGCGTACGAGCCGGTTCACTCGCTCGTCGAGCTCGGCGTACGTGAGCGTGCCGACGTCGGTGACCACGGCGGGCCGGTCGGGCTCGGTCGCGGCGAACCACGAGACGACCCGCCCCTCGGCCGCCGCCTCCTCGATCGACGTCGGTCCGGTGCCCTCGTCGCTCATCGTCCCTCTCGGTTCAGGGGTCGCCCGGTGCGCGTCGGAAGAAGTGGCGGTACAGCCCGTCGACGCCGGAACCGTGGAGCGTCATGCCACCGTCGACGACGATGTTCTGTCCGGTCACGAAGCCGGCGCGGTCCGACACCAGGAACGTCACGACCTCGGCGATGTCCCCCGGGTCACCGATCCGGGCGGCCGGCGTCTTGGCGACCATCCGCTCGGCGATCGTCTCGTCGTCGACCAACGGCCCGGTCAGGTTGGTAGCGATCATCCCGGGAGACACGGCGTTGGCGCGGATCACCGGGCCGTATTCGAGTGCCAAGCTCGCCGTGAGCCCGACCACTCCGGCCTTCGCGGCCGCATACGGGGCCTCGCCCTCGGCGGGACGCACGCCGCTGATCGAAGCGGTCGACACGACGCGGCCGTCGCCGTTGGCGAGCAGGTGCGGAATCGACGCGTGGATGGTGAAGAACACGCCGTCGAGGCAGATGCTCGTGATGCGTCGCCACTCGTCGGGCGTCATGTCGCCGATCGATGCCATCGTTCCGACGCCCGCATTCGCGAACACGACCGACACCCCGCCGAGCCGGCCGGCGACGCCGTCGACGGCCGCCTGCACCGCAGCCGCGTCAGCGACGTCCACTGCTGCGGACACGCCGCCGATCTCCGACGCCACCAGGTCGGCACCCTCGGCGTCGATGTCGAGCACCGCCACGAGCGCGCCCTCTTCCGCGAAGCGGCGACACGTGGCCCTGCCGATCCCGGAGGCTCCGCCGGTGACGATCGCGCGGTGTCCGTCCAGGAGCCCCATGGATCGCCGAGTGTACGGCCAACGGGAAGTCGTGATTCAGGCACTGCACGAACGCAGGAATTCGACGACCGTCTCGGGGTCCACCACGCGTCGCATCGGGGGCAGTGCGTCGAGCAGCGCGGCGCGGTACCCCGCGGTCGCGAGGCGACGGTCGAGCACGGCGACGGCGCCCCGATCCTGCCGGCTTCGGATGAGACGGCCCGCGCCCTGGGCCAGGACGAGCGCCGCCGCCGGCAGGTCGACGTCCGCGAATCCCGAGCCGCCTTCCCGCTCCGCCTTCTCCCTGCGGGCCATCGCCAGGGGGTCGTCGGGCCGGGCGAACGGCAGGCGGTCGAGCACCACGAGCACACAGCTCGGACCGGGGATGTCGACGCCGGTCCAGAAGCTGCGGGTCGCGACGAGCACCGACGTCTCCTCGCTCGCGAAGCGGTCCAGGAGCATCGCCTTGGCGGTCTCGCCCTGAACCAGC
Organism: uncultured Bifidobacteriaceae bacterium; assembly: GCA_964639075.1. Taxonomy (GTDB): domain Bacteria; phylum Actinomycetota; class Acidimicrobiia; order IMCC26256; family JAENVU01; genus JAENVU01. The sequence goes on along the minus strand of CAZXCB010000175.1, from coordinate 811 downwards.
ACCGGGTGCTCGGTGTCGGCCCGCAGCGCGGTCGCCATGCGGTCGACCGCCGCGCGCGACGTGCACAGCACGAGGGCGCGCCCACCGGCGGCGTCGACCAGACGCGTGGCCTCCACGGTCGCCGCGTCCGCCCACGCCGGGTCGCGTGGCTCGGGCAGGTGCTTGGGCACGTAGAGCATCGCCTGCTCGCGGAAGTCGAATGGCGACGCCACCGCGAGGTCGACGTAGCCGAGTCCGGGCAGCTGCAGCGTGTCGCCGTCTCCGTCTCCGTCTCCGTTCGCGTCGGTCACGGTGACCGGCCCGGGGTCCGCATCCGGGTCGAGACCGAGCCGGCGGGCGAACGTGGCGAAACGCGACCCGCCGCCGAGCGTGGCCGACGTGAGGACCGCGGGTGTCGTCGCGAACAAGCGGGTGGCGAGTGCGCGCGCGACGTCGACCGGCGCGAGGTGCACGGTCCCGCGCTCGACCCACACGACCTCGTCGGTGGCGGGATCGCGGAGGCGGCGAAGCGCGGCGAGGCGCGCGTCGGCCAGCTGGCGCGCCTGGGCCGCAGCCGTCGGATCCGCGCTCGCGTCGATGCCGGGGATCGCCCCGGCGAGCCGCTCGGCCGCCGCTCCGAGCGCGTCGGCGACCGCACCTTCGGTGGGATCGATGCGGCCCTCGGTCGCGAGCGCGCGGTCGAGGGCGTCGGCCGCGGCGGCGAGCGGCTCGGTGTCCCCGCGCCCGACACCGGTGCCGGTGAGGCGGGACGCGAGCTGGCGCAGACCGATGGGGGAGACCTCGAGGCCGAACGCCCGGGTCGCGACTTCGG
>CAZXCB010000174.1:0-7158 GCA_964639075.1 uncultured Bifidobacteriaceae bacterium | reverse complement strand
GACGAGGAGTGCCTGCGCATCGTGCGCGAGTACCTCTCCTTCTTCCCGCAGCACAACCAGGAGCGCCCACCGACGCGTGCGTGCACCGACCCCGTCGACCGCCGGTGCGAGGAGATCTACGCCATCGTGCCGACCGCGCCGAGGCGCGCCTACGACGTGCGCAAGCTGATCACCGCGATCGTCGACGACGGCGAGTTCTTCCCGATGAAGCCGGAGTGGGCGAAGAACGTCGTGACCGGTCTCGCCCGCATCGGCGGTGAGCCGATCGGCATCGTCGCGAACCAGCCGATGGTGCTCGGTGGCGCGCTCGACGTGAACGCCGCCGACAAGGCCGCCCGATTCGTCTGGCTCTGCGACGCGTTCGGGATCCCGCTCGTGTTCCTGCACGACGTGCCGGGCTTCATCGTCGGCTCCGCGGTGGAGAAGCAGGGCATCATCCGCCACGGCGCCAAGATGCTGTTCGCGGTGAGCGAGGCGACGGTGCCCAAGATCAGCGTGGTGCTGCGCAAGAGCTACGGCGCCGGCTACTTCGTGATGAACGGGCTCGCGTACGAAGCCGACTACATCGTGGCGTGGCCGACGGCGGAGATCGCGGTGATGGGACCCGACGGCGCGGTCAACATCATCCACCGCAAGACGTTGGAGGCCGTCCCGGAGGAGGAGCGCGTCGCGAAGCGGCTCGAGCTCGCCGAGGAGATCCGGGCGAACATCGACCCGTACATCGCGGCCGGACACGCGCAGCTCGACGACGTGATCGACCCGGCCGAGACCCGCCACGCGATCTGGCGCGGGCTGCGGGCGTCGCGCGAGAAGCGGGTCGACCGCCCGTGGCGCAAGCACGGCGTCCTTCCCGTGTGACACCACCGATTAGGGTCCCCCGCCATGGCCGAGATCCACGCGGAGATCACCGCGAACGTGTGGCAAGTCGTCGTCGAGGAAGGTCGGATGGTCGCCGAGGGCGACGAGATCTGCATCCTCGAGTCGATGAAGATGGAGATCCCCGTCGTCACCGAGGTGCCCGGCGTCGTGCGAGAGCTGCACGTGGCGCCCGAGCAGGTGGTCCACGAGGGCGATCTGATCGCTGTCATCGACGAGTCGTGATCCCGCAGTGCGCCTGAGCGAAGCATGATCCACTGGCAGGAGCCCGTCCCGCACGTCGGCCTCGCGATCCTCGACCGGCCCGAGCGGCGCAACGCGCTGAACGCCGAGCTGTGCGAGCAGCTGCGCGGCCACCTCGAGGCGAGCCACCACCTCCGCGCCGTGGTCATCGCGGGTGAGGGAACGGCGTTCTGCGCCGGCGCCGACATCGTGCGCCGGACCGAGGACCACAGCGGGCTCGCGCACGGCAAGGAGGATTCCTTCCGGCCGGTCTTCGAGCTCCTCTGCGACGAGATCCAGCATCACCCCGCCCCGATCATCGCGGCGGTGCACGGACCCGCGATCGGCGCGGGCACCCAGCTCGTCGTCGCGTGCGACTACCGCATCGCCGGACCCGATGCGGTGTTCGGCATCCCGGCCTCGAAGCTCGGCATCGTCCTCAGCCCGAAGAACATCACGAGGCTCGTACAGCTGGTCGGCGCGAGCAACGCGTCGGATCTGCTCGTGACCAGCCGGTACGTCGACCGCGACGAAGCGCAGCGGCTCGGACTCGTCACGCGCGGCGTGGCCGATGCGCGCGCCGACGCGATCGCGTTCGCGTCCGAGATCGCGTCGCTCGCACCGATCACGGTGCAGGCGCACAAGCGCGCGGTCAACCTGGTCAAGGCGCGCATCTCGCTCGACGAGATGGTGGCGGACGAGATCCGCGCGCTCGAGGAGAAGGCGTTCCTCTCCGACGACCTCCAGGAGGGGCTCGCCGCGTTCGCCGAGAAGCGGGCGCCGAACTTCCAGGGCAAGTAGGAGCAGTCAGCAGTCCCGGTCGGCGAGAAGCCGGAGCGCGATCCAGGCCGCGACCGCGATCCACACGAAGCCGAGGACCGTGAGGACCGCGCTCGTGTAGTCGAGCGGCTGGACCGACGGGTTGTCGGGGACGAGCACGCGCCCGTCACCGCGCCACGGGACCCACCCGACGAGAAGCACGACTCCGGTCGCGAGGAGGCCGGCCTGCACGGGTCCCCGCACGCGTGCAGGGACCGCGCGCGCGGTGAAGCAGCCGAGCACCACGACGAGCGGCGCGAGCACGAGGTCGTGCACCAGGTCCGCGCCGACGACCCAGCGGCCGACCGACGCCACTGCGTCGGTCGAGGTCGCCCGGACCAGGCCGCCGATGCCGAAGGCCATCACCGCGCCGCCGAGCGCCAGTCCGGTCCAGAAGGCGGATCCGCCGGGCGCGCCGGAATCCGTCTCTTCGGCGGGGGATGCGTCGCTCACAGGACCACGATCCGCGCCACCCACTTCGTCTGCATCACGCCGGGCCGGTTCGGGCCGATGAGGCGAACCGGATAGCCGTGGTCGAGGTGCAGGTGCTCGCCGTCGACGGCGAGCGCGAGCAGCGTGTCCTGGTCCTCCACCTGGTCCGTGTCGACGTCACTCGTCCGGTACGAGCGGTGTTCCTGGAGCGACTCGACGCGTACTGCACGGGGCGCGACCCCCGCGGCCGCGAGAAGAGCTCGGAGCGGCACGCCCGTCCACCTGCGCGAGGCGCTCCACCCTTCGACGCATGCGATCGGGAGCGTCGCCGTCCGTTGGGGCAGCGCGCGGAGCGCGGCGAGGTCGAACGACATCGGCCGCGCGACCCGGCCGGTGATCTCGAGGCGGTAGTCGGCGGACTGCGCCGCGGCCTCGACGCCCGCGGCACGCGCCGTCCGGTTGACGGGAAAGCCCTGCGGGCCGACGTCGGGCCGCCGAGGTGCGAGCAGGGCGAGCCTGCGCAGCGGGGCAACCGTCTGCCCGACGGTGACGAGCGTCAGGAGCCCGCTCGTCGCGAACGCGGCCGCCAGCAGCTCGCGCCGACTCATCCCCGACCGTGGGCCGGGCTCGGGCGAGGCTACGAACTCCGCGACCGTTGCGGGCGCGGTGGCAGTCGTGCGCCGAAGCGCGCGGCGGGTCGTCGTCGCCTTCGCTCCGACGTGCACGACGAGCGCGCCCATCGTGATCCACGCGACCCAGTAGTGCGCGACGGGGAAGTTGAACGCCCACGGATACCAGAGGTTGATGTTCGCGAGTCCGGTGAACAGCAGGAACAGCGCGCCACCGACGAGGGGGAGCAGGCACAGCCGCTCGACCACCGAGGCGAGCCCACGGAACGGCGGCCACACGAACAGCCTCGGGAACACGGTCCAGAGCTTCACGAGCAGCAGCGGGATCGTGGCGATGCCGGTGGCGACGTGCGCGCCCTGCGTCACTCGGTACAGGCCGGCAGGACGCGCCGAGAGGTGGAACCACGGCGGCGGGTGTTGCGCGAGGTGGGAGTAGAGGCCGGTCAGGAAGCAGAGCAGGAATGACACTCCGAGCGCGATCCCGAGGATCGCCGCGGTCCGCTCGCCGCGGGCGCCGCTCCGGAAGGCATCGGGTCGGAACGGTCCGAACGCCCGCACGTTCATGCGGCCAGCCACGCGAAGTGCCGGCCTTCGTCGGCCCAGTGGTCATCGAGATGGAAGCCGGCCTCGCGGGCGATCGTCGGGAGCTCGGTGGCCGCGACTGCGGTCCATCCGAACCACGGGCCGGGCGTGGCGTCGACGTCGAAGCGGATCCGCTCGGGCGCGGCGGTCCTGGTGGCATCGGTCTCGACGAGCACCCGCCCGTCCGAGGCGAGCAGCTCGCGCACGCGCCGCAGCAGCAGCACCGGATCGCCGCCGATGCCCACGTTCCCGTCGAGAAGGAGCGCGCTCCGCCACCGGCCGGCGCCCGGGACACGACCGAAGACGCAGCGTTCCAGCACCGCGACCCGTTTGGCGCGTGCGTGGCGCAGCGCGGCCCTCGTGATGTCGATCCCGAGACTCGGGATCCCACGCTGGGACAGCGCGAGCACGTGACGGCCCGGACCACACCCGATGTCGAGCACCGGACCGCGCACGTCGGTGAGCGCGCGGACCTCGGCGGCCGACGCGGTGTCGAACCATCGGCTGGCGGGAGCGTCGAGGTGCGTACCACCGGGCTCACGCAGGGCGGGCAGAGCGTTCATCGTCGCACTCACGCCGCCACCCGCGTGGCGTGAGCGCGCTCGATGCGCGCGACCGCGCGTCCGAACTCGGAATCGGGAATCGTGGCCGCGACCGAGAGCGCGTCGGCGAACGTGTCGACGTCGGTGAGCAACGGCGCGGATCGCACGCCGAGCCCGAGCGTGTGCAACCGCGCTCGCTGCCGCTCACCGGTCGTCGCGGTGCTCATCGGGACGCCGGCGAAGAGCGGGAGCGACGGATCACGCGCACCGAGCACCCACCATCCACCGTCGGCGGTCGGGCCGAGCACGGCGTCGGTGTCGGGTCGCGCGAGCGTGTCGACGACGGCGCGGAGGCCGAGCGCGGTGATCTGTGGCGTGTCCATCCCGATCAGCACGGTCGGCCCGACGGTCGCGTGGAACGCGGCGCCGAGCCGGTCGCCGAGTTCGCCGTTGCTCTGCGGGACGACGCGCGTGCGCGCCGGCAGTCCCGACCAACGCGGACCGTCGAGCACGAGGGTGACGCGCACGCCGGGCGTGGCGTGCGCCGTCAGGAGCGTGTCGGTGATCGCGGCGCACGCGAGCTCGGCTGCCTCCTCCGGTGTGCACGGAGGGCAGCACCGGGTCTTGACGCGACCCGGGCGGGGTGACTTCGCGAGGACGAGGAGGTCGACGCTCACCCGAGCACCCCGACCATGTCGCGGAGCGTGCGGACCGTCCCGCGGACGGTGCCGGTGACCTTCGACCGGCCGGTTCGGGGCCGGTAGGGGACCTCGACCTCGTCGATCCGCCAGCCCGCCATGTGCGCCCGCACCACCATCTCGAGCGGCCAGCCGAACCGGCGGTCCGCGATGCCCAGGTCGAGGAGTGCCGCTCGACGCGCCGCCCGCATCGGGCCCAGGTCGTGCAAGGCGATCCCGTACCGGCGCCGCAGCTCGAACGCGAGCGCACGGTTGCCGGCCCGAGCGTGCCACGGCCACGCCCTGGCCTCGGCGACTCGCGCTCCGAGCGCGAGGTCCGAGGTGCCGTCGTGTACGGGCTGCGCGACGCGCGGCAGGTCGGCTCCGTCGAGCGAGCCGTCGCAGTCCATGAAGCAGACGACCTCCGCCGTCGCCGCGGCGAGCCCGGCTGCACACGCTGCACCGAATCCGCGTCGCGGTTCGGTGACCACGGACGCGCCAGCGGCGCGCGCGATGGAGGCAGTGTCGTCGGTTGAGCCGTTGTCGACCACGAGGGCACGGAATCCGGGCGGGATCGATCGCAGGACCGACGCGACGACGACGGCCTCGTCGAGCGCGGGGAGGATGACGTCGATCATGTCAGCGACGGTATCGATGCCGCGCGACTTCGTCGTCCTTCTCGTGCTTACGAATCGCGAAACTCGATCGCCCGCGGAGTGGACCGGTGCGCGAGCGTCGATACCCTCACGCGGTGGTTGCACTCACCGCGCCGACCGAGCTCGCTCCTGACCACCGTCGACCCGTTGTTGCTGACGAAGCGACGCGGTCGTGGCTGGGACCGGTGATCGCGCTCGTGCTCGCGAGCACCTTGCTCATCGTCGCGTCCCGCTGGGGTGAGGCACTGCTCGCCGGGGGTCTCCGGATGAAGGTCCACACGCCACCGCTGCGCGGACCGACCGACTGGCGACCGGGTGGCTCCGCCCTTGTGGCGTCGATCATCGCCGTCGCGATGATCGTGGTGTGGCCCCGCGTCGCGCTCCGGCTGCGGTGGTCGACGCTCCTCGCCGTCGCGGCCGGCACGGCGGTCGCGTGGGCACTTGCGCTTGCCCTGATCGACGGGGTCGGGGCGATCACGGATCCGCTGCGCTCGGAGGGCCAGTACCTCAACACCGTGCACCGCGTCGGCGAGCTCGGTGGGTTCCTCACCACCTTCAACGAGCGCATCGCCGACTACAACATCCACACACAGGGTCATCCGCCCGGCATGGTGACGATGCTGTGGCTGCTCGACGCCGTCGGACTCGGTGGGGTCCGGTGGAACGCGGTGCTGGTGTTCCTGGGAGGCGCGACGGCAGTCGTCGCGACGCTGGTCACCGTGCGCGCGGTGGCGTCGGAAGGTGTCGCCCGACGCGCCGCGCCCTTCCTCGTGCTCGCGCCGGCGGCGATCTGGTGGTCGTCAGCCGACGCGTTCTTTGCCGGGGTGGCCGCCGTCGCGGTGATGCTCGTCGTCCTCGCGACGGACGCCGAGGGTCGTCGCGCCGACCTCCTGGCAGCCGCGGGTGGCGTCGCGTTCGCATCAACCGCGTACCTCTCGTACGGCCTCGTGCTCCTCGGACTGGTCCCGGTGACGATCGCGTGGCGGCGACGACACGTCCGCCCACTGCTCGTGGCGCTCTCCGTCGCCGTCGCGTTGGTCGGTGTGGTCTCGGTGACGAGCGGCTTCCTCTGGTGGGACGGGCTGGCGGCAACGCGCGCCCGGTACTTCGCCGGCGTGGCCCGCCACCGACCGTACGGCTACTTCCTCGTCGCGAATCTCGCGGTGTTCGCCGTCGCGGTCGGTCCCGCCGCCGTCGCCGGAATCGCGCGCCTGCGCCGGGATGCATTCGGCTACCTCGTGGGCGCTGCCCTCGCGGTCGTCCTGCTCGCCGACGTCTCCGGCATGTCGAAGGCGGAGGTCGAGCGAATCTGGCTCCCGTTCGTCCCGCTGGTGGTCGCCGCTGCCGGGTCGATGGTCCGCTCCGTCCGGTCGGTGCGGTGGTGGCTGGGCGCGCAGGCCGTGGTGACGCTCGTCGTCGCCGTGGGGATACGGTCGCCGTGGTGACCGACACCTCGCTGCCGCACGTGCTCGTCGTGGAGGACGATCCGACGATCTCCGAGGTCGTGGCCCGGTATCTGGCCCACGAAGGCCTCGAGGCCGAGACCGTCGCCGACGGTCGGGACGCGCTCGCGGCCGCGGCGGCGCGCTGGCCCGACCTCGTCGTGCTCGACCTCAACCTCCCCGGGCTCGACGGCCTGGAGGTCTGCCGCCGGTTGCGGGCTCGCGGCCCGATCCCCGTGATCATGCTCACCGCGCGCGCTGACGAGGAGGATCGCATCCTC
>CAZXCB010000173.1:4313-7412 GCA_964639075.1 uncultured Bifidobacteriaceae bacterium | reverse complement strand
GCGCCCGCGGAGGAGGCGCCGGCGGACGAGACGCCGGACGACGCCGGGGCGGAGAGCGAGTGATCGGATGAGCGACCACGACGACGAGTACATCGAGGACGACGAGGTCGGTGGCGAGGGCAACCGGATCATCGGTGGTCGTGCGCTCGCGGTCGTCGAGCACGTCACCCGCTCGATCGCGGACGAGCCCGAGGCGATCGACGTGCAGCTCATCGAACGACGCAACGAGGTGTCCCTGCTGGTCCACGCGGACAAGAGCGACATGGGCCGGCTGATCGGCAAGCGCGGTCGCGTCGTGCAGGCGCTGCGCCAGGTGACGCGCGCCGCCGGTGCCGCCGAGGGCATCAAGGCGTCGGTCGACATCGTCGAGTAGTCGGCTCCACCCGTGAAGAGCGCGGACCGCCTCGAGGTCGGCCGCGTCGGCCGGGCCCACGGGCTGCGCGGCGAGGTCGCGGTGACGTTCACCTCCGACCGTCAGGAGCGGCTCGATCCCGGCTCCCGGTTGGAGACCGCGACGCGTCCGCTCGTCGTCGTCGCCGCCCGTCCCCACCAGCAGCGCTGGCTCGTCCGCTTCGAGGGCGTCGAGGATCGCACCGCCGCCGAGGCACTCCAGGGTGAGCTGCTCTACGCCGCGCCGCTGCCGACCGAGGCCGACGAGCTGTGGGTCCACGAGCTGATCGGCTCGACCGTGCAGGACCGCGCCGGTGTCGTGCTCGGCACGGTCGAGGCAGTCGAGGCGAACCCGGCGAGCGACCTGCTCGTGCTGTCGGGTGAGCGCCTGCTCCCGCTCGCGTTCGTCGTGAACCACGAGCCGGGCGTCGTCACCGTCGCGGTTCCCGACGGGTTGTGGGACTAGTCCCGTGCGGATCGACGTCTTCACGATCTTCCCCGACTACCTCCGCGGCCCGCTCGACCTCTCGCTGATCCGGCGCGCGCGCGACGGCGGACTGCTCGAGGTCCGGCTCCACGACCCTCGCGAGCATGCGACCGATCGCCACCGCACCGTCGACGACGCGCCGTTCGGCGGCGGTGCCGGGATGGTGATGATGCCGGAGCCGCTCTTCGCCGCGGTCGAGGCCGCGGCACCGCCCCGACCGCTGTTCCTGCTCGCGGCGAGTGGTCGCCCCTTCGACCAGCCGCTCGCGCGCGAGCTCGCAGCCACCGCCGGGTTCTCGTTGCTGTGCGGCCGGTACGAGGGCGTCGACCAGCGCGTGGCCGACCACCTCTGTGACGGCGAGCTCGCAGTCGGCGATGCCGTGCTCGCGGGCGGCGAGGCGGCCGCGCTCGTGGTGATCGAGGCGGTGACCCGCCTGGTGCCGGGCGTGATGGGCAACGAGGCCTCCGCGGCGGAGGAGTCGTTCTCGACCGATCGGCTCGAGTACCCCCAGTACACCCGCCCCGCCGAGTTCCGCGGCTACCCGGTGCCCGAGGTCCTGCGGTCGGGCGACCACGCGCGGATCGACCGCTGGCGGCGGGCGGCCGCGCTGCGCCGGACGCTCGAACGGCGCCCGGACCTGCTGCCGGGAGGCATCGGGGCACTCCGCGCCGAGGATCGGGCGCTCCTCGACGAGTTCCCGGATCCCGGACCCGGCGGCTAGCATCGCGAGCCGCTTCCACGAACTCTGCGAAGGACCCCGCGCGCCATGAACCCCACCGATCTCGTCGACCGCGCCAGTCTGCGTGACGACATCCCGGACTTCGCTCCCGGGGACACGCTGAAGGTCCACGTCCGTGTGGTCGAGGGCAACCGGCAGCGGGTGCAGCTCTTCCAGGGCGTCGTGATCGCCCGTCGGGGCTCGGGGGTGCGCGAGACCTTCACCGTGCGCAAGGTGAGCTTCGGCGTCGGGGTCGAGCGCACGTTCCCGGTTCATTCGCCGATCGTCGACCGCATCGAGGTCGCCACCCGGGGTTATGTCCGCCGGGCCAAGCTCTACTACCAGCGCGACCGCATCGGGAAGGCCGCCAAGATCAAGGAGAAGCGCGTCTGACCGCGCGGTCCGCGCTCCTACACTGGTGGCCGTGAGCGCCGAGGAGCACTGCGGGTCGTGAGGGCCGAGGAGCACTGCGGGTCGTGAGCGCCGAGGACCTCGAGCGGTACGAGACGGAGATCGAGCTCCAGCTCTACCGGGAGTATCGCGACGTGCTCCCGATGTTCTCGTACGTGGTCGAGACCGAGCGTCGCTTCTACCTGACCAACTCGGTGAAGATGGACGTGAAGGCCGACGGCGGTGCCGTGTACTTCGAGCTCGAGCTCCAGGACGCCTGGGTCTGGGACATGTACCGGCCGGCGCGCTTCGTGGCCAACGTCCGTGTCGTGACGTTCAAGGACGTCAACATCGAGGAGCTCGCGGGCAAGGACCTGTGAACCGGCGCGCCCTCGGCGCCCGGGGTGAGGCGATTGCCGAGCGTTGGTACGCGGCGCGCGGCTACACCGTGCTCGACCGCAACTGGCGCACGCGCCAGGGAGAGCTGGACCTCGTGCTCGGACGCGACCGCGTCGTCGTGTTCTGCGAGGTGAAGACGCGCACGAGCGACGCGTTCGGCGAGGGGGTCGAGGCCGTCACTGCGACCAAGCAGGCGCGAATCCGCCGCCTCGCGGGCGAGTGGCTGGCCGGACACGACGCACGTGCACGCGAGCTGCGCTTCGACGTGGTCTCGATCCTCGCACCGCGCGACGGTCCGCCCCGCGTCGACGTCTACGAAGCCGCGTTCTGAGCGGATCCGTCCGTCGGTCAGCGCCCGCGGCGCTTGGCCTCGCGGTGCCAGCACCCCGTGTGCCAATGGCGGCGGTCCTGGGGTGCGTCGAGCGGGACCACCACCTCGTGCCCCTCGCCGGCGCGGATCTCGTGGTCACAGCCCGGGCAGCGGTACGGCTTCACCGCTTCGTAGGGCTGCATGTGCCGGACGCTCACCGGCTCCGCATCGGTCATGGGGAACCGGTCACGCGTGCCCGCTCAGCCGAGCAGTGCCCACAGCACGAGGGCCAGCGCGATCGCGACTCCCGAGACGACGAAGAGCACGTCGCCACGGTGTGCGACGCGGCGACGCCGCGGATCCAGTCCCATGGACTCACGGTAGGCGCGTCGAACCGACCCATCG
>CAZXCB010000173.1:0-4303 GCA_964639075.1 uncultured Bifidobacteriaceae bacterium | reverse complement strand
CGACCGACGGAGATCGGGGTGGGTCAGCTCGTCGTGATCGACGGCATGCGGATGCTGTTCGCCCGCGCGGCCCGGGCGGAGCGTGCCCGCTCCCAGTCCGGCTCGGCCGTGCGACGCACCAACGAGTTGTGCGCCTCCCACTCCGCCGCGCACGAAGTGCACGTGAGCAGGTACGACCCTCCGGAATACGCATCCACATCGAGGGGCGTCCCGTCGTAAGGACACCGTTGCAGCTTCACCCGGGATGCATCGACCGGCGGGCCGGGAGACTTGATCAGGTGGGCCAGAGCAGCCCGTTGGCCCGGCGGATCCAACCCGCCCGCACCAGACCGGCGACGGCGACGGCCGCCGGGCCGGGGCCCAGCCCCGACCGGCCGGTGACCTCGTCCACGGTCGCCGGCTCCCCGCCGAGCGCCCGGAGGACGGCCTGCTCCTCAGGGGTCGCGCCGTTCGGTGTGGGGGCGACACCCGGGTGGGGCGCCAGATCGAGCGCCCGCTGCTCCCACGCGATGGGCGACCGCCGGTCGCCGCAGCAGAGCGCGAGCACACCGAGGACGTCCTCGTGGTCGAGCACGACGTGCGCGGTGCGCAGGAGCTCGTTCGTCCCGCGCGCGGCCGGGTTGCGCCGCGAGCCGGGGTAGGCGCAGATCTCCCGGCCGTAGTGCAGGGCCTGGTCGGCGGTGATGCGCGCACCGCCGGTCGCGGTCGCCTCGACGACCACCACGACGTCGGCGAGCGCCGCGATGATCCGATTGCGCACCGGGAACCGCGCCGGATGGGGCCGCGTGCCGTACCGGTACTCGCTGATCAGCAGTCCGCGTCGACGCACGTCGTGGTGGAGCGTCCCGTGCCGGCGGGGATAGACGACGTCGAGCCCTGTCCCGAGCACGCCCAGCACGGTCCCCCCTGCCGCGAGCGCGCCTTCGTGCGCGGCGCCGTCGATGCCGATCGCCAGACCGCTGACGACCGTGACGCCCGCGCGCGCCAGGACACCTCCGAGCTCGCGCGCGTCGTCGAGCCCGTGCGTGGTCGCGGCGCGGGTGCCGACGACCGCAACCCGGGGTCGGGTGAGCGCGTCCGGCCGCTCACCCTCGGCGAGCAGCACACGCGGATGGTCCTCGATGCCCGTGTCGATCGGATAGTCGTCGACGCCGGCCTGCAGCACGCGCGTGCCGCGGGCGCGGATGCGCCGCGTGGCCGCGTCGGTGTCGACGCGTGCGCTCCACGCGCGTACGAGGTCGCTCGGATCGCGCCCGGGCGCCCTGAGCACCTCGGTCGCGCGCTCGGTCCGGACCGCGGTGACCGCGTCGCACGGATCGGGCCAGGCGCCGAGCAGCGCCGCCAGTCGCGCCGGGGTCATGCGGTCGAGCGAGACCAGCGCGAGCGCGGCGGCGGCGCGGGGGTCGATCGGCCCGATCTCGGCCGGCCGCGCCGACCGCCCCGTCGTGCCGTTCACGGCACGTCCTGTCGGAGCGACGACGCGAGCACGACGTGCTCGGCGTCGATGCGCGCCGTCCCCGCGAGGTCGCCGATCGTGCGGGCGACCCGGCGCACCCGCGCCGCGCCCCGTCCGGTGAGCAGCCCGTCCTGCACGACGGCGTGCCATGCGTCGACTCCGGCGGGTGCCATCGCGGCGTACTGCTCGACCAGGGCCGCCGGGATCTCGCGGTTCCAACGCCACCGCGTGCCCGCGAGCCGCGCCCGCTGCCGACCGACGGCCTCGAGCACCCGCGCGCGGACGGTCGCCGAGTCCTCGCCGTGCCGGTCGTGTGCCCCGGGTCCGGTGATCCGCAGGCGGAGATCGAAGCGGTCCAGCAGGGGCGCGCTCAAGCGCCGGGCGTACCGCGCCCGGGCGTGCTCGGTGCAGTGACACTCGGTCACCGCCCGCCCGCACGGGCAGGGATTCGAGCAGGCGACGAGCCCGAACGCAGCCGGGAACACGAGGCTGGCGCCCTGGCGGGCGATCCGCACCACCGATTCCTCGAGCGGCTGGCGCAGCGCGTCGAGCGCTCCGGGCGGGAACTCGCCCAGCTCGTCGAGGAACAGGATCCCGCGGTGCGCGAGCGTGACCTCACCTGGTCGTGGGCGTCCCGACCCGCCGCCCACCAGGGCCGGTGTCGTGGCGGTGTGGTGCGGCGCGCGGAACGGACGGCGGGTGGCGAGCCCGGTCGGTGGCTGCCCACCCGCGACCGACGCGATCCGGGTGACCTCGACCGCCTCCTCGGGGTCCAGCGGCGCGAGGATCGTGGGCAACCGCCGCGCCAGCATCGTCTTGCCGCACCCCGGGGGACCGGTCAGGAGCAGGTGGTGGCCGCCCGCGGCCGCGATCTCGAGCGCGAGGCGCGCGGTGGCGAGGCCCCGCACCTCCCGCAGGTCGACCGGATCATCGGCGTCGGCCTGGTCCTCGGATCCCGGTGCCGGATCGGGATCGGGCCAGGGGGCAGCGCCGGTCAGGCAGGCACGTAGCTCCCCGAGGGTGTACGCGCTGCGGACCTCGAGGTGCGGGACGAGCGCGGTCTCGTGCACGTTCGCCATGGGTGCGATCACGGTCCGCGCCCCGAGCCGCTCGAGCGCGTCCGCGAGGACGAGCGTGCCGGGAACGGACCGGATGCTCCCGTCGAGGCCGAGCTCGCCGAGGACGCCGACCCGGTCGAGACAGCCCTCGGGGAGCAGCTCCTGGGCCTGGAGGAGGCCCAGCGCGATCGCGAGCTCGAGCCCGGCACCGGACTTGCGGACCGTCGCCGGCGAGAGGTTGACGGTGATCCGCTGCTGCGGCCACGGGGCATCGCTCGAGATCAGCGCGGCCCGCACCCGTTCGCGGGACTCCCGGCCGGCGGCGTCGGGCAGACCGACGACCGTGTAGCCGGGCAGCCCGGCCGATACGTGGACCTCGACGTCGACCGGGCGGCCCTCGACGCCTGACAACGTTGCACTGCGCACGGTCGCGAGCACGACCACTCCTTCTCCGTTGCACTGTCGGGACGGAAGGAGTGCCGTGACCGCGGCGAGCTCGACGGTGCCCGCACGGTACCGGGAGGGTGTGACAGCCGTGGTGGTCGAGGTCCTTGAGATCTTCGGGTCGAGGGTCGATCATCTCCCCATGAGCCTGCGGGACACGGGTGTGGTCGTCGCGGCGGGTGCGGTGCTGGCGCTCGCGGCCTGTGGAGGAGGTGGCGGCTCGGACGCGAAGTCGTCGACCTCCTCGACGTCGGCCGCGAAGCAGTCCTCGTCGACGAAGGCCTTCGTCGACGTCGTCACGTGCGACAACGCGGGTGGGAGCGGGACGTCGACGGGCACGATCGAGAACCAGGGATCGGCGGCGGCCGCCTACACGATCACGATCGGGTTCTACGACGAGGACGCCAAGAAGGTCGGTCAGGGCACGGACACGACCGCGACCGTGGCGCCCGGCGGGAGCGCGGATTGGACGGTCACGGCGTCGGGCCTCGACAGCGGTGACCTCGTGTGTCACACCCTCGACATCGCGAGCGGTGGTGGCGGCACCACGAGCCCGACGAGCGCGACGAGCGCGACCGCCGAGGAGTTCCCGTGCGACATCGTCAGCCAGAGCGACGTCGCGCAGGCCGTCGGCAACCCCGTCGAGCCGGGTGACGGGGTGACGAACCACGTGAGCGAGGACGACGTGACGTTCACCGCGCGCGAGTGCAGTTGGAGCGCCTCGCCCGGTACGGCCGGGAGCGAGGCGAGGCTCCAGGTGAGCCGGGCCGCGGACAACGACGGCACGGATCCGGGTTGCCCGCCGTACCCGGGCACCTCCACGCCGGTCCCGGGGCTCGGGACCGCAGCGTCCTGGTCCTGGACCGATCCGGGCACGAGCGAGACCGTCGGCACGCTGCGCGTGTGCTCCGCCGGTGGCCTCGTCGACGTGACGATCACCGGTTCGACGTCGGGCGACGCGCACCTGGCCGCAGCCCGCGCCATCGCCGAGCAGGCGCTCGCCGCGCTCTGACGCACGGAGACCGCGGGTCAGCGGCCGCACCGCGCCGGACCGGTAGCGTCGTGGGCCATGGTCTGGGACGTCGACGGCTTCGTCGGTTCGCTCACCGCCGCGAGCGACCACACGGTGCGCGCATACTCTCGCGACGTTCGCCAGTTCGTACAGTGGGCCGAGCGCGGCGGCTGTCCTGACCCGACCGACCTCGACCACGCGACCTTGCGCCGCTATCTCGCGAACCTGACCACGCGCGGCTTCGCACGGCCGACCATCGCGCGCAAGGCCGCCGCGATCCGCGCGTTCCTGCGCTACCTCACCCGCGTGGGCACGCTCGCCGCGGACCCCGGC
>CAZXCB010000172.1:356-7500 GCA_964639075.1 uncultured Bifidobacteriaceae bacterium | reverse complement strand
CGTGCTGGCCATGAGCGGCCCCGTGAACCATCTCGGGTACCACTACCCCGAGCTCGCGGACGGCTGCACCGGCTGTGCGGCCTGCCAGCTCATCTGCCCCGACTTCGTCTTCGAGGTGTTCCGCGCCCCCCGGCGCACGGCCGCGGCCGGAGGTGCGTCGTGAAGCTCATGGAGGGGTCGGAGGCGATCGCGGAGGCCTCGATCGCGGCGGGCTGCACGTTCTTCGCCGGCTACCCGATGACGCCGTTCACCGAGCTGCTGGAGCATTTCGCCCGGCGTCTCCCCGAGGAGGGCGGCGTGTGCATCAACGCGGAGAGCGAGCTCGAGGCCGTCGGCATGGCGTGGGGCGCGCTCGCGACCGGCGCCCGCGCCGCGACCGGCTCGACCGGCCAGGGCCTCTCGCTCATGCAGGAGAGCTTCAGCGAGATCACCCTCGCCGAGCTCCCGCTCGTGATCTTCAACATGGCGCGCGGCCAGCAGGACTACCACCAGTCGACCCGCGGCGGCGGGCACGGTGACTACCGCCACATCGTGCTCGCGCCGATGGACATCGGCGAAGCGGTCGAGCTCACTCAGCTCGCGTTCCACCTCGCCGACAAGTGGCGCCACCCCGTGCTCGTCTACGGCGACTACCTGCTCGCTCACGTGCAGGAGGCGGTCGACGTCGACCCCGTGCCGTTCCCCGCGCTCCCTCGCAAGGACTGGGCGCTCGACGGCAGCCTCACCGGCACCGGCCGCTCGCGCATCGTGTCGCCGCTCGGCTTCGACAAGGCCGGCCGACCGAGCGAAGGCATCGAGAACCACTTGCGGGCGATCGTCGCGAAGCAGGAGCGCATCGCCGACGCCGAGGTGCGCGTCGACACCGGCTTCCTCGACGACGCGGAGACGGTCGTCGTCGCGTTCGGGCCCCCGGGCAAGTTCGTGAAGTACGTCGTGAACGAGCTGCGCGCCGACGGCGACCGGATCGGCTACGTCCCCCCCAACACGCACTCGCCCTTGCCGCCCGCCGCGGCCGCGGCGCCCGCCGAGGGCGCGGAACGCGTCGGCGTGTTCGAGATCTGCGCCGGCCAGATGATCGACGACGTGCGCCTCAGCGTGCTCGGCAAGGCGCCGGTGCAGTTCATCGGCGGCATCTCCACCGACGGCAGCGGCTTCGGTGTGGGTCCGCTGCTCGACGTCGAGCTGATCCGGGCGCGCATCCTCGCCCTGCACCGGGACCAGCCGATGCCGCCGCTCCCCCACAACGAGAGGCAGATCTGATGAGCGCAGCGGAACGATTCCAGACCGGCAGCCCTGTCGAGCTCCGCCAGGTCGGTCACAAGCTGCCCGAGCTGCTCCTCACCCAGGAGCATCACATGTGCCCGGGCTGCGGTGAGCCGCTCGCACTGCGCGGCTACCTCGAGGCGATCAGCGAGCTCGGGCTCGCGTCCCGTGCCATCGGCGTCGCCGGCATCGGCTGCTACACCGGCTTCTCGATGAGCATGGACATCGACCTCGTCCAGGCCCTGCACGGGCGCGCCCCGTCTGTGGCCACCGGCGTGAAGCGCATGCGTCCCGAGTCCATCGTCTTCACGATCCAGGGCGACGGCGACATGGTCAACGAGGGTCTGCAGGAGGTCCTCCACACCGCGGCACGCGGTGAGAACGTCACGTGCATCCTGCTCAACAACGGCGTGTTCGGCGAGACCGGCGGCCACATGACCGCGACCTCGGTGCTCGGCCAACGGACCAAGAACACCCTCGAGGGCCGCGACGCCGCCTACCACGGCTACCCGATCCTGATCGGCGACCTCATCTCCCGGCTCGAGGGAGCCACCTACGTCGCGCGCGGGTCGGTGCACAACGCCGGTGCGGTCGCGCGCACCAAGCGCATGTTCAAGCGCGCGTTCGAGATCCAGAACGCCGCGCAGGGCTTCACGTTCGTCGAGGTCCTCACGATGTGCCCGACCGGCTGGTTCATCCCCACCCTCGACGGCCCGAAGTACATGAACGACACCATGGGCGAGGTGCACATCATGGGCGAGCTCAAGGTGGACGGTGTCGTGCGCACGACCGACGAGCTCCACGCCGAGAACCTGCGCAAGGCCGCGGAGATGGAGCACGCGCTCGCCCGCGGCGGCCTCGACGACCACCACGACGACGACTGAGACAACCGACGCGACGGGCACACTCTGGACGACAACCCGAGCCCGCAGGGCGAGCCGCGTCGCAGCGTCCCGGATCGCCCCGTCCCTCGAGCCGAGCGAAGACGCCGAAGAGATGGAGACGCCGAAACGATGGACTTCACCTATCCCCCCGAGGCCGAGGCGTTCCGCGCCGAGTTCCGGGCGTGGCTCGACGAGCACTGCACCGACGAGCTCCGCGGCGACGGCCTCGGCTTCTCCATGGAGATGGACGAGGCGCGCCTCGCCAAGATGCGCGAGTGGAACCGGATGCTCGCCGACGCGCGCTACGCCGCGATCTCGTGGCCCCCGGAGTGGGGCGGCCGCGGCGCCGGCGTGATGGAGCAGGTCGTCTTCGCCGAGGAGATGCACCGGGCCGCCGCGCCGGGCACGCTGAACCCGCTCGGCCTGTCGAACATTGCCCCCGCGATCATCGAGTTCGGCACCGACGACCAGAAGCGCCGCTTCCTCCCGCGCATGCTCCGCGGTGACGACATCTGGTGCCAGGGGTTCTCGGAGCCGAACGCCGGCAGCGACCTCGCGTCGCTCCAGTGCCGGGCGGTGCTCGACGGCGACCACTTCGTCGTGAACGGCCAGAAGACCTGGAACACGCTCGGCCACCTCGCGAACTGGTGCGAGCTGCTCGTGCGCACCGACCCGGAGGCGCCGAAGCACCGCGGGATCTCGTGTCTGCTCGTCGACATGACGCTGCCCGGCGTCGAGGTGCGACCCCTCATCACGATCACCGGCGAGAAGGAGTTCAACGAGATCTTCTTCACCGACGTGCGCGTGCCGGTCGACGCGCTGCTCGGCCCGCTGCACGACGGCTGGCGTGTCGCGATGACGACGCTCGCCTACGAGCGCGGGACCGTCGCCAACCTCCATTTGGGGCTGCGCGGGAAGATCCGCCGCCTCGTCGACGAGGCCGCGGCGGTCGGCGCGCTCGACGACCCGGTGAAGCGCCAGGCACTCGCCGCGCTCTACCTCGAGGGCGAGCTGCTCAAGCTCGTCTCCGACCGCGCGATCTCGGGTGCGATGCACGGGCGGGCGATAGGCCCCGAGGGCTCGATCGCCAAACTCGTGTGGAGCGAGGCCGAGCAACACCTCGGCGAGGTGGCCGGCGAGATCCTCGGCGCCGACGCCAACACGGGGTCGTGGGGCCGCGACCGCGTCTACATGCGCGCGCTGACGATCGCCGGGGGCACGACCCAGGTCAACAAGAACATCCTCGCCCAGCGCATCCTCGGCCTGCCGCGCGGCTGAACCTCAGACGGACCGGGCGGGCACGCGCACGGGCACGTTGCTGTACCCGGCGACGTTGCTCATGTGCACCCGGCGGCAGAGGGATTCGTCGACCGAGAACTCGGGCCAGCGGTCCGCGATCTCCTCGAACGCGATCCGGCTCTCGAGCCGGGCCAGCGCGGCACCGAGGCAGGTGTGGATGCCGTGACCGAAGCCGACGTTGAGCTTCAGGGGGCGCGCCACGTCGAAGCGGTCGGGGTCGGGGTACGCCCGCTCGTCGCGGTTCGCGGCGCCGGTGACGAGCAGCACCGGTTGGCCGGCCGGGATCTCGACACCGTGCCACGTCGTGGCGGCGGTGCTCCACCGGCCCTGGTACTGCGACGGCGCCCAGTAGCGCAGCACCTCCTCCATCGCCGGCACGAGCAGCGACCGGTCCTCCCGCACGAGCTGCCACTGGTCCGGATGGCGGGCGAAGAGCACGACGCCGTTGCCGATGAGCTTGGTCACCGTCTCGCTGCCGGCCGCCGCGAGCAGGATCGAGAAGCCCGCGACCTCCTCGTCGGTGAGGCCGGCCTGGCACAAGCCCGAGACCATGCCGTCGTCCGGGTGCGCGCGCTTCTCCACCGCGAGCCCGTGGATGTAGACGCCCACGTTGAGCGCGGCCTCCATGGCCTCCGCGGTCGGCCGAGGATTGCCCGGCTCTCTCGAGAGCATCGTGTCGGTCCAGTGACGGATCTGCTGACGGTCGCCCTCGGGGACGCCGAGGATCGTCGAGATGACCTCGACCGGGAACGGCGCGGAGAAGTCGGCGACGAGGTCGAAGTCCGAGCCCGTGATCCGGTCGAGGTGGCTGCGGATGAGGTCCCGGATCATCGGCTCCAGGTCCGCCACCGCCTTCGGTGTGAACACCCGGCTCACCAGCCCGCGCATCCGGTCGTGGTCCGGCGGGTCCATGAAGATGATCTGACCCTGGGCGGCCCGGGTCATGGCCGCGCCGTTGGGGTCGGTGAGGACGTCGATCGTGATGCCGTGGGTGCTGGTGAAGGTACGCCAGTCGCGGTGCGCCGCGACGACGTCGTCGTAGCGCGACAGCGCCCAGAATCCGTAGTGCTCGTTGAGGTAGACGGGTGACTCGTCGCGCATCCATCGGTAGAGCTCGTACGGGTCGTCGAAGAAGACGTCGGAGTACGGGTCGAACTCGTGCACCACGGTCATGTCGCCACCCTATTCACCCCGCCAGCGCGGGGGTCGCTTCTCCGCGAACGCGCGCGGGCCCTCCTTCGCGTCCTCGGTCGCGAAGATCTCCGACGCCAACGCCGCCTCGTTCCGGTACGCGTCCTTGAGGTTCGTGCCCAGGCCCTCCCACACGCTGCGCTTCGTCGCCTGCACGGCGAGCGGAGCGTTCGCGGTGATGCGACGCGCGTACGCGTACGCGGCGTCGAGCAGCTGCTCACGCGGCACGACCGCGTTCAGCAGCCCCATCTGCAGAGCCCGCTCCGCCGGGACCAGGTCGGCGCAGAGCAGGAGCTCCATCGCGTGCGGGAACGGGATCTGGCGCGGGAGGCGCACGGTGGTGCCGCCGCCCGCGAACAGGCCGCGCTTGGGCTCCATGACCGCGAACTGCGCCTCGGGGCACGCGACCCGCAGGTCGACCCCGCCGAGCATCTCCATGCCCCCGGCGGTGCAGAAGCCGTTGACCGCGGCGATGATCGGCTTCCAGATCTTCGCACCGCGCAGCACCGCTCGGGTCCCGTCGTCGAGGCGGTAGCCGTCGACCTCGGTGAGCCCCTCCTCCTGGATGCGCTTCCCCAGGGCGGTGATCGCCGGCACGTAGGTCTTGAGGTCGGCGCCGGTGAAGAACGCGTCGCCGACGCCGGTCACGATCGCCACCCAGGCGTCGGCATCGGCATCGAAGCGCTCCCACGCCTCCCGGAGCCACTTGAAGTGGTCGAGGTCCGCGGAGTTGCGCGCCTCGGGCCGGTCGATCGTGATGCGCACGATGTGCTCGTCGTCGAGCTCGTAGTGGATCGCCACGCTTCCCCCCTGGGTCGGGGGGAACGGTACTCAGGCCGGGGTCTGCTCCGGCGCGGCCGCCCGGGCACCCCGGATCATCGAGCGCAGCGAGACCAGGAAGCCGACGAGCATCGCCACACCGAGGAATCCGAGGATCAGCTCGTTCGGGGCGTCGAGCAGCTTCGCCCCCGACGCGATCAGCACCACGACGAGGATCGGCCGGATGACGTGATCCGCCGCGCGCGACGAGATGCGGGCGCCGATCAGGACACCCGGGATCGCGCCGACCAGCAGCGACCCGGCCAGCGTGAACTCCACGTCACCGAACAGGAGGTGTCCGAGCGCCGCGGCGCCGACGAGGGGCACGGCCTGGACGAGGTCGGTGCCGACGAGCTGGCCGGCGGCGAGCGTCGGGTAGAGCAGCAGCAGCAGGACGATGATCAGCGAGCCGGACCCGACCGACGTCATGCCCACGATGAGGCCGCCGACGAGGCCGATCAGCAGCGTCGGGAACGGCCGGACGACGAGCGCGTGCTGCGCGCCGTCCACCGGGATGTGCATGCCGCGGCGGCGATTGAGCTCGTGGCGCACGACCATCGACACCGCGGCGAGCAGCAGCGCGACGCCGAGGTACCGCTTCACCAACGCGGAGACGTCGTCGCCCCCGAGCGCGTTCAGCAGGACCACGCCCGCGAACGCGGCCGGGACCGATCCGAGGCAGAGCCACTTCACCAGCGAGTAGTTGACCGTGCCCTCCTTGGCGTGGACGCTGGCGCCGAAGGGCTTCATGATCAGCGAGACGACGAGGTCGCTCGAGACAGCCGTCACCGGGTCGACTCCGAAGAAGATGACGAGCATCGGCGTCATCAGCGCGCCGCCGCCCATGCCGGTGAGTCCGACGACGATCCCGACCCCGAGACCGCCGAGCACCAAGAGCCAGTCCACGGTGAGCTACCCCAGTCGCGTCCGTGTGTGACGTTGTTCGATGAAGTCGACCATGTTAGTCGAGATAATCGGGGCGAGCAAACAAGCCGTGCCGATCGGCTACGGTCCCCGCCCGTGCGCATCTCGGCGAAGGCGGACTACGCGGTCCGGTTGGCGGCAGAGCTCGCGGCGGCGGAGCCCGGCCGGCCCATCACCGGCCAGACCCTCGCGGCGGCCCAGGACGCCCCGCTCGCCTTCTGCGAGAACATCCTCGGGTCCCTGCGAACCGCGGGCATCGTGCAGTCGCGGCGAGGCGCGGTCGGCGGCTACCTGCTCGCCCGCGCCCCGGGCGACGTCACCGTCGCCGACGTGATCCGCGCCGTCGACGGCCCGCTCGCCGCCGTCCACGGTGACGCGCCCGAGACCGTGCGCTACCCCGGTGCGGCGGCACGGCTCTCCGACGTGTGGATCGCCGTCCGGGCCAGCCTCCGCGACGTCCTCGAGCGCGTGACCCTCGCCGACCTCGCCGCGGGCCGGCTCCCGGCGAAGGTGGAGAAGCTGGCCGCGGTGCCCGACGCCCAGAGACGGAGATAGGCGCCCGAGGTGGACGACCACGCACTGGCCGCGGACATCGCACGGGAGGCGGGCGAGCTGCTGCTCGCGCTACGACCGACGATCGCCGACCCCACCGAGCTCAAGGCGGCCGGCGACGCGCGGGCGAACGTCGTCATCCTCGAGCGCCTCGGCGCGGCCCGACCGGACGACGCCGTGCTCTCCGAGGAGTCCGCCGACGACCTGCGCCG
>CAZXCB010000172.1:0-329 GCA_964639075.1 uncultured Bifidobacteriaceae bacterium | reverse complement strand
AGTACGGCGAGGCCGGCCGCGACGACTGGGCCGTCCACGTCGCGCTGAGCGTCGGCGGGGTCGCGGCCATCGGCGCGGTCGCCCTCCCCGCGCAGGGGCTCGTCCTCGCCACCGACCCCGCGCCCGTGCTCGCGCCGCCCGTCGACGGTCCGCCCCGGCTCGTGGTGTCCCGCACCCGCCCTCCGGCGATCACCGACGCGCTGCAGGCCGCGCTCGGCGCCGAGCTGGTCCCCATGGGGTCGGCGGGCGCGAAGGCGATGGCGGTGATCCAGGGGACGGTCGACGTGTACGCCCATGCCGGCGGCCAGTACCAGTGGGACTCCGCGGCC
>CAZXCB010000171.1:0-7516 GCA_964639075.1 uncultured Bifidobacteriaceae bacterium | reverse complement strand
GCTACAGCCGCCTGGTTGCCCTCATAGTCCAACCTGTTGTATAACAGTCCGGTTGCCACTCGCCGGCAGCGGCGGCGGTATTGAAGCCGCGCTGCCCGAACCGGTTGCGGTCGTCGTAGTGCTCTCCGTCCGAGGCACAGCCGAAGCGATCGCGACCGGGAGCTGGAATGTGAGGTCGGCGGTGGCGGTGGTCCCCCGATCCACCGTCACCGCGACCCCACGGAGCCGACCGTCGGGGCCCACGAGCGGTGTGCCGCCGTCCACCGCGCCCAGATGGGCAGCGGTCGGACCTGAGGCGGTCACCGAGCACGCAGTGCCATCGGTGAGGTCGGCGATCGTGAACATGGACGTGCCGTCGGCCGGGACCGACACGGACCGCCGGGTGACGGTCAGCGCGCTCCCGAGCTCGACGCCACCGGTCGCCGCGGGAGCGGGTGACTCGCACGTGATCTCGAGCGTCGTGGAGAAGGCGCCGCCCTGCCCGGTGACGACGACGGTGAGTCCCGCGCCCGAGGCGCCCGCAGGTGCGGCGCCGCCGGTCAGCGCGAGGACGCCGATTCCCAGACCCGCGAGCGCGGCCAGGAGCCGGGTGCGGTGGTCTGAGCGGGAAGGCAGTCGCATGCAGATCCTCGGTTCGGAGAAATCCATGGTGAGAACGGGCCCCGGAATGGGGCCGGTTTCGCACTGGCTCCCCGCAGGCTGATGCGACCAGTCGATGCCTGCGGATCAACGCCTCCCCGAGGAGTGACCTGATCTCTCTGTCAGCGTTCGGCGCCTGCCTCCCGAGCAGCGCGTGGAACGTCCCCGATGTAACCACTCAGCGCGCGGAAACGGAATGGGTCCGGTGACCCAGCGTGGTCACCACACTTGGTGAAATCGGCCGTTCGACCACCCGGGGTGACGGCATATGGTGACGGTGTGCCCGCCCCGACCCCGCTCGTCGACCCGTTCGCGCGACGCGTCCGGGACCTGCGGCTCTCGGTCACCGACCGCTGCAACTTCCGGTGCACGTACTGCATGCCCGAGGAGGGACTGCAGTGGCTCGATCGGTCGGACCTCCTCACCTACGAGGAGCTGGCTCGGGTCGCACGCGTGTGCGTGGAGCGGTGGGGGTTCGACGGGATCCGGATCACCGGCGGTGAGCCCACGATCCGTCATGAGCTCGCGCGGCTGTTCGAGATGTTGCGCCCCCTCGGTGTGGACCTCGCGATGACCACCAACGGGGTGAAGCTGCCGGAGCTCGCGGCCGAGCTGCACGCAGCCGGTCTGAGTCGCGTGAACGTGTCGCTCGACAGTCTCCGGCGCGAGACCTTCCTCGCGCTGACGCGTCGCGACGAGCTCGACCGCACGCTCGCGGGCATCGACGCGGCCCTCGCGGTCGGCATGAACCCGGTCAAGGTCAACTGCGTGGTGATCCGCGGAGTGAACGACGACGAGGTCGTCGACCTCGCGGCGTTCGGTCGCGAGAAGGGTGTCGGCGTCCGGTTCATCGAGTTCATGCCGCTCGACTCGCCGGGCGACTGGCAACGCGCGCAGGTGGTCTCGGCGACCGAGATCCTCGAGCGCATCGACGCGGTCTTCCCTCTCGAAGCAACGCACACCGATGCGGCGCACGTCGAACCCGCGGCGCGTTACCGGTTCGCGGACGGCATCGGCGACGTCGGAGTCATCGCGAGCGTCACCGAGCCCTTCTGCGAGAGCTGCGACCGTGTGCGCGTGACGGCCGAAGGCAAGTTCCGCACGTGCCTGTTCGCGCTCGACGAGACGGACCTGCGCGCGGTGATGCGCGACGGCGGAACCGACGACGACCTCGCGGCCGCGATCAGCGGTGCGGTGGGCGCGAAGTGGGCCGGACACAACATCGGCGCGGTCGACTTCGTCCGCCCCGACCGTTCGATGAGCCAGATCGGCGGCTGACACATCCCGGGGCGCCGGGACTCCGCGACGGAATCGCGCACCACCCCGACCTGAGACTCCGGCTCGAGACCGCGTCGATGCGCCCCGGCCAGCTCCGTGTCCCGGCGGCTCGGGATGTGGCTGGCCATAGACTCCGCCGATGGCCCCGGAGTTCACGCACCTCGACCCACTCGGTCGCGCCCGCATGGTGGACGTCACCGCCAAGGACGCGACCCACCGGCGGGCGGTCGCCCGGTGCCGGGTGATGATGCAGCCGGAGACGGCGGCGCGGATCGCCTCGGGGGCCATCTCCAAGGGCGACGTACTCGCGGTGGCCCGGGTCGCCGGGATCCAGGCAGCCAAGCAGACCGCCAACATGCTCCCGCTGTGCCATCCGCTCCTCGTCGGGTCCGTCTACGTGAACTTCCGCCTCGAGGAGGACCACGTGGAGGTCGAGACCCAGGTGGACACCGTCGACCGGACCGGGGTCGAGATGGAAGCCCTGCACGCCTGTGCCGTGGCCGCGTTGACCATCTACGACATGTGCAAGTCGATCGATCGGGGCATGACGGTCGGCGAGTTGGCCCTGTGGGAGAAGACCGGCGGCCGCTCGGGCGTGTACCGACGACCCGGGCGCGACGGCGACGACTTCGCGCTCTGAGCCGGGACGGCGCTGGCGGGAAAGCGAACGGGTGTTCCCCCTCCGGCTCGACTCGGTCCAACCGGCACGTCTAGGGTCAGCCCGTCCTCACCAGGTCGGCTCGACGCGTATCCACCGGATCCGGAAGCCGCCTTGTTAGCGTCCGCGACACGGAAAGCGACGGGGAGCCTTGACGATTCCGATCATCCTGATCCTCGCGGTGCTGTGGGCGGCGTTCTTCCTGTGGCCGTTCGTGCAGCGACGCCTCTCCGGGGGCGGCCGGGATTCGATCGGCGACTTCTCGAAGCGGATCACCTCGCTCGGACACCACGGCGCTCGGCGCACCCGCGCGCTGACCCCGCTCGACGTGCCTCGCCCGATCGGCTTCAAGGCTGTCGGGGTGAAGCCGGCGACCACCGGTCTGCCGATGTCGGCCACCGCGCAGCGTCGTCGCCGTGATGCTCTGCTCGTGCTCGCCGTGGCGACCGTCGGCTCGTTGCTGCTCGCCGTCACCGTCGGCGGCGCGATCTTCTGGACGCTCGTGGTGGTCACCGGGCTGCTGCTCGTCGCGTACGTCGCCACGCTGGCGACGCTCGCCCGCCGGGCCCGCGGGCGCAAGGCCCAGGTGCACTACCTCCAGCCGACCACCTCGTCGCAGTCCTCCGCGTTGGTGCTCCGCCGCACCGCGTCCTCCTGACCGACGGCGGTCGTCCGCCCGTGGATCGCGCCACGGAGATCCGGACGGTCCGTGACGTCGTCGTCGCCGAGCTCGACGCCAAGCACGAGGCCCGCGAGATCACGCTCGCCGCGTGCCGGCGGACGATCCAGTGCTGCGCAGCCGCGATCCGTGCGGTGCAGCGCGAGGAGTTCGCCAGCGCGGAGACGTTGATCGCCGACGCGGCCGCTCACCTCGCGCGCGCCGACGCGGCGGTCGTCGACCAACCCGACGTGCGCCACGGCGGGTACCTGCACGACGCGAAGAAGGAGTTCGCCGAGGCGCACGTCACGCTCGCGTTCGTGCGGGGCGACGAGCTCCCCGCGCCCGAGGCGATCGGCGTCGAGATCCCCGCCTACCTCAACGGCATGGCCGAGGCCGCGAGCGAGCTGCGTCGCCACGCGCTCGACTGCCTGCGCGCCGATCGGCTGGCCCGTGCCGAGGAGCTGCTCGAGACGATGGACGAGGTGTACGCGCTCCTCGTCACGATCGACTACCCGGATGCGGTCACCGGCGGCTTGCGCCGCACCACCGACGCGCTGCGGGCCGTCATCGAGCGGACCCGCGGCGACATCACCAACGCGCTGGTCGCCCAGCGCCTGCGCGACGCCATCGACGGCGACGGGGCTGCCGGGGGCTGAACGCACCATTTCGAACCGTTCGCGACCGCCCTACACTCCCTCCTTCCGGACAGCTGGGGAGGCGGTCGGGTGCTGAAGCGACTCGTGCTGGTGACGCTCGTCGCCATGATCGGAGCGGGGTGTCATTGGCTCGACCCGCGGCTGGGCTTCGGGCCCCACCTCGTCGTGCACGTCGGCCCGCCCGGCGCGGCCGGCGCCCGCACCGTCGACATCACCGCCCCCGGCCTGGCCGACGGCACCGCCGCCGAGACCCGGGTGTATCTCGACCACCCGGGCGGGACGGTGATCGCCACCGGCACGACGTTGCCGATGCACTTCGCGCTCGACGTCAACGCGCTCGGACCGCGTCCGCACGTGCTCTTCGTGCAGTCGCGCGTCGCGCGCCACGACAAGCGCCGCGGGCTAGCGCTCGTCGACGGGCGGGTGCGCGTGAACCAGCTCCAGGCGCTCGGATCGCACAACAGCTATCACACCTACCCACAGCCACCGATCGACGGCATCCAGCAGCTGCAGTACTTCGAGGACCCGCTCGACGTGCAGCTCCAGTCGCAGGGCGTGCGGCAGTTCGAACTCGACGTCCACATCAACATCGACCCCGCGGACACGTTCTCGGTGCTCCACATCCAGGGCGTCGACGAGGGGAGCACGTGCAAGGCCCTCGTCGAGTGCCTGAACACCATCCGCGCGTGGTCGGACGCCCATCCGGCGCACGCGCCCATCGGGGTGCAGCTCGAGCTGAAGAACGCCGACATCGCGTTCCCGAACCTTCCGTTCCGCCCGTGGACCGCGGCCGACCTCGACACGCTCGATGCCACGGTTCGCTCGGTGTTCACCCGCGATCATCTGCTCACCCCCGACGACCTGCGTGGCGCGCACACCACGTTGCCGGAGGCGATCGCGCAGGACGGCTGGCCGACGATCGATGCGACTCGCGGCAAGGTCATGTTCTTGATGGACAACGGCGGGACGTTCCGTGCCTGGTACCGCTCCGGTCACCCGGCACTCGCCGGGCGCGTGCTCTTCACCAACGCCCAACCTGGCGACGACGACGCCGCGTTCATCAAGCGCAACGACCCCATCGGCAGTCTCGCCGACATCCAGTCGCTGATCGCGCAGGGCTACGTGGTGCGGACCCGAGCCGACGCCGACACCTGGCAGGCGCGAGTGAACGACACGACGTCACGCGACGCCGCGTTCGCCGGGGGCGCCACCTGGGTGAGCAGCGACTTCGTGGTGCCGGGCCGGGCGTTCGGCACGCCGTACTTCGTGCAGATCCCGGGTGGCACGCCGGCTCGCTGCAACCCGATCAACACGCCGGCGTGGTGCACGTCGTCGATGATCGAGTCCCTCCCGTAGCCGTCGGGCCACCCGGAGCAACGGTCACGGGGCTGTGGCAACCTGGACGCGCCCGGTCGGCCCGACATCGGAGGCAGCGATGACCGAGATGACTGCATACGCGCCCGGCACCCCCTCGTGGGTGGACATCGGTGTGAACGACATCGCCGCGGCGAGCGCGTTCTACTCGGCGCTGTTCGGGTGGGACACCGAGGACATGGGCGAGGAGGCCGGCCACTACACGATGTGCCTGCTCCGCGGGAAGCCCGTCGCCGCGATCGGTCCGGCGACGAACCCCGGTCCGCCGGCGTGGATGACGTACTTCACGGTCGCCAACGCGGACGCCGCGGCCGAGGAGATCATCGCCGCGGGCGGCACGATCGTCGTGCCGCCGATGGACGTGATGGAGGCCGGCCGGATGGCGGTGGCGTCGGACCCTGCCGGCGGCTTCTTCTCGATCTGGCAGGCGGGCACCTCGATCGGTGCGGAGATCGTGAACGAGCCCGGCACGCTGTGCTGGAACGAGCTCAACACACGTGACGTCGACACCGCACTCGCGTTCTACGAGACGGTGTTCGGGTTCGAGGTGCAGCGCAGCCCCGAGTACAACGAGCTGAAGCTCGGCGACCGCGTCGTCGGCGGGTGCATGAAGATGCCGGAGCAGGTGCCGGCCGAGGTGCCGACGCACTGGCTCGTCTACTTCGCGGTCGAGGACGTCGAAGCGGCGACGGCGAAGGCGAAGTCGCTCGGTGCGTCGGTGCTCGTCGGTCCGATGGACGCCGGCGACGTCGGTCGCTTCAGTGTGCTCTCGGACCCGATGGGCGCGGTGTTCGCGGTGATCGAGCTCACCAACCCGGAGTGACCCGCCGCGGGCGGTGAGGTTGTCCCGCGCTCGCCCTCACTCCCCGCCGACGGTCTCGGCCACGACGTCGAAGTCGGTGAATTCCGGAGGACCTTCGAAGATCTCGGCCATCGTGGTCCGCGCCGCCTCGAGGCCGGCCTGTCGACGCTCGTCGCTCTCCCGTGCCCGCGCGTGCTGCTCGCTCTCGAACACCACGAGGAACGAGACGCGGCTCGGGTCCTTCTGGTCCCGCAGCGCGATCGAGCGGACCAGTCCGGAGTTCGGCTGCTCCGCCGCGCGTATCTGGTCGATCACCGTGGTGAGACCGTCGTCCTTCCCCGGCTTCAGACGCATCGTGATCAGCTGTGCCCACATCTGGGACTCCTCTCGTCGACTCCGGCGCGGACGCTATCCCTGCCGCGCGGCCGCGTCGTCGCTGCGCGCACCGGTTCCGGGCCGGGCTCGCGGCGGCGGGTTTGCTACCGTCGCTGTTCCCTCGGGGGTGTAGCTCAGCCCGGTAGAGCGCTACGTTCGCAACGTAGAAGTCGTGGGTTCAAGTCCCATCACCTCCACCAGTCGCCGCAGGTCAGGCAGCGTCTCCGGTCCGCGGAGTGCCGCGTCCCACCCGGTTCCGGAGCCCGATGCCGCAGGCCGATCTGATCTACGCCGCGGCCGCATGGCTCGACCAACGACGAGCCCCGACGAGTGCAGCACGCCGGGAGTACGGTGCCATGGGGTCGATCGTCGCCCGATGGAAGGAAATCGTGGTGCAGCGCTTCGAGCAGCGGACGATGCCCATCGACGAGGGCCCGGCCGAACGGCCCGAGCACCTCGTCGTCTGAGCTGGTCGCATGAGCACCGACGGGCGTGGGACGCGGTCACCGATGGTGCGGTTCATCGCGGGCATGGTGCTCGTCCTCGTCGGCGCGGTGTGGTTCCTCCAGGGCATCGACGTGCTCGGAGGGTCGTCGATGACGGGCCATGCGTTCTGGGCGTTCGTCGGCGCACCGATGGTCGTGGTGGGCGTGCTGCTCCTCCGGCGACCGAAGCCGGTGGCCGGTGACGACTGAGTACGGGACGGGCGGGTAGCGGCCGCGCGGGCAGCGTTCAGTGCAGCGTCTCGCCGACTGCGAGCATCGCGACGAACTTCTCGATGCGTGCGGCGCGCGTCTGCGGTCGCTTGGCGTCGTTGATCCGGTAGAGGAACGCGTAGCGGTCGGTCCGGCTGATCGCCGCGAACGCGTCGCGTGCCACCGGCTCGGCGTCGAGCGCGGCCTGGAAGTCGGCCGGGACCTCGATCGAGCGCGAACCTGCGTAGGCGGCGTCCCACCGGCCGTCGGCCCGGGCCCGTTCGATCTGCGCGAGGCCGGCCGGTTGCATCAGTCCCGCGTCGACGCGTCGCATCGCCTTGTCGCGGTTCGTCCGGGACCAGGGACTGCGCGGCCGCC
>CAZXCB010000170.1:0-7556 GCA_964639075.1 uncultured Bifidobacteriaceae bacterium | reverse complement strand
CTCGAACGAGGCCGGGAGCGCCCCTCGGGGGCATTCCCGGCCTCACCCAGCACTGCAACCGTGGAGCAAGTCGCGCCCTTTACACCGGTGCGACCTCGCGCTCCTTCGGATCGACGTGGCCCAGGCTGCGGACCACCTCGAACGTGCCGCCGTGCGAACGCGCGATGTACATGTTCATCCGCACGTGGTGTTGGCTCGGGACCATCTCCGCGGGGCCACCGGGGCCCTGCGTGATGCGGGCGTGGTCGAGCGCGGCGATCACGTCGGTCTGCTCGAGCGACCCGGCCTCGTTGACCGCGGCCTCCCAGAGCTTGAGCGCGCGGTAGGTGCCGGTGCACGCACTCCCGGCAGTGAACTGCGCGCTCCCGGGGAACCGCGCGTCGTACCGGTTGAGGAGCTCGACGCTGAACGGATCGTCGACGGCCCGGTAGTAGTCGAGGCAGCCGTACAGCCCCTCGACCTGCTCGGCCGGGACGAGGTTCAGGAAGTTCTCGTCGAAGTACGTGCACACCACCGTCCCACCGCGCTTCGTGAAGCCGGCGCGGTGCAGCTCGTCGAGGAACGGCGTCAGCCCGGGCGGGACGATCGTGTTGAACACGATGTCGGCGCCCGATGCCATGATGTCGGCGACGACCTGCTCGTAGGACATGTGATCCATCGGGAAGTACTGCTCCCCGACGATCGCTCCGCCCTCGTCGCCGACGACCTCCTGCACCTTCTCGTTCAGAACGTGCGGCCAGATGTAGTCGGCCGACGGCAGGTACACCGTCTTGGCGCCGGTCTCGCGCATCAGCCACGGGAAGAACGGCTCGATCTGCTGTGCGGGCACGGGGCCGGTACAGAAGATCAGCGGGTGGCTCTCCTGCCCCTCGTACTGCTCGGGGTAGAGATAGAGCGTCTGCGCCTCGTCGACGACCGGACGCTTGATCGCCTGGCGGGTCGAGCTGTAGATGCCGCCGATCACGACATCGACACCGACGCGCTCGACGAGCTTCGCGGCCCGGGCCTCGGCCACCTCGTCGTCGGTCGCGCTGTCCTCCACGAACAGCTCGATCGGACGGCCGAGGAGACCACCGGTGGCGTTGATGTCGTCGACCACCATTCGGGCGACGTTGGCGTTGGCGATACCCATGAAGGAGAGCGCGCCGGACTGGTCGGTGATGAGCCCGATGCGGGCGGGGCGATCCGTGGTGCTGGTCATCGTCGGCCCCTACGCGTCGAAGGTCGCGAGGTACGAAGCGGCCTCGGGCTTCTGGAGGTGACCGGCGTCCTTCAGCACCGGGGGCACGGTCGGGTCCGACACGAACGCGGACCAGCCGGCCTCGTCCCAGTCGAACAGCGCCCAGACCCGGTTGTCCTGGGCCGGGTCGCGGAACACGGTCGCACCCTTGGAGCCGTGGGCGGCGCGCTTCTCGGCGCCCTTGGTGCCGAACACCTCGAGGAACCGGTCGACGTTCTCGACCGTGGTGGTGGCGAGCAGCATGGTGACTTCCTCCTGGATCTGCGTGCGCCGACCGGATTCGATCGGCTGCTGCGCATCATCCGGGAGGGTCGGGCCGGGAACATCGGTAGACCTACCCATTCACGATGGGTATCGCGAACAGACGGTGTACCCGGCGCGATCAGGCGGGGACGGCGCCCTCGACCACCCGGTGCTGGACCGCCCATCGGGTCGCGGCGGCGCGGTTGCCGACGCCGATCTTCGTGTAGATGTGCCCGATGTGGTGCTCGGCCGTCCGGGTCGAGATGAACAGCTCCGTGGCGATCTCGCTCGCGGTCCGCCCGTCGGCGAGGAGTCGGAGCACCTCCACCTCGCGGCGGCTCAGACCCCCGGGTCGCGCCGGTGCGGGTCGCGGCGACGGGTCGCGCCGCGCCGCGTCGATCTGCTGGCGCGCGTACACCGCCGCGTCGCCGAGCTCGAGCGCGAGCCCGTCGGCGCGGAGCTGCTCGACGCGCTTCGGACCCAGCGTGCGCCCGACGCGGTCGCCGAGCTCGGCCAGCTCGGGGACATGGTGCGCGCTCGACGGCTCGCGCTCGAGCGCGGCGACGAGCGTGGCAGCGGGCTCGGGCCGGCCGAGACGCTCGAAGAGCGCGGGCACGCTCGCCAGCGTGATGACGAGCTGGGGGACGTTGCCGGCCCGCTGGAACGCCGTCAATGCTTCGGAGAACAGTCCGAGCGCGGCGGCCGGCTCGCCGCTGCTGGTGTGCAACCGCGCCGCGTCACGCGCGATGAAGCCCTCGAAGAAGAGGACACGCTGCTCCCGCACGACGGCCATGCCCTCGTCCCACGCCACGAGCGCGCGGCGCGGGTCGGTGTGCGAGTACGCCATGCCCGCGATCCAGAGCGAGTACGCGATCCAGTACGGGTTGCCGAGCTCGCGCGCGACCGCCACCGACTCGTCGGTGAGTGCGAGCGCCTCTTCGAGCCGTCCCGCCGACTGCAACCCGTCGACGTACGCCGACAAGCCGTAGCCCCGCTCGCGCCCGTGGCGCGTGGCGACGGCCGCGGTCAGCTCGATGTAGCGGTCGAGGTCACCGCAGTAGACCGCGCCGAGCGCTTCGACGAACGACGCGTACCCGGGCGCACACGCGTCGTACCGACTGTCGGCCTCCAACTCGGCGGCGCGGTGCGCGCTGGCACGCGCCGCCTCGGCCCGCCCGGCGAAGCACGCATAGCCGGCGGCCGTGTACAGGCGGGGGAGCCGCGCCGCGTCGGCGTCGGTCGCGGCGTCGAGCAGCTCCTCCGCCCAGGCGAGGGTCTCGAACAGCTGCACCGAGAAGCCCATCAGGCCCGCGTGCGCCGCGACGTCGGTGGCGACGTCGACGTCTCCGCGCGCCGCGCTCCACCGGTACGCGCTGCGGAGGTTCGCCAGCTCGGCCTCGACCCAGTCGACCGCGGCCCGCCACCCCGGTCCCTCCCATCCGCCCCAGCGCACCGCGGCCTCGTGTGCGAAGTGTGCGGCGTGCCGGTCCCGCGTCGCCCGGAGCTCGCCGTGCTCCGCGAGCCGGTCCTCGGCGAACTTCCGGATGGTCTCGAACAGCGCATACCGGGTACGCGTGCCGGTGTGGTCGGCGACCACGAGCGACTTCCGCACAAGCGAGTCGAGGTGTCGCAACACCTCGATGTCGTCCGGGCCGGCGGCGACGGCGATGAGGCTCCCTAGGTCGAAGCCGCCGGCGAAGGCGGCGGTGGTGCGGAGCAACGCGCGCTCGTCGTCGGTGAGCAGGTCGTAGGACCACTCCGTCGCGTGGCGGAGCGTGAGCTGCCGGTCGGGGTCGGTCGCGGAGCCCTGGAGCAGCCGGAACCGGTCGGCGAGCCGGTCGCGCACCTCGACCGCGCTCATCGCGGCCATGCGCGCGGCGGCGAGCTCGATGCCCAGGGGCAGACCGTCGACGGTCGCGCAGATCTCGGTGACCGCACCGGCCGTGTCCGCGTCGTTGATCCCGAACTCGGGCCGCACGGCGCGCGCCCGGTCGACGAAGAGCGCGACGGCGTCGGAGGCCTCGCCGTCGCCGTAGGGGAGCGGCGGCACCGCCACGACGCACTCGCCGGTGATCGCGAGCGCCTCCCGCGAGGTGGCCACGACGCGCACGTGACCCGCACGGCCGAGGATCGCGGTGAGGGTGCCCGCGGCCGCGGCGAGTAGGTGCTCGCAGTTGTCGACCACGAGCAGCAGCCGGCGGCCGGCGAGCGTCTCGGCCACGATCTCGACCAAGGGAATGTCGCTCCGCGGTGTCATGCCGAGGACCGTCGCGATGGCAGCGGGGACGGACTCCGGGTCGCTCAGCGGCGCGAGATCGATGAGCCAGACGCCGTCCGGGAACTCACCGGCGACCTCCGCGCCGACCTCGAGCGCGAGCCGTGTCTTGCCCACCCCGCCGACCCCGGTGAGCGTGACCAGGCGGTCGCGCCGCAGCAGCTCGGCGACGTCGCCGACCAGCTCCTCGCGTCCGACCACCGAGCTCAGCTGCTGGGGCAGGTTGCCCGTGAGCGCATCGACGCTGCGCAGCACCGGGAAGTCGGAGCGCAGTCCGTCGGCGAGGACCTGGTACACCGACGTCCGGCCGCGCAGTCCCCGCAGCCGTTGCTCGCCGAGCGGTCGCAGCCCGACGCGGTCACGGACGAGGACCTCGGTCGCGTCCGATACCAGCACCTGGCCGCCGTGCGCGACCGACATCAGGCGCGCGGCTCGGTTCACCTCGCTGCCGTAGTAGTTCCGGTCTCGCTCGACCGCCTCGCCCGTGTGCAGCCCCATGCGCACCGCGAAGTCGACGGTCGTGTCGTCGCGCAGCTCCGTCTGGCACTCGACCGCGGCCGCCACGGCCTCGGCCGCGGTCGAGAACGCGGCGCAGAAGCCGTCGCCGCCCGTGCCGAACACGAAGCCGTCGTGCCGATCGATCGCGCCCCGAACGATGGCGTCGTGGACGCGCAACGCGTCGGCCATGTCGGCCGGGTCCTCGTCCCACCGACGGGCGGAGTCCTCGATGTCGGTGAACAGGAACGTGACGGTCCCGCTCGGCTGTCCGTGGGGCATGTCCCGGAACGTACCGCAGGCCGAACGACGCCTATTCCCCTCCGTGGGCTACCTCACTGTGCTCCTGCGTCACCTTGGCCGGGATTCCGGACGAGAGCGCGATTGTCGCATCGCTGTGGCGCATCCATGGAGGGTCGGGGCGGTAGACCGAGGTCGTCCGCGAGGCGACGGAACCGGCGAGTCATGGTCGCGGGGAGAGGGGCGCGCCGTCCGCCTTCGCGAACACGGGTTTCCCGTTCGCACCAGCGTGGCCGACGCTGAGGCTCCGACGAGGACGTCGGCAAACCGGGTAGATGGTGCTCGGGTCAGGGCCCTTTGGACTCTGGTGGTCGCGGACTCATGGCTGCATGCTGCGCGGGTGAGGGGGCGCCCTGATCTGAAGGGCCTGATTCGGGAGGTCGTCATGACCAGTTCGTCGGAGCCCGAAAGCGTGACTGCGAGGGAGACCGAGTACGTACAGGCTCGTAAGCGAGTCGAGAAGAAGCGCAAGTTCACCGGCGATGTTGTCGCGTACCTGGTGATCAACGCGTCCTTGGTCGGCGTGTGGGCCGTGAGCGGGTTCGGGTACTTCTGGCCCGGGTGGGTGCTCGCGGCGTGGGGGGTGTTCTTGGTGCTCGATGCCTGGAACCTGTACTACCGGAAGCCCATCACCGAGGACGACGTCGAGCGCGAGTTGAGGGGGCGGTGATGAGGAGGCTCGTCGTCGCGGTCGTAGCAATCGTCGGCACCGTGGTACCGGCCAAGCGCTTCATACCCAAGTTCGAGAACATCGACTGGGAGCGGAGGTTCGCCGCGATGCCCGACAACGCGCCTCCGAAGTGGATGTTTCGCAACATCTCGGAGATCCACGACAACACCCAACGGATCCTCGACCTGCTCGAGGAGAGTTCCGAGGACGCGCCCGGCCAGCGAGTGATCGAGGACGGCGTGACATGAAGGTACTCACGGTGTATGCGCACCAGAATCCGCGATCGTTCTGTCACGGCGTCCTTGAGCGCTTCACGGCCGGACTCGCGGACGCCGGTCATGAGAACGAAGTCGTGGATCTGTACGCGATCAAGTTCGATCCGGTGTTCCGCGACCGAGATGCGGCCAGCTATACCAGCGGCAACATTCCCCCTGACATTCTCGAGCTGATGGACCTCGAGCAACAGGTCCTCATGTCGTGCCGCGGCCCGCTGCAACGATTCCTGGCAACCCGTGCGATGCGCGGCAAGTCGCCGGCGGAGATCGCGGCGATGATCCGCAGTCGAATGCCGAAGGACGTGCTCGCGCAGCAGAGGAAGGTCGCAGCGGCGGACGCGTTGGCGTTCATCGCTCCCATCCATTTCTGTAGCTTTCCGTCGATCCTCAAAGGCTGGATCGACCGCGTCTTCACCCTCGACTTCGCGTTCGGTCTCACCTCGGAGGGCTGGCGCGGCGACATCAACGGCAGGATTCCCCTCCTGCACCACCAGCGCGCACTCATCATGACATCGACGATCTTCGACGAACACGCCTACGACGATGGCATCCGCGACGCCATCGCGAGGGTCATCGACGACTGGGCATTCCGCTACCCCGGCATCAAGACGGTCGAGCACGTCTACTTCTACGGCGCTACCGCGGCACCACCCGAAACAATCCAGCAATACCTCGCACATGCCTACCAACTCGGCCGGACCTTCGACACTCACGCTCCCACCACTCCACCGGACTGATCCCAACTACCACCCTCTGCCCGGTCACCGTGCGAACGGTCGAGGGCGCCCCAGGCTCGCGAAGTGGGGGTTCAAGTCCCCCTCCGACACCAGCGATCGCTGGTTCGGCGAGGTTCGCCCACAGACCGGCGACTGCGTCGAGCGCTACGTGTCGTCACGCAGCCTGGCACGGCGGCCGGGCTGGATGAGCGCGGAGGCGCCGGCGAGTGCCACGAGCTTGCCCGCTTCGTTGGAGACTTCGGCACGGGCCGCCGCGAACCCGCGTCCGCGGTGCACGACCCTCGCGAGTGCGGTGAGCGTGGTGCCGTCGGTCGGAACCGGACGAAGGAACTGGACGCGCAAGTCCGTCGGCGCGATCGCGGTACCGGCCGGAGCCGTGGTCTGCACGGCCCCGCCGAGCGCGCAGTCTGCGAGGAACGCGGTAGCACCTCCTTCCACGAATCCGGTCGGTGACGCGAGCCACCCGTGGGCGGGCATCACGAACGTGCACGCGCCTTCCGATGCTGCTGTCGGCCTGAGTCCGAAGAGGTGGTTCGATGGAGGAGCAGGGAGCTCCTCGGCGATGATCCCCTCCATGACCTCGAGCCCGCTCATGGCCTGCCAGATGTCTTCTTCCAGGACGCTTCCGGTGGCCGGGCGTTCATAGGGGCGCAACTCGTCGTCGACGTGCTGTGGAAGCGGAACGTCGACGGGCGGCGCGCCGACGGTCGGATCGGGCGGGAAGATCGCGCAGCGCGAGGTGCCGTGCGCGATGAGGCGTCCGGCGCCGTCGGTGATGAACACCTCGGTCAAGCCCAGCTGACGGGAGGCGTGCACGAGGCGCCCGCGCGCGATCAACTGCCCGTCAACGGGCACGGGCCGAACCATGTTGATCGAGAGCTCGGTGGTCGTGAAGCCCGTCGCGGGTGGCAGCGCGGTCTGGATGGCACAACCCAGTGGACCGTCCGCAAGAATCGCGACCGCGCCGCCCGTGACCGTTCCTTGCGGCGCTTGCAGCCAGCGGGTGATCGGCATCGTGAACGTCGCGGTGCCGACGCCGACCTCGGTGGGATGCATACCCGTCAGCTCCCCGATCGGAGGAGGACCGACCTGACCGGTGAGGAAGAGCCGCAGCTGCTCGATTCCCGAGAGCCCGCGCAGCTCCTTGGGGTAGAGGTCGCCGCGAACCGGCTCTTGCCATGGGTGAGTCACGTCCCTGCCCTCCCGATGACGGCGTAGACGGGCGGAGCGTAGCCACCGATGCTCTCGTGGGTTGTCGAACCGGGCCGCCGTAGTCGCCGGTCAGGCCGTGCCGTCGCGCGGGTTCGAAGCCGAAGCGTGG
>CAZXCB010000169.1:0-7562 GCA_964639075.1 uncultured Bifidobacteriaceae bacterium | reverse complement strand
GCTCGCGGACGCCGTGAGCACTTCGTCGTGACCGACCCGCGCGTCAGGTCGGGGGCGTCACCGCGCCGATCTGCATGAGCACGGGGAGCATGTCGGCGACCGAGTGACGCTCGACGCAACGCCCGTCGACGAACCGCAGCGCGGTCATCACCGGCTGGGCGACGGGTCGACCCGTCGCCGGCACGC
Source organism: uncultured Bifidobacteriaceae bacterium (assembly GCA_964639075.1). Classification (GTDB taxonomy): domain Bacteria; phylum Actinomycetota; class Acidimicrobiia; order IMCC26256; family JAENVU01; genus JAENVU01. The sequence goes on along the minus strand of CAZXCB010000169.1, from coordinate 7,376 downwards.
CGAAGAGCTGACCGGCGTGGGTTCCCGACATGGTCGCCCGGCACCAGATCCAGTCGTCGGGCTCGGCGAGCTGGTGGACGTCGATCCGCGGCGACGCGATCGCCGCCCAGATGCCCTGGTAGAAGCCGCGCACCTCGTCGAGGCGCAGCGCCTGCTCCGAGTAGCCGTGCAGCGACACGGTCGGGTCGTACAGCTCCAGGTACCCGTCGAGGTCGCCCGAGTTCCAGGCGGCGATGGCCCGGTCGAAGGCGGTCCGGTTGAGGCTCATACCCGGTGTTCGCCGTGGGCAGACGGATGGATCACCCGAGGGTCCGGGCGAGCCAGGTCGGGAACTCGACCAGGGAGTCGAGGACGAGGTCGGCGCGAGCGGCCTCGAGCTCGGGCCGGCCGACCGGCCCGGTCGCCACGCCGACCGCGATCGCGCCGGCCGCCCGCGCCGCGGCGACGTCGGGCAGCGTGTCGCCCACGTAGACGTGGGCACCGTGCTCGACGAGCGTCTCGGCCTTCTCGGGGCCGTGACGCCAGCCGACGACGTGGTCGACCGCGATGCCGACGAAGTCGAGGCACCGGTGCGCGTTGGGCCCGAACTTCGCGGTGACGACGAGGGTGGTCCCCGCGTGATCGCGCACCGCCGCGACCGCCTCGGCGGCGCCGGGCAGGACCGACGACCCCGGGGGCCCGAGCTCCGCGTAGATGGCGCGGTAGCGATCGCACACCGCGTCGATCTCCTCCGCCGGGAAGTACGAGGCCATCTCGGTCTCGAGCGCCGGCCCGAGGCGGGACGCGATCGCGCGGCCGTCGATCGTCGTGCCGAGCTCGCGGTTGAGCGCGTCGAACGTCGCGATCACGCCGGGTCGTGAGTCGATGAGCGTCATGTCGAGATCGAATCCGACGACCGGTGGGCGCATCGGTGGGACCCTACGGGGCCCGGCGCGGTCGCGGGTCATTGACTCCGCCGCGGCCGAGGTGCTCGACTGCGCCGATGCGCGCCCGCCTGCCCCTGTCCGTCTCGGTCGTCGTCGGCCTGGCCGCGGTCGGGCTGATCGGCACGGGACCCGCCGCGGCCGCCCCGCTCACCCGCCCGGCGGACCCGGTGGTGCTGACGGGCGCCGATCTCCCGACCTTCGTGAACGGTCCCCGCGCGACGATCCTCGGTTTCCGTTGGACCGGCTCGGCGTGGGCGCAGGTCCCGATCCAGATCGACGAACGTGCGGTCGTGAACTTCGGGAAGATCTACAACAATCCCTCCGCGGTCTTCTACGGCAGCGTGCCCGCGAACACGAGCCAGCTCGTGTACACCGGCGGGAACACGTGGACCGGCAACGATCCGAACGCGAAGTTCGACGCCGACGACGAGCTCGTGTTCATGGGGCGCGACACGGGCGTGCAGGCGCCCAACGGCTCCGTCCCCGCGGGCGCGGTCGCCGGCACCGGTGTGCGGGTCATGGTGTCGGATCCGCTCATCCCCGGCGCGGAGGGGTTCGTGTACCTGTTCCGGAAGGCGTCGGGGAGCTCACTCGTGCAGGGCGCGAAGCAGCACTACGTGAAGTACGCGTTCAAGCTCCTCTCCGGCGGATACAAGGCCACGTACCAGACCACCAATGGCCCGAACCCCGAGAACTCGCTCGTCACCGGCGCGACCTACCGTCACCACTTCTCCGACCGGTGGGCGAGCGACCGTATCGAGATCACCGCGTCGGGCGCGAGCGCCGTGGACATCCTCGACCGCCACAAGGCCCTGTTCTCGCCGGGCTACTGCGGGCGCAGCGAGGACACGTTCGACATGCCGATCGCCGGCAGCGTGGAAGGCGCGTTCGTGACGTCCAAGGTCGGACCCGTCCGCGCGATCCGCTCGTACGTCGGCGCGAACAGCGGACCGAACACGCAGCGCACGCACGTCTTCTACGACCGGCGTGAGGACGTCGTGACGAACCTGCGTGTCCACGCGATCCCGTCGATCCTCGACTTCTTCGACTACAGCGCCGCCGCGATCGGCATGACCTACCGCAACGACCTGAGCCCCGCGGGGGTGACGGTCGACGGCAACCCTGACTCGCTCACCGCCGGAGTGCCGTCGTGGGAGCAGCTGACCGGACCGCAGGGCACGATCGACCAGATCGGACTCGTCCAGACCACCGGCTTCACCCCGACCGGCGTCGGTGGTTACTACAACGACGACTCCACCCCGGCCGACACGCAGTGCACGGGCGACGCGTTCGCGTACGGCGCGAGCGGGCTCTTCCTCAACGGCGCGATCCCGAACACCGACCCCGCGACCGGTGGGACCGCGACGCTCACCGGCACCCGGGTGATGTACTTCGAGAGCCCGGGCGGCACCGCGGCCGACGCGGCCGCCCGCCGCGACCAGGTGGTGTCGCCGCTGCAGGCCGTCGCGTCCGTGGCGCCGTAGCACCCGCCGCTCCGGCCTCCCCGGGATCCGCGGCCGGTGTCCCACCCGGCGTGTACCGTGTCCCGCATGGCCCGAACACCCGTTCGCTCCCGAGCGGCCGCGACCGTCCATCGCTGTACCGAGTGCGACGCCCAGGCACCCAGATGGCTCGGTCGCTGCCCCGAGTGCGGCTCGTGGTCCACCCTCGTCGAGGATCGGGTCACGGCCCCGGGCGCGGCCGGGGTCGACAGCGACGCGCGTGGCGTCGTGATGCCCCTCGTCGACGTCGATCCGATCGCCGCCGCCGGCCGGCCCACCGGAGTCCCCGAGTTGGATCGCGTCCTCGGTGGCGGCCTCGTCGCCGGCTCCGTCACGTTGGTCGGCGGTGAGCCGGGCATCGGCAAGAGCACGTTGCTGCTCCAGGCACTCGGCCGAATGGCCGCGGCCGGGGCGCGCTGCCTGCTGGTGAGCGCGGAGGAGTCGGTCGAGCAGGTACGCCTGCGTGCCGGCCGGCTCGGCGCACTGGACCCGAACCTGCTCGTCGTGGCGGAGACGTCCATGCCCGCCATCCTCGAGCACGTCACCGCAACTGCACCCGACGTGCTCGCGATCGACTCGGTGCAGACCGTGCTCGACCCCGAGGTGACCGGCACACCCGGCTCGGTGAGCCAGGTGCGCGAGTGCGCGCACCGCGTCGTGCGGCTCGCGAAGGACCGCGCGATGGCCACCGTGCTCGTGGGCCACGTCACCAAGGACGGCGCGCTGGCCGGTCCACGCACGCTCGAGCACATCGTGGACACGGTCCTCGCGTTCGAGGGCGACCGCCATCACGCGCTGCGGATGCTGCACGCGCTCAAGCACCGGTTCGGCACCACGAACGAGCTCGGGGTCTTCGAGATGCTCGAGGACGGGATGGCGGAGGTGCTCGACCCGTCGTCACTGTTCCTCGCGGACCGCCGACCCGGGCTGCCGGGCTCGGTCGTCACCGCGACGATGGAGGGTGTGCGGCCCCTGCTCGTCGAGGTGCAGGCCCTGGTGTCCGAGACGCGCGCGCCGTCGCCGCGTCGATCGGCCCGCGGGCTCGACGGTGGTCGCATGGAGATGCTCCTCGCCGTGCTCCAGGCCCGCGCCGGCTGCCCGCTCGGCGGGCTCGAGGTCTATGCGAGCGTGGCGGGCGGCCTGCGGGTCCAGGACGCGGGCGCCGACCTCGCGCTCGCGATCGCGGTGGCGAGCGCGCTGGGCGGCGCGCCCGTGCGCGACGGGATGGTGGCGGTGGGCGAGGTCGGCCTCGGTGGCGAGCTGCGTCAGGCGCCCCAGATCGCGCGGCGGCTCGGTGAAGCGGCGCGGCTCGGGTTCCGCTCGGCGGTCGTGCCCGCGTCGACCCCGGACGTCGAGGGGATCCGGCTGGTGCGGGCCGAGAACCTCGGCGAGGTGCTCGTCGCGCTCGAGCTTCGCTGACCCACCCGCGCGGGGTGCGCAAGTGTCCGCACCACGCGCTCCAGAACCGGTCCGCATCCGCCGATACCGGGCGTTGTCGCCCTGTCGAAGTCGTGGGGACCGCTGGTATCCTCGTCCGCCTCCACGGACTCACATCGGCCCGCCGAGCTCGGTGGTTCGCTCGACGACTCGAACCCCAAAGGACTGCCCGTGCCGCCAGCCACCCGATCCGAGGCGATGCTCTCCGCGCTGCGTCTCGTCGCCCCGGGCCGGCCGCTGCGCGAGGGCCTGGACCGGATCCTGCAGGCGAAGATGGGCGCCCTGATCGTCATCGGCGACGGGCCCGACGTGCTCTCGCTCTGCTCTGGTGGGTTCCTCCTCGACGCCGAGTTCACGCCCCAGCGGCTCTCGGAGCTGGCCAAGATGGACGGGGCGATGATCCTGTCGTCGGACTGCACCCGCATCGCCAGGGCCAACGTGCACCTCGTCCCGGATCCGGAGATCCCCACGAGCGAGACCGGCACCCGGCACCGCACCGCGGAACGGGTCGCGAAGCAGATCGACGCTCCGGTGATCACGATCTCCGAGGAGCTCAGCCTGGTCGCGGTGCACCGCCGCGGTCAGAAGCGCACGCTCGAGACGGTCGCCCGGGTGCTCACCCGCGCCGACCAGGCGCTCCAGATCCTCGAGCGCTACAAGGTCCGGCTCGACGCGGTGAGCAACTCGCTGTCGGCCCTCGAGATCGAGGACCTCGTCACCGTGCGCGACGTCGCCGTGGCGCTCCAGCGCGCGGAGATGGTGCGACGGATCGCCGAGGAGATCGAGGAGTACGTCATCGAGCTCGGTGCCGACGGTCGACTCATCCTCCTGCAGCTCGAAGAGCTCATGGGTGGCGTCGAGGACGACCGGCGACTGTTCGCGAAGGACTACGTCGTGCAGCACCGCGGGCTCGACGGCACCGCGGCCCTGCGCGTCCTGGCGGAGCTCGACACCGAGAGCCTCCTCGACATGCGCGAGGTCGCGGACGTGCTCGCGCTGCCGCGTGACGTCGGCCTCGACACGGCGGTCCAGCCACGCGGGTACCGGCTGCTGCACAAGATCCCGCGCCTGCCCGAGACGGTCGCCGACCACGTGGTCGAGCGGTTCGGCCACCTGCACAAGATCCTGCGCGCGAGCGTGCCGGACCTCGTGGAGGTCGAGGGCGTGGGTGAGTCTCGCGCCCGGGCGATCAAGGACGGACTGGCCCGCCTCGCGGAGTCGTCCATCCTCGAGCGCTACGTCTAGTCGGCTCGTCCGGTCGCCGGTACGTGCGACCTGGAGAGCTCGTGGGCTCCCTGCCTCGCGGCTCGCTCCGCAGGCTCCGCTCGGTCGCGGTGCGCAGCTGGCCCCCAGCCCGCGACCGCTACCGTTCCCCGCATGGCAGCGCTTCGAGAAGGCCGTTTCGGCGACGTCGAGATCGAGACCGTCGAGCTCCGCGGCGCCGGCGGCGACCCGGTGCCCGCGATCCACGCCCGACCCGAGGGGTTGCCCCGGCGCGGCTTGGTGCTGCACCCCGACATCGGTGGTCTCCGGCCCCTGTTCGAGGACCTGAGCCGCCGTCTCGCCACCCACGGGATCGCGGTGTGCACGGTCGAGCCGTTCGCCCGGGCGTTGGCGGCCGGGGTGGACCTCGGCGACCTCGACGCGCGGATGGCCCAGGTCGCGCACCTCGACGACGAGCAGCAGCTCGGTGACCTCGAGTGCGCGGCGAACCACCTGATCGTGCACGACGACGTCACCGACGTCGCGGTGCTCGGATTCTGCATGGGAGGGATGTACGCGCTGAAGGCGGCCGCCGACGACCGGTTCGACCGGGCGGTCGCGTTCTACGGCATGCTCCGCGTGCCGCCGCACTGGCAACACCCCGAGCTCGCCGAGCCGCTCGCGACCGCTTCGGAGGTCGTCCCGACGCTCGCGATCTTCGGGGACCAGGACCCCTTCACGCCCGCGGCCGACATCGACGCGCTCCGCGACGCGTGGCGCGGTCGCGACGACTGCGAGATCGTGGTGTACCCCGGTGCCGAACACGGCTTCGTGCACGACGCCGACCGTCCCGCGCACCGTGCCGACGCCGCCGCCGACGCGTGGTCCCGCGTGCTCACCTTCCTCGGGACCGACTGAGCGGGATCCTAAGGCGAGGATCAGCGACGCGCCGCGCCCGACTGCTTGCGACGTGAGTGATTTCCTCGGTCGCTTGGCGCGCGTCGCCCGAGCCGGGGCCCGAGCGGCCTGCGACGGAGTCGCAAGAGCGGGAACTACGGGTTGGCGCGGAGCTCGAGCTGCTCGCGGTCGAGGATGCGGTAACGGCTGCGTCCGGTGGCCGCGATCCACTTCAGCTTCACGAACATCGCGAGGGCCTTGTTGACCCGTTCGCGTGACGCGCCGACGAGCCCTGCGAGATCCTCCTGGGTCATCGGGAGCTGGAACTCGTCGGCGTCGCCGGCGAGCTCGAGGAGCCGTTTCGCGGTGCGGGCCGGGACGTCGAGGAACACCGCGTCCGCCAGCGCCTCGTCGGTGGCGCGGATCCGCTGGGCGAGCAGGCGCACGATGACCCACAGCACCTCGGGGCGCTCCTGGACCGCTTCCCGCACGTCGTCGAAGCTCACCTCGATGAGCGTCGTGTCGGTGAGCGCCCGGGCCTCGGCCGAGCGGGGCCCGCCGTCGAAGAGGCCCATCTCACCGAACAGCCCGCCGTTCTCCATGACGGCCACCATGGACTCGCGGCCGTCCGAGGACCGGGTCGAGATGGCGATGCGGCCTTCCTGGACGACGTAGAGGTCCGACGAGTCCTCGCCCTGACCGAACAGGAGATCGCCCTTGGCGAGCTCCCGGATCCGGGCCTTGGCGCGGAGCCGCTCGACCATCTCCGGCGGGAGGGACGCGAAGAGCTCCGTCGAATCGAGCACTCGGCGATCGGGCACGGATGCACACTACCCAGGGATGGGTCGTCGCCCGTCGTTCTCCGGTACCATGGAGGGCTCTCTCTCCCTCCGCACCAGGAGCCCCCGTTTCCTCATGCCCTTTCACGTCGGCGACAAGGTCGTCTACCCGCACCACGGCGCTGCCACCATCGAGAAGCGCGAGAAGGTGGAGGCCTTCGGTAAGAAGCAGGACTACCTGATCCTGCGCCTCGCCTACGGCGACCTCACCCTCAAGGTCCCGGCCGACAACGCGGACGAGATCGGTCTGCGCGACGTGATCAACGACGAGGAGGTCGAGGAGGTGTTCGCGGTGTTGCGCAAGAAGGAAGCGCGCATGCCGACGAACTGGTCCCGGCGCTTCAAGAACCACGTGGAGAAGCTGAAGAGCGGCGACATCTACCAGGTGGCCGAGGTGGTGCGGAACCTCACGATCCGCGAGAAGGACAAGGGTCTCTCCGCCGGGGAGAAGCGGATGCTGGCCCGGGCGCGCCAGATCCTCGTGTCGGAGTTGACGTTCGCGCTCGCGGTCGACGAGGAGACCGCCGAGGACAAGCTCGACGAGGTGCTGGGCAAGCCGCCCTCCACGGGCC
>CAZXCB010000168.1:0-7569 GCA_964639075.1 uncultured Bifidobacteriaceae bacterium | reverse complement strand
TCCTGCCGAGGGCGCCCACCGATGCCCCGCATCGGCACCTCCCACCCCAGCCGAGCCGTGTGCGCAGCTTCGAGTCCTGCCGAGGGCGCCCACCGATGCCCCGCATCGGCACCTCCCACCCCAGCCGAGCCGTGTGCGCAGCTTCGAGTCCTGCCGAGGGCGCCCACCGATGCCCCGCATCGGCACCTCCCACCCCAGCCGAGACTCAGGTCGGCGCCGGGGCCCGCCGATGACCCCAGGGACGACCCCTGGGAGAACGAGTGGCTCGGCCCAACCGCAGTGCAGCACGCCCGAACGGCGGTCTCGACCGGCCCTACCGTGGGCCGGATCGTCGCGGCGTCGCGCGATTCGCGGTCCCCGCCCGGCTCCCGACGCTGGTCCTGCTCGGCGCCGCGCTCGTCTGGCTCGCGCTCGGTGACCGGATCGCGCCGCGACCGTCGATGGCATCCGTGGTGGAGCTCGAGGCAATCGGAGCGACGCTCGCCCTGATGGGTGGCATCGCGTGCATCCTTCGCTGGCGGCTCGACGGCATCGCACGCGGCTGGTGGTGCGGCTGGGCGTTGTTCACGATCGGGGCGGGTCAGCTCGCGCTCGAGCCGATCCGTTCGCCCGAGACCGTCGCGATCGAGCTCGCGACCTTCGTGCTCGCGCTGGTCCTGTTCACCCAGGCGGTGTTCGGACCGGAGGTCGACGCGACGATCCGCGCGGTGTCGACTCTGGCGGTCGTCGTCGCGGGGACCGTCCTCGGGTGCATCCCCGCGGTGCTCGTGGGCGACTCGGTCCGGCGCGCGCAGGTCGCGTATGCGGTCATCGGCACGAGCTGGCTCGTCCTCGCGTGCGCCGCAACGGTTCGGCGACGGCGCGTCCACGATCCCGAGGCCGGGTGGATCATCCCGGTGACCGTGGCGCTCGGGCTCGCCGAGCTGGTGCCACTCGTGCTCAACACGCCCGGGGCGCAGATCCTCGCCGACCGCTGGTTCGAGCTGGCGGGCATGGCGCTCGCCTGTGTCGGTGCCCTCGGCGGCCTCGTGCGGGCCGCGGTCCACCACCGCACCCGCGCGCTGCGCGAGCGCATCGACCACGAACGCGAGCTCGCGAACCGCAGGCGCGTCGAGGAGTCGTTCGCCGACCGGCTGCACGAGCTCCGTTCGACGGTCGTCGCGATCGAGGGTGGGGTCACGACCCTTCCCGAGCACGCGGAGGAGCAGGCCGAGGCCACGTTGCGGGCTGCGCTCATCGCCGAGATCCGGCGCCTCCGCACCCTCGTGAACGAGGCGCCGGCCGCGACCGGCGTCGTGCCCTTCGACGTGACCACGACGCTCCTGCCCACGATCGAGCTCCAGCGCGCGACGGGCCAGACAGTCGTGTTCGACGCCGAGGGCGCCCGGACCGCGCTCGGTCGACCGGACGAGATCGCCCAGGTCGTCCACGGGCTCCTCACCAACGCGGCCAAGTACGCGCCCGGCGCGCCCGTGACCGTCACCGTCCGTCATCTCCTCGACGAGATCGCGATCCATGTGACCGACGAGGGCCCTGGCATCGATCCCGAGTACTGGGACCTGGTGTTCGAGCGGGGCTTCCGGGTGGATCCCGAGGCCGAGACGCCGGGAACCGGTCTCGGGCTCGCAGTGGCGCGGAGCACGATCCGCGGCCAGGACGGGGACCTCTGGGTCGAGGCGGGCGAGCAGGGCGGGGCGATGTTCGTGATCTCGATTCCGGCCGCCCCTGCGCTCAGGGTGGTGTCCGGATCTGCCGAAGACCCCGATGGCGACGCCCTCAGGGCTGATCCCGTCCCGCACGCGCCCGCCCAGGAGGCATGGTGACCGACACCGTCCTGCACCCCACGTCCGGACCGCAGACGCTGCACACTCGAGTCGCGATCGTCGAGGACCACGACCTCCTCGCGCAGTCGCTCGCGTTCGCCCTGGCGAACCAAGGCGTCGAGGTCACCCGCGTCCCCGACCTGCGACCGGACGCCGTCGTCGAGACCTTGCGCAACCGACCGCTGGATCTCGTGCTCCTCGACTTCGACCTCGGTGATGCCGGCCTCGGCGTCGACCTCGTGCGGCCGATCACCGACCTCGGACTGCGCGTCGTCATGCTGACGGGCGAGACGAACCCGATCCGACTCGCCGAGTGCATCGAGGCCGGTGCGATCGGGATCATCAGCAAGAAGGATCCCTTCGAACGCCTCATCGAGCAGGTGACCGACGTGGTCGCCGGCCGCACGGTGCTGAGCGTGACCACGCGCGAGCGGCTGCTCGGCGATCTGCGCGCCCATCGCTCGGACGAAGGCGAGCGGATGGCTCCATTCGCGCGCCTCACGGTGCGCGAGTCCGAGGTGCTCCAGGATCTCATCGAAGGCAAGAACGCCGAGTGCATCGCGACCGAGAGCTTCGTGTCGGTCGCGACCGTGCGTTCGCACATCAAGGCGGTCCTCGCGAAGCTCGGCGTCAACAGCCAACTCGCCGCGGTCGCGATGGCCCAGCGTGCCGGTTGGGCGTCGCGCCACGTGCGGCCCGATTCGCCGTCGTAACCGCGACGCCACCGCTCGTTCACCGCACCAGCCATCCCCTGGGTCCCGCGACCCAGCGCGCCGCCGGACAATGCGCGCGCATTCCCGAATCTTGAGGATGGCAGTCGAAGGTATTTCGCAGATTCTCCCTAGGAACCAAATGGCGCGGGCATAGGCGCTCGCACGACAAGGGAGAACAACCACATGAGCGACATGGTGCTCGCGTTCTGGACTCGGCTCCAGAACCTCACGGTTACCGACGAGCGCGGCGCGACTGCCGTCGAGTACGGCCTGATGGTCGCCCTCATCGCGGTCGTCATCATCGCCGCGGTCACGCTGCTCGGGACCAACCTTCGCGACAAGTTCAACGACATCGCCAACGCGATCGGCTGATCCTGGCGTTGCCGGGCTCGCAGTCCGCCAGCGGACGGCGAGCCCGGCACCGGCATCCGACACCTTCGGATCCGCCGGCCACCCCTCCTGCTCACCTCTTCCCACCCTCTGCTCGGAGTTGACGATGCACCACTCGCCCAGCAACCGATCGAGTGACGAACGCGGCGCCGCCGCGGTCGAGTTCGCCATCGTCCTTCCCGTTCTCGTCCTCCTGGTCTTCGGAATCATCCAGTGGTCGATCTACTTCAACCGCCTCCAGGGCCTGCAGGCGGCTGCGCGCGAGGGCGCGCGCGTCGCGGCCCTGCCGCAGAGCACCCAGTCGGACATCCGCGCCAAGGTGACGTCGGCGCTCGACGGCGTGTTGCCCTCGGGAACGACGCCGACCATCACGGTGTCGCCGTCGTCCGGCAACCCCTGTGACCTCCAGTCGGCCGGCGCACGCGTCACCGTGACGGTGACGACCACGAGCCAGCTCGACATCCCCCTCTGGGGCAGCCAGACCGTCACCCAGACCGGTAAGGGTGAGTTCAAGTGCGAGTGAGCCGACGCAGCCCCGGTCACGCGCTGCACCGCGACGAGCGCGGCGCCGTCGCCGTCATCGTCGCCCTCTGCGCGGTCGTGATCTTCGGATTCGCCGCGTACGCCGTGGACCTCGGCCACCTCTGGCAGGAGCGACGGCAGGCCGTCACCGCGACGGACGCCGCCGCGCTCGCGAGCGCCGGCGACTACGCCGTCGGTGGCAACGGCTGCTCGAGCAGCGCCGGCGTCTACACGGCCGCGAACCAGGCCGATGCCTCCGTGATCGCGTGCGACCCGACCATCCGCGCGACGAGTGGGTATGTCACGGTGAGCACGAAGGTCAACGTGCCGTACTTCTTCGGCCAGATCTTCGGCGCATCCAGCAACGACATCACGACCCGCACGACTGCGCAGTGGGGCATCCCGAAGTCGGTCGCCGGACTGCGGCCGTTCGGTCTGTGCATCGAGGCGAACCAGCAGCTCAAGGACTGGCTCGCCAACCCGGTCGGGTCGTCCGGCACCGTCCGCATCACCTACGGCAAGAGCCAGCCGAACGCGTGTGGGACCAACGTTCCCGGGAACTGGGGCGTGCAGGACTTCGACGGCGGCGCGAACTCGAACAACGACATCAAGAACTGGACGATGTACGGGTACCCGGGGACGGTCAGCGTCGGCGACAACATCCTCGGTGACACCGGCGCGTTCTCGAACAGCCTGGACAGCGGCCTGAGCTTCCTCAAGTCGAGCGGGCAGTCCTTCGCCCTCCCGGTCTTCGACCTCGCCACCGGGAACGGCTCGAACGCCCGGTTCCACATCGTCGCATTCGTCATCGTGAAGCTCGTCGACTTCAAGACGACGGGCGCGCAGGCACAGCGCTACATGGATCTCGTCTTCACCAACGCCGTCGTGTCGGGCACGTGCTGCTCGTTGAACGGCATCGACACCGGGGTGCGGGCGATCCGCATCTGCGACGTCAACACCCTCACACCCAACACCAGCGATCCGCGCGCCTGTTAGGGCCGGGGACCGTCAGAAAGGTTGCACAGTGGAATCTCGAAGGATCGTCGGACTCATCGCCGCAGTGGTCCTCGCCCTCGTCGGCACGTTCGCCATCGTGGCGTACGTGAGCAAGGCCGAGAGCCGGGCACAGGCGGGCGAGCACATCATCAAGGTGCTCGTCGTCAAGGACACCGTGCCCGCCGGCACGTCGGCCAAGGAGCTGGGTGACCGCGTTGCGCTCGAGGGCGTGAGCGCCAAGGTCAAGGCGGACGGCGCGGTGACCAGCATCAAGTCGCTCGGCGACAAGGTGACCGGCACGACGCTCATCGCCGGCGAGCAGGTGCTCGAGAGTCGCTTCGTCGACAAGAGCAACTTCTCGGCCACCGGTGCCGACGTCCAGGTGCCGGCGGGTCTGCTGCGCACCACGGTGGCGCTCGACCCCCAGCGGGTGATCGGTGGGGTGCTCACGCCCGGCGCCCGGGTGGCGGTGATCGCGTCGTTCGAGCCCTTCGAGCTGCAGAACCAGAACCCGGTCACGATCAACGGTGTCGTCGTCAAGGCGGACGGCAAGACGCCGAGCACGACACGCACGCTGGTGCACAAGGTGCTCGTGACGAACGTCCAGCTCACCGGGTCCGTGAACAGCACCGAGGAGACCAACGACCAGAACACGGCGTCGAGCTCGAAGCCCGGTGAGGCTCCGACCAGCCAGATGCTCGTCACGCTGGCGCTGAGCGGCTCGGACACCGAGAAGCTCGTGTTCGCCCAGGAGTTCGGCAAGCTCTACCTCTCCATCGAGCCGCTGGACGCGCCTGCGACGGGCCCCGGCATCCAGACGTGGGGTTCGGTCAACCAATGAGCCGGCTCCTCCTGGCGACGAGCGAAGCGGGCTGGGAGACCCGAGTTCGCGCCTCCTACGACCACGAGCTCAACGGCGAGCTGCGGTCGTGGGGCGGCGAGTCCGACGGCGTGGGCGACGCCGACGGGATGCTGCGGGCCATCGAGGACCACGGCGCACGCGTCGTGGCCCTCGGCCCCGGCTTCGATCCCGACGCGGCCCTCGACGCCGCGGCCAGGCTCGACCGGGAGCGGCCGGACCTCTGCGTCCTGCTCGTCGCCGAGCCGACGCCGGAGCTCTACCGGAAGGCGCTGCGCGTGGGTGTGCGCGACATCGTCGACCCCGGCGCCGAGCTCGACGAGCTCCGCGCGGCCTTCGACGCCGCGATGGCGACCGCGAACCGACTCGGCCGGCGCCTCGAGAGCGACACCGAGACCGAGACCCGTCGCACCATCGCCGTGGTCTCACCCAAGGGGGGTGCCGGCAAGACCGCGGTCGCCTCGAACCTCACGATCGGCCTCGCGGCGATGACCAACGGCGACGTCGTGATCGTCGACCTCGACGTCCAGTTCGGTGACGTCGGCAATGCCCTCCGGCTCTCGCCGGAGACCACGATCGCCGACGCGGTGCGCGCCGGCGACGTCCTCGACATCACGACGCTCAAGGCGTACCTGACGCCCCATCCGAGCGGCGCGTACGCGTTGTGCGCTCCGGTGTCGCCGGCCGACGCCGACGCGGTCGGACCCGACGACGTCGTCCGCATCATCCGACTCCTCGCATCAGAGTTCAGCTACGTCGTGCTCGACACCGGAGCCGGGCTCGACGAGCACACGCTCGCGGCGATGGAGTCGGCGACCGACATCGTGCTCGTCTGCGGCACCGACGTCGCGAGCGCACGCGGGGTGCGGAAGGCCATCGACGCGTTCGACCTCCTCGGCTTCACCACTCAGCGTCGGCACCTCGTCCTGAACCGGGCCGACGCCCGCGTGGGGCTGGGCGCGGACGACATCGAGGCCACGGTCGGCATGGCCGTCAGCGTGGCCGTCCCGAGCTCGCGCTCGGTGCCCCTCTCGATGAACCAGGGCATCCCCCTGCTCGAGGGCGCGCAGAAGTCGCCAGTGAGCCGTTCCCTCGGCGAGCTGGTCAACCGCTTCGCCGAGTCTTCGGCGGGCAAGGACCCGGCGGCCGGATCCCGGCCGCGTTGGCGGAAGGAATCCCGATGAAGCTCTCCGATCGGCTCAAGGCGGCCCAGGCAGATGCCGAGGTCGAGCCCGAGGTGGCGACGCCACACTCGCGCCAGGAGGTGGCCCACCTCGACGCCGCACCGGTGGCGGTCGACCCGTTCGCGAACCTGAAGCGGCGCGCCCAGGACGCCCTGTTCGCGCGGATGGGCCAGCGGCTCTACGACTCGTCGCTGTCCGAGGACCAGCTCGACGCGCTCGTCGTGCAGGAGATCGGCCGCGTCCTGGAGTCGGAGCAGATCCCGCTCTCCAGCGCCGAGCGCGCACGCCTCGTCTCGCAGATCACCGACGACGTGCTCGGGCTCGGCGCGATCGAGCGCTACCTCGCCGATCCGACCATCACCGAGGTCATGGTGAACGCGACCGACGGCATCTACGTCGAGCGCCAGGGCAAGCTGACGCTCACCGAGTCCCGGTACCTCTCCGACGACCACCTGCGCCAGGTGATCGAGCGCATCGTGTCGCGAGTGGGTCGACGCATCGACGAGTCCTCGCCGATGGTCGATGCCCGCCTGCCCGACGGCTCCCGCGTCAACGCGGTGATCCCGCCGCTCGCGGTCGACGGTCCGGTCCTCACCATTCGGAAGTTCGCCCGGGAGACCTACACCCCCGACGACCTCATCGAGTTCCGGACGATCACGCCCGAGATCGTGAACCTCATCGACGCGTGCGTCCGCGGTCGGCTCAACATCCTCGTCAGCGGCGGTACCGGCACCGGGAAGACGACGCTCCTGAACGTCGTCTCGGGCTTCATCCCCGAAGACGAGCGCGTCGTCACCATCGAGGACGCGGTCGAGCTCCGGCTCACGCAGCGTCACGTGGTGCGGCTCGAGAGCCGCCCGCCCAACATCGAGGGCAAGGGCGCCATCACGACCCGGGAGCTCGTCCGGAACTCGCTGCGCATGCGGCCGGACCGCATCATCGTCGGTGAGGTCCGCGGACCCGAGGCGCTCGACATGCTCCAGGCGATGAACACGGGCCACGACGGTTCGCTGTCGACCCTCCACTGCAACTCGCCGCGCGACGCGTTGGCCCGGCTCGAGACGATGGTGCTCATGGCGGGC
>CAZXCB010000167.1:0-7593 GCA_964639075.1 uncultured Bifidobacteriaceae bacterium | reverse complement strand
AGGCGCTGCGCAAGCTCACCGGCAACCTGAACAAGTCCCGCACGATCGCGGTCTTCATCAACCAGCTGCGGGAAAAGATCGGTGTGATGTTCGGGTCCCCCGAGACGACGCCGGGCGGACGCGCGCTGAAGTTCTATTCCTCGGTGCGCCTCGACATCCGCCGGATCGAATCGCTGAAGGACGGCGCCGAGATCGTGGGCAACCGGGCCCGGGTCAAGGTGGTGAAGAACAAGGTCGCGCCGCCGTTCAAGCAGGCCGAGTTCGACATCATGTACGGCAAGGGCATCAGCCGTGAGGGCTCGCTGCTCGACATCGGCGTGGACCTCGGCATCGTGAAGAAGTCGGGCGCGTGGTTCACGTACGAGGGTGAGCAGCTCGGCCAGGGTCGGGAGAACGCCAAGACGTTCCTCTCCGAGAACGTCGACATGATGGTGGAGATCAGCGAGAAGGTCCGCAAGGAATCCGGCATCGACGACGTGCTGGAGGACGGGACCGAGGCCGACGTGATCGACCTCCTCGGACCGGCGCCCGAGCCCCAGGACGCCGAGATCGACTGATCCGGTCATCCATCGACGGGCGGGGACGGACCACGACGCCGTCTCCGCCCGCCTCGATCTCGCGCTCGGAACCTCGCGCTCAGGGTCTTGCGCGGCGCCCGGCTCAGCCGAGGGCGCCGCGCAGGATCGCCACGATGCCGGCGACGGTCGCGAAGCCGAGCACGAGCGGCCGCATCGCGGCGGGGGTGATGTGGTGGGCCACGAGCCGGCTGAGCGCGAGGCCGACGAGCATCGGCGCGAGCAGGATCGCGGTGAGCTCGAGCTGCTCGACGCGGAGCTCGCCGCCGATCGCGAGCGCGGTGCCCGAGACGATCGCGCCGATGAGGAAGCACGTGGCCAGCGTCGCCCGCAGGGTGTGCGGCTCGGCGTGCTGGTAGAGCAGGGCCAGCGCCGGCCCGTCGACGCCGGCCGCGGTGCCGGTGATCCCCGCGACCGACCCGACCGCCGCGGCGCTGCCGCGGTGCACGGGGATCCCGGGGTGGAACACGCTCGCGAGGACGCCGGCGAGGATCACGAACCCCACGACCACGGCGAGGGTCGTGTCGGCCACCGCGGACACGACCAGCAGGCCGATCACCGTGCCGGGAAGTCGGCCGACGGTGATCCAGCGCACGCCGAGCCAGTCGATCGCGTGGTGCTCGCGCAGGAGCATCATGAGCGTCATCGGCAGGCTGAGCAGCACCACCGACCCGGGCACCGAGCCGGGGATGAGCACGGCGAGGACCGGCACGACCACGAGGTTCAGGCCGAAACCGACCGAGCCCTGGACGAGCCCGCCGAGCAGGACGATCGCGATCGCTCCGGCGAGCTCCCACCCGCCCGCACCGAGGGGCACCTCAGGGGCCAGCGGTGGGGGAACCGGCAGCGGTCGGCATCGGGGCGGATCCTAGGGGTCTCGTAGAATCAGCGGTCGTGACCCGCCGCTTCTACATCCGCACCTTCGGGTGCCAGATGAACGAGCACGACTCCGAGCGCCTCGCGGGTGTCCTCGCGGCCGACGGCATGGAGCCCACCGACGACCTCGACGCCGCCGACGTGGTGGTGCTCAACACCTGCTGCATCCGCGAGAACGCCGACAACAAGCTCTACGGCCACCTCGGCCATCTCAAGTCGCTCAAAGAACGCCGCCCGGACCTCCAGATCGCGGTCGGCGGCTGTCTCGCGCAGAAGGACCGCGACCTCATCGTGGAGCGCGCCGGCCACGTCGACGTCGTGTTCGGCACCCACAACCTCGCCCACGCGCCCGCGCTGCTCGCCGAGGCGGCTCGGACCGGGGAGCCGGTCGTCGAGATCCTCGAGGAGCACGAGGCGTACCCCTCCGCGCTGCCCGCCCGCCGCGAGGTGGACCACCGCGCATGGGTCACGATCCAGATCGGGTGCGACAACTCGTGTGCGTTCTGCATCGTGCCGTCGGTGCGGGGCGCGGAGGTCAGCCGGCGCCTGGGCGACGTCGTGCGCGAGGTCACCGACCTGGCGCACGACGGCGTCCGCGAGATCACGCTGCTCGGCCAGAACGTGAACTCCTACGGCCGGGACCTCGGCGCCGGCCAGTGGTCGCCGGAGTTCGCCGACCTGTTGCGCGCGGTCGACGGGATCGACGGGATCGAGCGCGTCCGTTACACCTCGCCGCACCCGAAGGACCTGCGACCCGAGACGGTGCAGGCGATGGCCGATTGCGACGCGGTGTGCGAGCACCTGCACCTGCCGGTGCAGTCGGGGAGCGACGCCGTGCTCGCCCGCATGCGGCGGGGCTACACCGGTGCGCGGTACCTGGAGAAGCTGGCGATGGCCCGGGAGGGGATCGAGGACCTCGCGGTCACGACCGACGTCATCGTGGGTTTCCCGGGCGAGACCGAGACCGACTTCGCGGCCACGCTGGAGCTCGTCGACGCGGCCCGCTACGACGCGGCGTACACGTTCGTGTTCTCGCCCCGCCCGGGCACCGCCGCAGCGGAGTGGACCGACGAGCTCGTACCCGAGGCCGTCGCCCGCGAGCGCATGGACCGGCTCAGCGCCCTCGTCGAGCACCACGCGCTGGCCCGCCACGAGGCGCGCGTCGGGCGAGTGGAGGAGGTCGTCGTCGAGGGTCCGTCGAAGAAGGACCCGACCGTCGCCGCCGCGCGGACCCGCCAGAACAAGCTCGTGCACTTCGTCGGGGAGCTCCCCGCGGGGTCGACCGCGCTCGTGGAGATCACGCGGGGGGCGCCGCACTGGCTGCAGGGCGAGCTTCGCGAGATCGTCGCCGGTCCGCGACCTGCAAGCCCGGTCGGCGCCGCGCCACGCACCCGGATCCCGGTCACGGCGGGCTGAGCCGCGGTCACCCACCTCGCGCTCGTCGGCCCGACCGCGTCGGGCAAGTCGGCGCTCGCACTCACGGTCGCCGAGCGGCTCGGCGACGTCGAGCTCGTGTCGATGGACTCGATGCAGGTGTACCGCGGCATGGACGTCGGCACCGCGAAGCCGTCGCCCGCCGAGCAGGCGCGGGTCCCGCACCACCTGATCGACATCGCGGACCCGTCCGAGGACTTCTCGGTGGTTCGGTTCCAGGCCGCGGCGCGGGAGGCGATCGCGGGCATCGAGGCGCGCGGCCGGCGGGCGCTGCTCGTGGGCGGGACCGGCCTCTACCTGCAGGCGGTGATCGACGATCTCCGGTTCCCCGGTGAGGACCTCGAGCTGCGCGCGGCGGTCGACGCGCGCATCGGCACGAACGGGCTACCGGACGCCTACGCGGAGCTCGCGGCACGTGATCCGGTCGCCGCGGGGCGCATCGAGCCCGACAACCGCCGGCGCATCGTGCGCGCGCTCGAGGTCATCGAGCTCACCGGCCGGCCGTTCTCGTCCTTCGGTCCGGGCATCGGTGGGCGGCATCGGCCGGTCGTCGCCGTGCGCATCGCCGGGCTCCGACTCGATCCGGAGGCGGCCTCGAACCGGATCGAAGCACGGATCGCGGCGATGGCCGCGGGCGGACTCGAGGCGGAGGTCCGGACCCTCGCCGCGGCACCGTGGTCGCGCACTGCACGCCAGGCGATCGGGTACAAGGAGGTGCTCGGGTACCTCACCGGCGACGTCCCGAGCCTCGACGCGGCGCTCGAGCTCACCGCGCAGCGCTCCCGGGTGTTCGCCCGCCGCCAACGGGCGTGGTTCCGCCGCGACGAGCGCATCGAGTGGTTCGACGCGAATACCGCACCGGATGCCGGCGCAGTGGTGGCATGGTGGTGCTCCCCATGACCCGCCTGTCGAAGCTCCACGCCACCGGGAACGACTTCCTCGTGACCACCGCGCCGCTGGCTGGCGCGGACGCCGTCGCGCTCTGCGACCGCGCCACCGGGATCGGCGCCGACGGCCTGCTGATCCTCGGGCCCGGGACCGACGGCGCCGACGCGACCATGACGCTGTACAACGCCGACGGCACCCTGGCGGAGATGAGCGGCAACGGCGCACGCTGTCTCGCCTGGGTCGCCCGGCGAGCGGGCATGGGCACCGACGCGCGGCTCGTCGTGGACACCGGGGGCGGTCGCCGGGTGCTGGACCTCACCACGGGCGCCGACGGCGCGCTGCGCCACGCCGTGTGCGACATGGGGCCGGTCACGTTCGATCCGGCCGCGATCCCCGTCACGGGTCCGAGCAGCACCGACCTCGCCGCGACCATCGAGGGTCGCGAGGTCGCGGGCGACGCCGCGGGCATCGGCAACCCGCACTGGGTGCTCGTCGTCGACGACCCGGCGAAGGTGGACCTCGGCGAGGTGGGCCCGCGCCTCGAGCACGACCCGCGGTTCCCGAACCGCGTGAACGTCGAGCTCATCGCGGTCGAAGGCCCGGACACCCTGGCCATGCGAGTGTGGGAGCGCGGGGTGGGGGAGACGCGATCCTGTGGGACCGGCGCGTGTGCCGCGGCGGCGGTCGCGCACCGGCGCGGGCTCGTCGGAACGCGGGTCACGGTCCGCGTCCTCGGTGGCGACCTCGACGTCGAGCTCGGTCCGACGGTCCGCCTCGGTGGGCCCGTGGTCCACGTCTTCGACGTCGACGTGGAGATCCCGTGAGTCAGCGCCATCTCGACCGGGGCCGGCGGCGGCTCACCGCGACCGAGGTCGACCTCGGCGTCGTGCGCGAGCGGGCGCTGCTCGTCGGCACCGACTTCGGGCACCGCACGACCGAGGATGCGGAGGCGAGCCTCGACGAGCTCGCGCGCCTCGCCGACACCGCCGGCGCCGAGCCCGTCGCGATCGAGCTCCAGCGGCGCGACACTCCCGATCCGGCGCTCTACGTCGGCTCGGGCAAGGCCGGGGAGCTTCGGGAGCTGGCCGAGGCGCTCGACGTCGACGTCGTCATCTTCGACGACGAGCTCACGCCGGCCCAACAACGCAACCTCGAGAAGCTGTTCGAGCGCGACGTCGTGGACCGCGTCGCGCTGATCCTCGACATCTTCGCCCAGCACGCCCAGAGTCAGGAGGGCATGGTGCAGGTGGAGCTCGCGCAACTCCGATACCGGATGCCCCGCCTGCGCGGCCGCGGCCTCACACTGTCCCAGCAGGGCGGTGGGATCGGCACCCGCGGCCCCGGCGAGACCCAGCTCGAGGTCGACCGGCGGCGGATCCAGCGGCGCATCACCAAGCTCGAGCACGAGCTCGTCGACCTCGGTCGGACGCGGGACACGCAACGCAAGGCGCGCCAACGCCGGTCGATCCCGACGGTCGCGCTCGTCGGCTACACGAACGCGGGCAAGTCGACCCTGCTCAACCGGCTGACCGAGGCGGAGGTGCTCGTCGAGGACCGGCTGTTCTCCACGTTGGACCCGACCACGCGGCGCCTCCGGCTGCCGGGCGGTGAGATCGTGCTGCTCTCGGACACCGTCGGCTTCGTGCGCCGCCTGCCCCACCAGCTCGTCGAGTCGTTCCGCTCGACGCTCGAGGAGGTCGCGCACGCGGATCTCGTCGTGCACCTGGTCGACGCGAGCGACGCCGACCCCGACGGCCGCATCGAGGCGGTGCGCGCCGTGCTCGGCGAGATCGCCGCCGCCGAGGTCCCCGAGCAGGTCGTGTTCACCAAGACCGACGCCACCCGGCCCGAGGCGGTGGAGGAGCTGCTGCGGACGCACGCCGACGCGGTCGCGGTGTCGGCCCGCCGCGGCGACGGCATCCCCGAGCTGTTGGAGCGCATCGGCGACCGGCTCCGCGCGCTCACCCGGATCGTGGAGCTGCGCATTCCGTACGAACGCGGCGATGTGCTCCCGGCGCTGCACCGGGACGGCGACGTGCTCGTCACGGTCCACGAGGACTCCGGCATCCGCGTGCGCGCCCGCCTGCCCGACGCGGTCCTCGGGCGCTTCGCCGATCTCGTCACGAGCGTCGACGGCGCCGACGCGGCGCGCCGGTAGTGTCGGGCGCGATGCCCGAGGCCGGTTTCGTCCCCCCGCCGTACCCGCACGACCGGCTCGACGCGTTCCGCCGTCTCGCGAGCGTGGTGCCCGGCGGGATCGTCGACTGCTCGGTCGGGAACCCGGTCGATCCCGTGCCCGAGGTCGTGCTGGCCGCGCTGGCGGACGCGGCCCCGGACGCCACCGGGTATCCGCCCACGATCGGCAGCGCGGAGCTGCGAAGCGCCGCGGCAGGCTGGATCGACCGTCGATTCGGTGTGGCCGTCTCGGCCGACGCGGTGCTCGCGTGTGTGGGCACCAAGGAGATGGTCGCGTCGCTGCCGCGCTGGCTGTCGATGCGCGACCCGGGCCGGGACACCGTGCTGTACCCGGCCATCTCGTACCCGACGTACGCGATGGGCGCCGAGCTCGCGGGTCTCCGGTCCGTGCCCGTGCCGCTCGACGCCGACTGGCATCTCGATCTCTCCCGCGTCGCGGACGCCGACGCCGAACGCGCCGTGCTGCTCTGGACCAACGAGCCCGGCAACCCGACCGCGGCGGTGGCGCCGGCCGACGCGGTCGCCGCGACCACGCGCTGGGCTCGGGACCGCGGGATCGTCCTCGCCGCCGACGAGTGCTACGCGGAGTACTCGGGTGGTGATCCGAGCACCGCGCTCACCGAGGACGCGGACGGCGTGCTCGTGGTGCACTCGCTGTCCAAGCGCTCCAACATGGCCGGCTTCCGCGCGGGGTTCGTCGCCGGCGACCCGACGCTCGTGTGCTATCTCGGCGAGGTTCGCAAGCACGCGGGCCTGATGACGCCGGCACCGATCCAGGCCGCGGCGGTCGCCGCCCTCGGTGACGACTCGCACGTGGCCGCGCAACGCGCGCGCTACGGCGAACGCCGTGCGCTGATGCTCGACGGCCTCGCGGCGCACGGGCTGGTGCACGACGGCGGGCCCGCGCCGTTCTACCTGTGGCTCCGCTCGGCGGACCAGGTCGACGACGGCTGGGAGATCGCGGCGCGCCTGGCCGAAGCCGGCACCCTCGTCGCGCCGGGCGGGCTGTACGGTCCCGCCGGCGCCGACCACGTGCGCCTCGCCCTCACCCAGCCCACCGACCGCCTCGAGGTCGCACTGGAGCGCTTGGACGACTGAGGTCTTCTAAGGTCAAGGTGATGGCCGAACTCGAAACTCAGATCCGCGCGCTCTGGGAGCACCGCGACGACCTCGGTGCCGTGATGTCGGAGACGGAAGCCGCCGTGTGCGTGCGGGAGGCGATCGACCTGCTCGACCGGGGCGAGGTGCGGGTGGCGGAGCGCGTCGGGGACGACGTCGTGGTCCACGCCTGGCTGAAGCAGGCGATCCTGTTGCTGTTCCGCCTCACGCACATGGAGACGGTGGAGCTCGGGCCGTTCGAGTTCCGGGACAAGATCCCGCTCAAGCAGCACTACGAGGCCGCAGGGGTGCGCGTGGTGCCGGGCGCTTCCGCGCGTTGGGGCGCGTACCTCGCGCCGGGCGTGATCATGATGCCGAGCTACGTGAACATCGGTGCTCACGTGGGCACGGACACCATGGTCGACACGTGGGCCACGGTCGGCTCCTGCGCGCAGATCGGCGAACGGGTGCACCTCGCCGGCGGCGTCGGCATCGGCGGCGTGCTCGAGCCGCCGGGCGCGGTGCC
>CAZXCB010000166.1:0-7615 GCA_964639075.1 uncultured Bifidobacteriaceae bacterium | reverse complement strand
GCGAGCTCGAGGTCGCGGTCGACCGTGATCGGGTGATGCAGCGTCGCGCAGATCGGCCAACCGTCGTCCATCATCCCGAGCATCCCGCTGCCGAAGGACTGGTTGTCGTGCACGAGATCGAAATCGGCGCGGTGCGACCGGAGCCACGTGCGCGCACGGCGGGTGAAGGCCCACGGCTCGGGGAACACGCCGGTGCACATGAGCCCGAACTCGCCGAGGTCGACACCGTCGCGGAACTCCCACGGCCACGGGACCCGGAACGGGTTCCCTGCCGGATAGAGGTCCATCCCGGGGATCTTCACGAGGCCCTGCGGGTCGTCGAGCTCGGGGTACGGCGGGCCCGAGAGGACCTCGACGTGGTGCCCGAGCGCGATCGCCTCGCGGGCGATGTAGCGCGTGTAGACGCCCTGACCGCCACAGTGGGGGTTGCCCCGGTAGATCAGCCAGGCGACGCGAAGGGACTCGGGATCGCGGGGGGAGGTCGCCATGAAGGGCGAGAGCCTACCTGGGGACCCTCGGATCGGTCCTGGCGTAGCGTCCCGCCCGTGAACGCTGGAATTTCGGCCCAGCTGCTCGCATCGGCGGGGGTCGTGGCCGAGCCCCGCTTCTCGCCCGACGGGGCCCGCCTCGGCTGGTTGGAGTCCGCCGACGGCCGGACCCGGCTCGTCGTGGGACCGGCCGGTGGCGACGCTCCGGCCGGAGACCTCGCGGAGGGGCTCGACCTCGGGACGCTCGGTGCGTACCGCGGCGGCATGTGGTGTTGGGTCGACGCGTGCCGAGTCGCGGTCGTCACCGCCGACGGCCGGTTGGTGGTGACCGACGGCAGCCCGCCGGTGGTGGTGGGCCGGGACGGGCGGCGCACCGCACCGGCGGCCGACGCCGCCGGTCGTGTCCTGTGCTCGGTCGCGCGCGCCGACGCCCAGGACATCGGCGAGACCTGGGTGGACGCCCGCGCCTGGCCGCAACGGTGGTCGTTCGCGGACTTCGCGTGGGATCCGGCGACGGTGCCCGACGGTCGCCGGGTCGCGTGGCACGAGTGGGACCTCGACGCGATGTCGTGGACCGGCTCGCGCATCGTGGTGGTCGACCGCCACGAGGGCGTGCCGAGGGTCGTCGCCGGCGGGAGTCGGATCGGCGTGGGGCAACCGCGCTTCTCTCCCGACGGCGAACGGCTCGCGTACGTCTCGGACGAATCGGGCTGGTGGAACGTGATGGTCGCTCGTCCCGACGGCTCCGACGCGCGGCCCGTGCTCGCGGAGCCGTTCGACCACGCGGAACCTGCGTGGGGTCCCGGCCAGCGCTCGTACGCGTGGTCGCCCGACTCGGAGTCGATCGCGCTGTGCCGGAACGAAGCAGGGTTCGCGCGGTTGGTCCGAGTCGCGCTCACCGGTGAGGTCGACGAGATCGGGAAGGGATGGCATCACGGAATCGACTGGGGTACGGCGGGGATCGTGGCGGTCCGTTCGGGCGCGCGCACCCCGCCGGCGATCACGCTCCTCGATCCGTCGAGTGGCCGGCATCGGGTGCTCGCGCGCGGTGCCGCCGCGGGGCTGGAGGAGGGTGCGCGCGAGCCGGAGCGCGTGTCGTGGCCGTCGGACGGCGTCACGGTGCCGGGCCTGCTGTTCCGTCCTGACCGCGACACCGTCCGGCCTCCCCTGATCGTCGACCTGCACGGCGGGCCCACCGGCCAGGCCGTGGTGCGGTGGGACGCGTGGCTCCGCTTCTTCACCAGCCGGGGCTGGGCGGTGCTGCGGCCGAACCCGAGAGGGTCCACGGGCTTCGGCCGGGCGTTCGTCCAGGACTTCGCCCACACGTGGGGCGAGGGCGACGTCGCCGATGTCGGCGCGGGCATCCGCGCCGCCGTCGAGCGCGGCTGGTGCGACCCGCGGCGCGTGGTCGTGTGCGGCGGGAGCTCGGGTGGCCTGACCGCGTTGCTGGTCTGCGCGCGTCACGGCGACCTCGTGCGTGCCGGCGTCGTCCAGTACGCCGTCACGGATCTCTCCGAGCTCGCTCGGACCACCCATCGCTTCGAGTCGCGCTACCTCGACGAGCTCGTCGGCACCTTGCCGCGCGACGAGCAGATCTACCGCGACCGGTCCCCGGTCACGCACGCTGCCGAGATCCGGGTGCCCCTGCTCGTGCTCCAGGGCGACGTTGACGAGGTGGTCCCGCCGGCCCAGGCCGAGCGGCTCGTCGACGCGGTGCGGGCCGCCGGCGGCGACGTCGAGTACCACGTCTATGCCGGCGAGGGTCACGGATGGTCCCGTACGGCGACCATCGTCGACGACATGGAACGCACGCTCGCATTCCTCGACCGGAAGGTGACGCCATGAGCGAAGCAAGGACAGGCGACGAAGGCATCGTGAGCTCTCCGAGCGGGGCCCGAGCGGCCCGCGACGCAGTCGCATGAGTGGGAGACTCGAGTACGAGTACCAGGGTGCGAAGCGCGGCGTGACGAGCGTCGCCGATCGCGCCGTCCTGCTCGCGCACGGCGCGGGCGCCGACATGCACGCGGCGACGCTCACGACGGTGAGCGACGCGCTGAGCGGGGCCGGCGTGGCGAGCCTGCGGTTCCAGTACCCGTACCGCAGCGCGGGGAAGAAGGCGCCCGACCGTCCGCCGATCCTGCTCGGTGCGACGCGTACCGCCGCCGCCGAGCTCGCCCGGCGCACCAAGCTCCCGCCGGGACGGCTCGTGCTCGGTGGTCGTTCGATGGGGGGTCGCTACTGCTCGCTCGTGGCCGGCGACGCCGACGATCCCGTCGCGTGCCTCGGGCTCGTGTTGCTCGGCTACCCGCTCCACGCGGCCGGCAGGCCGGAGCGGGAGCGCAGCGATCACTTCCCGCGCCTCGCGGTGCCAGTGCTGTTCGTGAGCGGCACGCGCGACTCGCTCGCGTCGAAGCCGGCCCTCACCAGGGCGGCCCGGAAGGTGAAGGGACCGCGCACGTTCCACTGGATCGAGAGTGGGGACCACGGCTTCAAGCCGTTGAAGTCGAGCGGCCTCACTGTCGACGGCGTCCTGGCCGACGTCGCCGCGGCCGTCACCGCCTGGGTGCTCGCCCTGCCGTGAACGGATGACGGATGTGGCAGGTGCCCACCCCGACCGGTCGGCGGGATCGTGACACGCGCCGGGTAGCCTCGCCGTCGTGGCTGACACGATCACCGAACCGTCGTTCGCGCCCACGATCGCGCCCACCACCGCGCCCGTCGACACGCCGGCGGAGTCGCCGAGCCGGCCCGTCACCGACGACGGCGACCACGACCGCTTCGCGCACTACGCGCGGAAGGACGACGTCACCCGCGCCTACGTGACCGGGGAGGCGATCGTCGCGCTGTGCGGCAAGAAGTGGATCCCGACGCGGGACCCGAAGGGCTATCCGATCTGCCCGACGTGCAAGGAGCGCAAGGAAGCCGGTTGGAGTCTGTGACACCGTGAGAGTCCCGCGTGCGTTCGCGTTCGTGGACCTCTCGGGGTTCACGCAGTTCACCGACCTCCACGGCGACGACGAGGCCGTCGCGGTGCTCACCCAGTTCCGTGCCGCCTTGCGCGCCACCGCGAGCGACATCGGCGTGCGGGTCGCGAAGTGGTTGGGCGACGGCGCGATGCTCGTGTCGGTCGACACGCCCACGCTCGTGGAGGCGACGGTCTCGCTCGCCGACCACTTCGCCGACGAGGGCATGCTCCCCTTGCGCGCCGGGCTCGCGGCGGGCAACGTCATCCTGTTCGAGGGCGACGACTACACCGGCGGAGCCATCAACCTGGCCGCCCGGCTCTGCGACCTCGCGCAACCCCTCGAGGTGCTCGCGACGACCGAGGTCGGCGAGCAGGTCCCGCCCGGGATCGCGGCGATCGACGCCGGGGAGTACGTCGTCGCCGGGCTCGCCCGACCGGTGCGGGTGGTGCGACTCGTGCACGCGTCGCGCTTCGAGGTCACCGGCGAGACGCCGCTCCCGCGCGCCTGACCCGGTCGCTACCCTTCCGCCGCATGACGACGGAGTGGAACACCCTGCGGCTCGAGCAGTCGGGCCATGTCGCGCGCCTGGTGCTCAACCGGCCCGACAAGCTCAACTGCTTCACGATCGAGATGTGGCGCGAGCTGCGCCAGCTCGGACAGCGGCTCTGCGCGGACCCCGGTGACATCCGGGCGTTGATCGTCACCGGCGCCGGCCGCGCGTTCTCGAGCGGCATCGACACCTCGGTGTTCGCGGGCGGCGACGATGGCTCGATCGCGGACGGTCCCGATGCGGGCACCCGGCACGAGGACCCGCTCGTCGACGGGATCATGCGCACGCAGGAGTCGTTCTCGTGGCTCGAGGACGCGCCGTTCGCGACGATCGCGGCGGCACGTGGCTACGCGCTCGGCGCCGGCCTGCAGATCGCGCTCGCGTGCGACATCCGGATCTTCGCGCGGGGGATCAGCGTCGGTCTGCTCGAGCACAAGTACGGGATCATCCCCGACCTCGGCGGAACGCAGCGCCTCCCGCGCCTCGTCGGTCCGGGCACGGCGAAGGAGATGATCTTCACCGCCGCGCGCATCGACGGTGAGGAGGCGCATCGCATCGGGCTCTGCGAGCGGCTCGTGGCGGACGAGGAGCTCGACGAGGAGGCGAGCGATCTCGCCGCGCGCATCGCCTCCCAGCCGCCGCTCGCGATCCGCGAGGCCAAGCGGGCGGTGAACGCGAGCTTCGACGTGCCGATGGCCGAGGGGTTGCGGCGCGAGGCCGAGGGCCAGGGCATGTGTCTTCCCTCCGACGACATGCGGGAGGCGATCAGCGCCTTCATCGAGCAGCGCGACCCCGTCTACCGCGGCAAGTAGCTCAGGCCCGGCGCGCTCCAGTCGTCGCGCGCCATCCGCCAGCAGCAGTCGACGCGTTCCTCGCCGGGCGACGCCACGGTCGTGGGCTCGCGCTCGGCCACCATCGAGAAGCCGAGCCGCTCCGGGATCCGGCGGCTGGCGACGTTCGCGCGGTCGTGATGAACCTCGACGTACTCGATGCCGGGGACCGTGAACGCGGCGCCGGTCAACGCCGCGGTGGCCTCGGACGCATAGCCGCGGCCGGTGTGGTCGACGTGGACCCAGTAGCCGACCTCGAGCGTGTCCGGTCCGGACCGGCGGTGGAGGCCCGTGCCCCCGACCACGCTGCCGTCGAGCAAGATCCCGAGGACGACGTCGCCGCCGCGCTCCCATTGGCGGTTCACGTCGTCGATCCAGTGCACGCGCGCGGCGGGGCCGAGGGGCTCTCCCGCAGCCCACGGCATCCAGGGGCGGAGGTGTTCGAGGCTCGCGGCGATCGCTCGGCTGAGGGCCGGTTCGTCGGCCGGATCCCACCGTCGCAGCACCAGTCGCTCGGTCACGACGCGGTCGGGCAGGCGGGTCATCGCGCGATTGTGATCGCGCCACGCCGCGGCGCCGGCGGAGTTTCCGGGCTCACCGCAGGATGTTCACCGCGCGCGCGACGACGAGCACGACGGTGGTGAGCGACACGACCGACTGGCCGAGCATCGCGAGCTTCGTCCAACGTGCGAGAGGCATGACGTCGGTCGGGCTGAACGCGGTGGCGTTCGTGAACGACAGGTAGAGGTAGTCGACGAAGTGCGGCTCCCAGTCGTCCGGCGCGAACTCGGGGCTGGTCATCTGCGGGAAGAGGAAGTCCGGCAGCGGCTTGATCGCCAGCGCGCGGGCACCTGGTCCGCCGCGGTCGAACTCCCAGTACCAGACCGCGAAGATGATCATGTTCGTGGTCCAGATCGCGGCGCCGGTGAGCAGGAGCGTGTCGGCCGCGCGGATCCCTTCGCCGTTGGCGAGGTCGACGATGAGGCGCGCCGCCGACGCCGCGTTGCCGAGGCTCACGACCACGAGCAACGCGAAGGTGAGTGGACGCAGTCGCAGGGCTCGCTCGGGCGTCTTCGACGGGTTCACAAGCAGCACGATCACGAAGAGCACCGAAGCGAGACCGGGGAGCAGCCAGCGCGGATGGTTCGCGACGCGTACCGGCAGGACCGCCATGAGCACGATCGCGACCGCGAGCGCGGCCATGGCGGGGACGCGCGACTCGACGCCCGTCGCGCGCTGCCACGCGGGGACCACCACCCGGTCGCTGACCGCGCGCAGCGCTTCGTTGCCCGGGCGCAGGACGGGTCCGAGCACGCGTTCGAGTGCCGCGAGCCGCCCGCTGACGTCCTCGGTGGGGGGCTCCGGCGGTGGGTTCTCGTCCAACGTGAAGACGTCCGATCGGCTGGGTGCGTCGAGGCTACCGACGGGCCCGCGGCCAGTGGTGGTCCTTCGCACGGTCGATGGAACTCGTGACGGCCGTCGGTAGCCTGGGCGGGATGGATGCCGTGCGGGTTCGCCCCGGAGGACCGCTCGTCGGGACGGTCAGGGTCTCAGGGGCGACGAAGAACTCCGGGCTCAAGCAGCTCGCCGCCGCGTTGCTCGCCGACGGCGTGACGCACGTCCGCAACCTGCCGAGGGTGCGCGACCTCGACGTGATGCTCGACGTGCTGCGCGCCGTGGGCGCGTGCGTGGAGTGGACTGCCGACGACGAGCTGACCATCGACACCACCGGTGCACTCCAACCCGAAGCGCCCTATGAGCTCGTGCGCAAGCTGCGGGCGTCGATCAACGTGCTCGGACCGCTGGTCGCCCGCTGCGGGGAGGCACGCGTCGCGCTTCCCGGTGGGGACAACATCGGGAGCCGTCGCCTCGACATGCACGTGCGCGGGCTCGAGGCGATGGGCGCCGAGATCGGCGTCGAGCACGGCTTCATCCACGCTCGGTGCAACGCGCTCTGCGGTGCACGTATCGTGCTCGAGTTCCCGAGCGTCGGCGCGACCGAGAACCTGCTGACCGCCGCCGTGCTCGCCAAGGGCGAGACCGTGATCGAGAACGCGGCGCGCGAGCCGGAGATCACCGACCTCACCGCGTTCCTCAACCGGATGGGCGCCCACATCATCGGCGCGGGGACGAGCACGATCACCGTCGAGGGTGTCGACGAGCTCGTCGCCGCGGACACCGAGATCATGGGTGACCGCATCGAGGCGGGCACGTTCCTCATGGCGTGCGGGATCGCGGGCGGCGAGCTCGAGCTCCAGGGCGTACGCCTCGAGCACCTCGAGATGGTCGCGGTGAAGCTCGGCGAGATGGGCATGCGCGTCTCGCCGACCCCGGACGGCATCTGGGCGCAGGCCGCGGAGCCCTTGCGTGCGGTCGACATCGCGACGCTTCCGTACCCGGGCTTCGCCACGGACTTCATGCCGATGGCCGTCGCGCTCCTCGCGGTGAGCGAGGGGACCGGCATCGTCACCGAGAACGTGTTCGACAACCGGCTCTCGTTCGTCGAGGAGCTCGTGCGCATGGGCGCCGACATCCGGCACGAGGGGCGCCACGCGGTCGTCCGGGGGAGGCCGCGGCTGTCGGCGGCCCCGGTGCGCGCCTTCGACGTGCGGGCCGGTGCCGCCCTGGCTCTCGCCGCCCTGCGGGCCGACGGTGAGACGGTGATCGACGACTGGTTCCACGTCGATCGGGGCTACCCCGACCTGGTCGGCGCGCTGCGCAGCCTCGGCGCCGACATCGACAGGATCTGACCCTCGGGGTCTCGGGTCAGACCGGCCAGGC
>CAZXCB010000165.1:0-7629 GCA_964639075.1 uncultured Bifidobacteriaceae bacterium | reverse complement strand
CCGCGGCCATACGGTTGAAGCTCGCCGCGAGCCGGCCGACCTCGTCGTGGGAGGTCGCGGTCACCCGCTGGGAGTAGTCGCCCTTGGCCATGGCCTGCGCGGCGTCGGCCATCTCCCGCAGCGGCGATGTCATCCCGCGCGCGAGGCGGTGGACGAGCAGCAGCGCGACCGCGGCCGCGACGATCCCCGCGACGCTCGGCCAGACGCCGAGGATTCGGACCCCGAACCAGAAGACGAAGACCGTGATCCCGACCGCGCCGACGATGAGCGTCGCGAGCTTGACCTTGATCGAGGTCAGCTGATCGAGCGGTCGGTCGGGTACGTGAGGAACGGGCGGTCGGCGACTCACGCGGCCGCGTCCATCGCGTAGCCGACACCGTGCACGGTGCGGATCACGTCGTTGCCGAGCTTGCGTCGGAGCGCGCGCACGTGGGAGTCGACGGTGCGCAGGCCCGACGCGATGTCGTAGCCCCAGACCGCGGTGAGCAGGTCCTCGCGGGTGAACACCACGCCCGGTGACTCGGCGAGGAAGAGCGCGAGATCGAACTCGGTCGGGGTGAGGTGCACCGCGTCGCCGGCACACTCGACGCGGCGTGTCGACGCGTCGATGGTGACTGCACCGACCACGATCGGCATGCGGTCGCGTCCGCCGTCCTCCGCATTCGCACGCGCGCGGTCGACCCGGCGGAGCAGCGCGTGGATCCGCGCGACGAGCTCGCGGCTGCTGAACGGCTTCGTCATGTAGTCGTCGGCGCCGACGCCGAGGCCCACGAGCAGGTCGTGCTCGGAGTCGCGGGCGGTCAGCATGAGCACCGGGACGGGCCGGTCGTGCTGGATCCGCTCGCAGACCTCGAGGCCGTCGAGGCCCGGGAGCATCAGGTCGAGCACGACGAGGTCGGGGTGCAGCGCCCGGCAGCGGTCCACGCCCGCGGGGCCGTCGAGCGCGATCTCGACGTGGTAGCCCTCGGAGCGGAGCCGGGCGGCGATCGCCTCGGCGATGGGCGCTTCGTCCTCGACGACGAGGATCGTGCGCGCGGTGGGCGCGATCGCGGCCGCGGATGACACCCCGTCAGGATACGGACACCACCCCGGACGAGCGCGCTCGTGCTGTGGAGATTCGGTGAAGATCACCCCGTTCCCTGGACCGTTCGGACTCTCCTGCTCGGTGAGACCATGCAGAGGATTCTCAGGTCTCGGGTTCTAGCGTGGGTGGCCATGGATCAGGCAGGACCCATCATCTGTCCGCAGTGCGGCCGGCCCATCGACCCCGAGGACGATCGCGTCTGGGCCGAGGCCTACTCGCGGTGCGAGGCGTCGGGCTCGGTGCGCGAGCACGTGGTGTACCTCCCGGGTGAGCCGCAGCTGTTCCATGCGGGCTGCGTGCCCCAGGACGACGCCGCGTACCGCGTGCTCCAGCGCTGAGCACCGTCTCGCCACGCGGTCGGCTCGGTCCCGCGGCCGTAACGTGGACGACCCGACCGAGACTGGAGCTCTTGTGGCCGACGACGATCCCCGAGACCTGACCGACGAGGAGTGGCGGGAACGCCTCTCGCCCGACGCGTACGCGGTGCTGCGCGAGGCGGCGACGGAACGCGCCTTCAGCGGTGAGTACACCGACACCGAGACGCCGGGTATGTACCACTGCGCGGGCTGCGGCGCGGAGCTGTTCGCGTCGGACACGAAGTTCCACTCGGGCAGCGGGTGGCCCTCGTTCTGGGCCGCGGCGAAGGAGGGCGCGATCGAGGAGCGCACCGACGCGAGTCATGGCATGGTCCGCACCGAGATCGTCTGCGCGCGCTGCGGTGGGCATCTCGGTCACGTGTTCCCCGACGGGCCGCGCCCGACGGGCCAGCGCTACTGCGTGAACTCGCTCGCGCTCGACCTCGAGCCGGAGGACGCCGCCTTGTCCTGACCGACCGCGTCCCGCACCCAGGTGTGGAACGCGAACAGGCAGGACTCGTGGCGCGGGCTGAGCCGGCCCTCGGTGTAGGCGCCGGCTTCGAGGTTGCGCTGCACGGCTTCGCAGATGGCGCGATCCTCGTCGAGCACCTCGGTGCCGAGCTTCTCGACGGCGCCGTTCGCGGCCGCGGCATCGAGGTCCGCGAAGAAGAAGTCGTAGACGATCCGCGTGTGGCGCGGACCGTCGGGCATCCACCGTTCGACGTTCATGCCGTCGGGATAGACGTTGAGTCCCAGGTTCGGATAGCGCCAGAGCCACAGGCCCGCGGTCACCGCACCCTCGCGCGTCGGCGCGTGGTGCTCGGCCCAGCCGTCACCGTGCACCTCGACCCGGTAGTGCTGCGCGTCGAGCTGGCGATGCAGCTCCGGGTGCACGAGCGGCACGTGGTACCCCTCGCCGTAATTGTCGGTGTAGGTCTTCCAATTCGCGGCGACGCCGTGCTCGGCGCGATGGCCGTACGTGAGCTGTTCCATCGGCTGGTCCGCACACCGGTCGACGAGCGAGCCGAGGTCGTCGAGGAGATCCGGACCGCCGGGCGCGATGCGCACGAACACGAGGCCTCGCCACTCGGCGACCGCGATCGGCACGAGACCGAAGTCGCACGCGTCGAAGCCGACCGCATCGCCGAAGTCACGCGCGCGGTGCAGCGCCCCGTCGAGGCCGTACGTCCAGCCGTGGTACCCGCAGGTCAGGACCCGGCAGCGGGCGCGGTCGGTGGTGACGAGTGGTCCGGCGCGGTGGCGGCACAGGTTGTGGAAGGCGCGCAGCGCACCGTCGTCGTCGACGAGCACGAGCACGGGCCAGCCGGCGACGGTGTGCGTGACGACGTCGCCGGGCTCCCGGAGGTGCGCGCGGAACCCGGCGAGCTGCCACGTGCGGGCGAAGACCGCGTGCCGCTCCCGCTCGAACCAGGCGGCGTCGTGGTACGCGACGGCGGGGAGGGTGCGGGCGTGGTCCAGCCCGTCGAGGATGCTCGGCACCGCTCCCGGGGTCACGCAGCGGATCGTAGGACGGCAACCGTAAGGTCGCGGCGTGGAGATCACCGAGGTGATGACCGACCGCGGCCACGAGCAGGTCGTGTTCGTCGCCGACGCGCCGACCGGGATGCGCGCGGTGATCGCGGTGCACTCCACGGCGCTCGGGCCGGCGCTCGGTGGGATCCGCTTCTGGCACTACGCCGCGGAGGACGAGCTCGTCGTCGATGCCCTCGCCCTGTCGGAGGCGATGTCGCTCAAGGCGGCCGCGGCGGGGCTGTACCAGGGTGGCGGCAAGGCCGTCGTGCAGTGGCCCGACCCGCATCGCGTCCGGACACCCGAGCAGCTCGCCGCGCTGGGCCGCGCGATCCACGAGCTCGGCGGCCGGTACCTCGCGGCCGAGGACGTCGGAGCCACGACGGCCGACATGGACGGCATCGCCACCGTCACGCCGTGGGTGACCGGTGTCAGCGAGACCGCGGGTGGCTCGGGTGATCCCTCGCCGGTCACCGCGGCCGGCGTGTTCGCGGGAATGCGGGCCGCGGCCGTCGAGCGATGTGGCCACGCCGACCTGGGTGGACGCCGGATCGTCATCGTCGGCGTGGGCAAGGTCGGCACCGGCCTCGCCCGGCTGGTCACGGCCGCTGGCGCGCGCGTCGCGGTGGCCGACGTCGACGACACGCGGGTGGCCGCGGTGGTCGGCGAGCTCGGCGTCGACGCGGCCGCGGTGGCCGACGCGTGGTCGTTGCCGTGCGACGTGCTCGCACCGTGCGCGTTGGGCGGCCTGGTGACGGTGGAGCGCGTCACGGGCTTGCGCTGCGCCGTCGTCTGCGGCGGCGCGAACAACCAGCTCGCGACGCCGGATGCCGACGACGCGCTCGCGGCGGCTGGGATCGTCTATGCGCCGGACTTCGTCGTGAACGCGGGTGGCATCCTCAACATCGCGGGGGAGTTCGTCGGGTACTCGCGCGAGCGCGCGCTCGCGGCCGCGGCGGGCATCGAGGCGACGACCACGCGGGTGTTCGCGCTCGGACGGGACTGGGGGGTGGCGCCCGGGCGGGCTGCAGAGCGGATGGCCCGCGACCGCATCGCCTCGGAGCCGTTCGGCTCCGGCCGATGGCAGCCCGGCGAACCCACGGCATGGACAGACGGACGCCCGTTGACCACACTGCGACCTGGAGGTGAGTGATGACGCTGGAGATCGAAGCGATCGTCGAGCGATGTCGCAGGGCCCGTGCCGAGCACTCGCCGCAACTCGCGGTGCGCGACGTCCTCGACGAGCTGGTGCGCGATCCCCAGGCGCTCTCGGCTGCGATCGGACCGATCACCGAGGGCGGCTTCCGTACGCTTCACCGCGCCGATGATCTCACGGTGATCCACATCGCGTGGACGCCGCGGATGCAGCTGAACCCGCACGATCACGCGATGTGGGCGGTCATCGGTCTCTACGGCGGACAGGAGGACAACACGTTCTTCCGTCGGATCGACGGCGGGATCGAAGTGAGTGGTGGCCGAGCGCTCGAGCCGGGTCACGTGCTGGTCATGGGCGACGACGCGATCCACGCCGTGGCCAACCCGAAGCGTGAGTATGCAGTGGCGCTGCACGTGTACGGCGGCGACTTCTTCGACGCTGAACGCTCCGAATGGGACGAGGACACCTTCGAGGAGCGACCCCGCGACTTCGAGGGCACGATGCGCCGGTTCGCCGCTGCCAACGCAGCGTGGGCGGCGGAGAACCGCGACACCCGCACCGCGTAGCCTGCGCGCCCATGGGATCGCATCTCGCCGACGTCTGGTTCCAGGTCACCGATCTCCCCGTGGTCTCCGGGCGCGGGTGCACGGTGACGACGGCCGACGGCACCGAGTACCTCGACTTCACGAGCGGGATCGCGGTCACGAGCACGGGGCACTGCCACCCGGCGGTCGTCGCCGCGATCCAGGAGCAGGCCGCGAAGTTCGTCCACGCGCAGGTGAACTGCTACCGCCATCCGCTTCTGGAGCAGCTCGCGGAACAGCTCGCCGGCATCACCCCGGCCGGGATCGACACGTTCTTCTTCGCGAACTCGGGCGCGGAGGCCACCGAGGCCGCGGTCAAGCTCGCCAAGCACGCGACCGGGCGGCCCAACATCGTGGTGTTCTCGGGGTCGTTCCACGGGCGGTCGCATCTCACGATGGCGATGACGACGTCTAAGACCGGCTACCGAGCGGGCTACCAGCCGCTGCCGAGCGGCATCTTCGTCGCACCGTTCCCCTACGCGTTCCGCGACGGCGGCACGGAGGCCGAAGCCGTCGAGCGCTCGCTCGCCGCGTTCGACCTGCTGCTCGCGTCGCAGACGGCGCCCGCCGAGACCGCGGCAGTGGTGGCCGCGTTCCTCCAGGGGTTGCGCGCACGGTGCGCGGAGCACGGGATCCTGTTCGTCGCCGACGAGGTGCAGTCGGGCTTCGGACGCACCGGCACGATGTTCGCGATCGAGGCGGCGGGGGTGGACCCGGACATCGTCGTGATGGCCAAGGGCATCGCGTCCGGGTTCCCGATCTCCGCGATCGGTGCGTCGGCCGACATCATGCGCCGCTGGCCGACGGGGGCCCACGGCGGCACCTACGGGGGGAACCCGATCGGCTGCGCGGCGGCGCTCGCCACCATCGACGTGCTGACGGCGCCGGGGTTCCTCGAGAACGTCCGCGTCCGGGGCGAGCAGCTGCGGCGCGGTCTGCGTGATCTCGCGGCGGCGCACCCCGACCTCGGTGACGTGCGCGGACCGGGGCTGATGGTGGGGTGCGAGCTGATGACGCCTGCCGGCTCGCCCGACGCAGCGCGTGTCGCGGCGATCGCGGCGCACTGCCGCGACGAGGGTCGTCTGCTGTTGATGAATGCCGGCACCGCGGGCAACGTGCTGCGGTGGATGCCGCCGCTCGTGGTCACCGAGGCCGAGATCGCGACCGCGCTCAGCGCCTTCCGTGCCGCCGTCGTCGCGACCGCGTAGATCGCTCAGCCGGCGTCGGCTGCTTCGTCGTCCGGTGCGACGAACCAGGCGCGGCCGAAGAGCACCGCCACACCCAGGACCGCGACGACGGTGCCGGAGACGATGAAGGGGACGTGGCCGGTGCCGTGCCATGCGAGTCCGGCCCAGACCCCGGCGATCAGCAGTCCGAAGCCACTGACGGCGGCATGGATCCCGAGCGCCGTGCCGCGCGACGAGGCGGGGACGAGGTCCGCGACCCATGCCCGGCTGACTCCGTCGGTCAGCGCGGTGTAGGCGCCGTAGAGCGGCAGCAGGATCCACACCCAGACGGCCGACTGCGTGAGGCCGAACCCGAGGTACGTGCACGCGAAGACCAGGAGACCGACGGCGAAGACCCCTCGGCGGCCGAGCCGGTCCGACACGACGCCCGCCGGATAGCTCAGGACCGCGTAGGTCACGTTGTACAGCACGTAGACGAGCGCGACTCCGGAGAAGCCGAGACCGAGGTCCTTGGCCCGCAGCAGCAGCAGGGTGTCCGGGAAGTTGACGAGGCCGAAGATCGCGACGATCGCGATGAGTCGCCAGAACCGGCGCGGCAGCCCCCGCGTGGACCACGGCCGGCCGGTCCCGACGTGCGGGTGCGGACGTTCCCGGATCAGGAACACGAAGCCCACGCTCAGGACCGCGGGGATGATCGCGATCCACAGCAGGGGCCGGAACCGCTGCCCGACGAGCTCGTAGAGCCCGAGACCGATCAACGGCCCGACCACCGCGCCTGCGGTGTCGGCGGCGCGGTGGAAGCCGAACGCGCGGCCGCGGTTCGCCGGGGTCGTCTCGTCGGCGATGATCGCGTCGCGGGGCGGGCCGCGGAGGCCCTTGCCGACCCGGTCGGTCACGCGCGAGACCAGCACCATCGGCCACGCGCCCGCGAGCGCGAGGAGGAGCTTGCCGAACGCCGACGCGCTGTAGCCGGCGGCGACGAGTGGCCGACGATGACGCAGATCGGCCAGCCGGCCCGACAGTGCCTTCATCGCCGACGCCGTCCCGTCCGCGAGGCCTTCGATGAGTCCCAGGACCGCCGGCGGAGCACCGAGGACGCCGGTCACGAAGAACGGCAGCACCGGGTACAGGATCTCCGACGCCGTGTCCTGGAGGAACGACACGATCGAGACGACGTAGACGTTGCGGCTCAATCGGTCTCGTGGCGGACCGTCCACGTGTGGCTCGTTCGGGGGTTCGGGCGACGACAACGTCGACCCGCGTCAGCGACGACCGCGGCGCGCGCCGCGGTCACGCAGGATCGTCTCGGTGACCTTGAGGCCCGGGATTCCGGTGACACCCCCGCCGCCGTGAGTCGCGCTCGAGGCCTGGTAGAGGCCGACGATCGGGGTGCGGTAGTCGGCGTAGCCGGGCGCGGGACGGAGGTGGAACAGCTGTGACGGGGACAGCTCGCCGTGGAAGATGTTCCCGCCGATCAGGCCGTACGTGTGCTCCATCTCGTAGGGCCCGATCACCTGCCGGTGCAGGATCGAGTCGGTGAAGCCGGGCGCGACGGCCTCGACCTCGGCGATCACCCGCTCCGCGTACGCGTCGAGCTCGGTCGCGGGGGTCGCGCCCGCCCATCCGTTGGGCACCCACTGCGTGAACATCGACATGATGTGCTTGCCCTCGGGGGCGAGCGTGCGGTCGAACACCGACGGGATGCAGATGTCGGCGAACGGTGCGGTGGCGG
>CAZXCB010000164.1:0-7681 GCA_964639075.1 uncultured Bifidobacteriaceae bacterium | reverse complement strand
GATCCGGCAAGTCCACGTTGCTGCACTGCCTCGCCGGTCTGGACCGGGTGACATCGGGTCAGGTCTTCATCGGTGACGTCGAGATCAGCGCCTCGAGCGAGAAGCAGCTGACGTTGATCCGGCGTGACCGGATCGGCTTCGTGTTCCAGTCGTTCAATCTCATCCCGACGCTCGACGCCGAGGAGAACATCACCCTCCCGATGGCGCTCGCGGGTCGCAAGCCCGATCCCGAGTGGATGCGATCGATCGTCGACACCCTCCGCATCGGCGACCGGCTCACGCACCGCCCGAGTGAGCTGTCGGGCGGCCAGCAGCAGCGCGTGGCCGTGGCACGCGCGCTCGTGTCGCGTCCGGACCTGATCTTCGCCGACGAGCCGACCGGCAACCTCGACTCCCGGGCGAGCGCGGAGATCCTGAACTTCATGCGCACCGCGGTCGACGACCTCGGCCAGACGATCGTGATGGTCACCCACGAGCCATCCGCCGCCGCGTACGCGGACCGGGTGGTGTTCCTCGCCGACGGCACGATCGTCGACGAGATGCTCGAACCGACTTCGGACCGGGTGCTCGATCGCATCAAGCAACTCGGGGGCTGACGTGCTGCGCCTCACGCTGCGCGGCCTGTTCGCGCACAAGCTCCGGTTCCTGCTGACCGCGATCGCGGTCGTGCTGGGCGTCGCGTTCGTGACCGGCACGCTGGTCTTCACCGACACGGTGCGCAAGACGTTCGACGAGCTGTTCGCGAGCGTCTACGACGGCACCGACGCGTTCGTGCGGAGCAGCAACGAGCTCGACTCGGACTTCGGCCCGGCCCAGCGCGAGCGCATCCCGGAGTCGACGATCGACGCGGTGCGCGCGGTCGACGGGGTGAAGGCGGCCGAGGCGTCGGTCACGGTCCCGAAGGCGCAGTACCTCGATCGCCAGGGCGAGCCCATCGGCAACCCGGGTCAAGGGGCACCGACCTTCGGCACCGCCTGGATGGACAGTCCCCAGCTGAACCCCTTCGAGCTGGTTCGCTACCGAGGCGAGCCGTCACGGCCACCGCGCACCGCCGGCGAGGTCGTCATCGACCGGGGCACCGCCAAGGACGCGCGCTACGGGATCGGCGACCGCATCACGATCACGTTCAACAACCGGGAGATCCCCCGAGCCGACTTCACCGTCGTCGGTGTCTCCACGTTCGGTGGCTCCGACCGTCCCGCCGGCGCGACCGTCGCCCAGTTCACGCTGCCCGAGGCGCAGCGCCTCACGGGCGCGCCCGACCAGATCGACGGCGTCGCGGTCGCCGCGGAAGCGGGAATCTCCCAGCCGGATCTCGTGGATCGCCTGAAGGCGGCCCTCGATCGGCCCGGGCTCCAGGTGATCACCGGCGCGAAGCTCATCGAGGAGACCCAGGATCAGATCCAGAAGAACCTGTCGTTCTTCAACATCGCCCTCCTGATCTTCGCCGCGATCTCCGTGCTCGTCGGTGCGTTCATCATCGTGAACACGTTCTCGATCGTGATCGCGCAACGCACTCGCGAGCTCGCGCTCCTCCGAGCGCTCGGCGCGTCGGGGGGGCAGGTCCGGCGGTCCGTCCTGGGCGAGGCGCTCGTCGTCGGCGCGGTGTCGTCCGTGGCGGGGTTCGGCGTCGGCATCGCGCTCGCGAGCGGCCTGCGTGGCCTCATGAGCGCGTTCGGGTTCGAGATCCCGACGACCGACCTCGTGATCAAGCCGATGACGTTCGTCATCGCGATGGCCGTCGGTGTCGGGGTGACCCTGCTGGCCGCGATCCTCCCGGCCCGGCGTGCGGCCCGCATCTCGCCGATGGCGGCACTCCGTGAGACCGCGATCGAACAGCGTCAACTGGGTCGCCGCACGCTCATCGGTGTTCTCGTCCTACTCCTGGGCGCGGTGGTGCTCGTCGCGGGCCTGTTCGCCGACGCCGGGGCCCAGGCCGTCGGGCTCGGCGTGGTGGCGATGTTCATCGGGGTCGCGATCCTCGGGCCGGTGATCGCGCGGCCGATGGGGCGCGTCCTCGGCGCGCCGGCTGCGCGGCTCCGCGGCGTGTCGGGCCAGCTCGCTCGGGAGAACGCCGTCCGCAACCCCCGTCGCACTGCCTCGACCGCCGCCGCGCTCATGATCGGCGTGGCGCTCGTCGGGCTGATCACGATCTTCGCCGCGTCGTTCAAGGCGTCGGTCGGCGGTCAGATCGACCGTGCGTTCCGTGCCGACCTGCTCATCCTCGAGAAGGGCGGCGGGTTCGGCGCCGGGTTCAGCCCGGCCATCGCGGGAGAGGTCCGCAAGGTCCCGGGCGTTGCGGTCGCCACGCCGCTGCGGTTCGCTGGCTTCGAGGTCGACGGGTCGGCCCAGTTCGTCGTGGGGCTCGATCCGTCGAACATCGACGCGGTGTTCGACGTGGACCCGCAGGCCGGCGACCTCGCCGCGTTGGGTCCCGACCAGATCGCGGTGTCGCGCAAGGTGCTCGAAGACCACGACTGGAAGCTCGGTGAGGACATCGAGACGAGGTTCCCGATCGGCGGCGATCAGAAGATGCAGATCGGCGCGGTGTACGGCTTCGGCCAGCGCGAAGGGCTGTCCGACTACCAGATATCGCTCGACGCCTTCGACCGGCGCTTCACCGACGTCGTCGACAACCAGCTGTACGTGAACCTCGATCCCGGCGCGAAGGCCGCGACGGTCAAGCCCGCGATCGCCAAGGTGCTGAAGGAGTTCCCGGGGACCGAGATCAGCGACCGCACCGGTCTGAAGGAGAAGATCGCGTCGCAGATCAACCAGCTGCTCGGGATGGTGTTCGCACTCCTCTTCCTCGCGATCCTGATCGCGCTCCTCGGGATCATGAACACGCTGCTGCTCTCGATCGTGGAACGGACGCGCGAGATCGGGCTGCTTCGCGCGGTCGGGATGTCGCGCCGGCAGGTGCGCTCGACGGTCCGGTGGGAAGCGGTCATCGTCGCGGTGTTCGGTGCGCTGCTCGGCCTGGTGCTGGGCGTGTTCTTCGGGTGGACGATGGTACGGGCGCTCTCGGACCAGGGCATCACCGACTTCTCCGCGCCGGCCGGTCAGCTCGTGCTCATCGTGATCGTGGCGGCCCTCGCCGGCGTGCTCGCCGCCGCGTACCCGGCGCGCCGGGCCTCGCGGCTCGACGTGCTCGACGCCATCTCCACCGAGTAGTCCCGGATCCGTCAGTCGTACGGGCTCCAGGTGGTAGCGGCGGCCCGCAGGGCGTCGGTCACGCGCGTCACGAAGCGCTCCGCGTCGATCCCGGACTCGGCGCCGGCGACGGTGTGGAGCGCGGGGCTGAGCGACTGCACGCCGTCGAAGGTCCAGGCCGCCCGGCCCGGCTCCTCCGCCGTCAGCTCGGCCGCCAGGGGCGCGAGGTCGACCCGCGGTCGGGGCCGGCGCGACGTGAGTCGGACCCAGGTCTCGTAGCGGTAGCGGAGCTCCGGTGCCGCGGCGCCGACCGTGAGGATCGCGAACGCGTCGGTCGCGTTG
The DNA here is from genome assembly GCA_964639075.1 of uncultured Bifidobacteriaceae bacterium. Taxonomy (GTDB): domain Bacteria; phylum Actinomycetota; class Acidimicrobiia; order IMCC26256; family JAENVU01; genus JAENVU01. The sequence goes on along the minus strand of CAZXCB010000164.1, from coordinate 4,186 downwards.
TACACGGCGTACGGGTGGGCGGCGCCCTCGTCGGTGGTGCTGAAACGGTGCACGGTACGCGCCGCCCACGTGTCCGGTACCCGCACCACTGCGAGCTCGAGTGCCGGGTCCTCGGTGATCGTGATGGTGCCGTCGGCGATCGCAGCCTCGGTCGCGGTGATGTGCGCGTCCTCGTCGCGCCACGCGTCGGCGAACCGGTCGACGTGGTCGGTGACCTCGGTGAGGCGTTCGAGCAGCTCCGGGTACGCGTCGCCCTCCACACGCGCACCGAGGTTCGCGAGCGCGATCGCGGCTCGGGCCGCGTCCCGTTCGTGGAAGCAGCTGAAGTCACCTGCGCGCGCGATGTCGACGAGGTGCTCACGCCGTGCGAGCGCGGCCTCGGGATCCACGAGTGCGAAGACGCCGACGAGCCCGTCCTGGTCGAAGTGGTTGTTCGTGACGTAGGCGGCGTCCACGCGCGGGTCGGGCGCGTCGAGCCAGCGGAACGCGATCTCGGCGGAGAGATCGGCGCGGTACGCCTCGGGGGTCGGCGTGCCCGGCCAGTGCGACAACGTCAGGACGGTGCCGTCCTGGGCAGAACCGTCGACGACGACGTGGGCGACGCCGGACAGCGCTGCGTAGTTGCGGTACTCCATACCGGCGAACGTACGGCCTGAAGTCGACTTGAGGTCAAGCAGGAGGGGCTGTGAAGCCGGTCACGGCTGGAGCCCCGCGTCCTTCTCTCGCACCGTCGAGGCCAGGTACTCCTGGTACTCGCCCATGCGCGTGCGCAGCGCGGGATCGGACGCGCCGAGGATCCGGACCGCGAGCAGCCCCGCGTTCGCGGCGTTGCCCACGGCGACGGTGGCCACCGGGATCCCCTTCGGCATCTGCACGATCGACAGCAACGAGTCCATCCCGTCGAGATTGGCGAGCGGAACCGGCACGCCGATCACCGGCAGCGGCGTCATCGACGCGGTCATCCCGGGCAGGTGGGCCGCGCCGCCCGCGCCGGCGATGATCACCCGGATCCCGCGGTCGGCCGCGGTGCGGGCGTACTCCACCATGACGTCGGGCGTGCGGTGCGCTGAGACGATGCGGACCTCGTGGGCCACGCCGAACTCGACGAGCACGTCGATCGCGGCCTGCATCACCGGCAGGTCGCTGTCGCTGCCCATGATCACGCCGACGATCGGACTGGTCACGTCATCCCCGCTCTCGGCCCTTCGGGCCGGGCCGCTCGGGCCCCGCTCGGCCCGCGCGACGTCGCTGCATCGGAGTCGAGGCCTCGCTCACGGCTTGGACGTTAGTTGGCGGTCGTCGTTAGCCTCGCCCGCCGGCAACCCCTGGGAAGGACCATCATGCACACGAGGCTCACCGACGTCCTGGGCATCGAGCACCCCGTGATGCTCGCCGGCATGGGCGGAGTGTCGTACTCCGCGCTCGTCGCCGCGGTCTCCGAGGCGGGCGGATTCGGCTGCTTCGGTGCCTCGACCATGACCAGCGAGGAGATGCAGTCCGAGATCCGGGCCGCCCGGGCGCTCACGAGCAAGCCCCTCGGGGTCGACCTCCTCACGGCGTTGCCCGACCGGCTGCTCACCGACGTCGAGCTGCTGATCCGCGAGGGCGCGTCGGTCTTCGCGGCCGGGCTCGGCGTGCCGCGCGACGTCATCACGCTCTGCCACGAGCACAACGTCCTCGTGCTGTCGATGTGCGGGAAGGTGCGGCACGCGATCGCGGCGGTGGAAGCCGGCTGCGACATCGTCGTCGCGCAGGGCACCGAGGCCGGCGGCCACACCGGTCAGGTCGCGACGTTGCCGCTCGTGCCCCAGGTCGTCGACGCGGTCGGCGATCGCGTGCCCGTCGTCGCGGCCGGCGGCATCTACGACGGTCGCGGTCTCGCGGCCGCGCTCGCGCTCGGCGCCGACGGCGTGTGGGTCGGCACGCGGTTCATCGCCACGCCTGAAGCGCGCTCGGCACCCGGCTACAAGGATGCGTTGTTGCGGACGGCGGAGGACGGCACCGCCATCTCGCGTGCGTTCACCGGCAAGACGCTGCGCGCGGTCGCGAACGACACGACCCGCCACTTCGAGGCGCATCCCGAGGAGCTCGTGCCGTTCCCCGACATGCTCATGAAGTCGATCGAGGGCGGCTGGATGCACCTCGGCGCGAACGAGTCGACGCCCGGCGTCGACCCGAACCGCGAGTGCTACCCGGCCGGCCAGGGGGTGGGGGGCATCGACGCCCTGGAGCCCGCGGGCGACATCGTCCGCCGCATCGTCGCCGAAGCCGAGGCCGCGCTCGACCGCCTGGCCGCGATTCCGCGATAGCGAGTCACGCGACGCGTCCGCGGACGCGTGAATTCCGGATCCTGAGTGCTCCGCGGAGCCACTCTGGCGACGTCCGGCCTGGGTGTCCGGCCGCGTCCGTCACTTTGTGTCGGAAGTCCGTGTCCTGGCCCGGACAAGTGACACAAAGTCCGTCGCTGGTGACATTGGCGAACCCCTGGGTGTGCAGCGGGCCGGGCAGTTCGTACTACCTCTGGTGGTTACCGTGCTTGCGTGCTCAGGGCAGTGCTGTGCGTCGTACTCGTGGTGAGCGTCTCGGCCTGCGATGCGACGACGTCGTCGCAGGTCGCGCTTCCAAGCCGGCGAGATGTTCAATGGACGTCTGGCACCGGATTCGGTAGCTGGGCGTCCATCGAACCGGCTTGACGACCGCGCTGCCAGCGCGCGGCGGGTTTGAAACCGCCAGGCTCAGCGGCGGCCGGCGTCGAGCTGGGCCTGCTCGGACTTGAGGTCCGACTCGTACATGCGGGCGACGAGCTCCTCGAAGTTGACCTTCGGGGACCAGCCGAGCTTCTCGCGGGCCTTCGTCGCGTCGCCGAGCAACAGGTCGACCTCGGCGGGGCGGTCGAAGCGCTGGTCGTGGGTGACGTAGGGCTCCCAGCTGTCGTAGCCCGCGATCCGGAACGCGACGTCGAGGAACTCGCGCACGGTGTGCGTCTCGCCGGTGGCGATCACGTAGTCGTCGGGCTCGTCCTGCTGGAGCATCATCCACATCGCCTCGACGTAATCGCCCGCGTAGCCCCAGTCGCGCGCGGAGTCGATGTTGCCGAGGCTGATGCCGTCCTGGATCCCGAGCTTGATCCGCGCCAACGAGTTGGTGATCTTGCGCGTGACGAACTCGAGGCCGCGGCGCTCGCTCTCGTGGTTGAACAGGATGCCGCTCGACGCATGTAGGTCGTAGGACTCGCGGTAGTTGACCGTCATGTCGTGGCCGAACACTTTGGCGACGCCGTACGGCGAGCGCGGGTGGAACGGCGTCCGCTCGGTCTGGGGTGTCTCGCGCACCTTCCCGAACATCTCCGACGAGCTCGCCTGGTAGAAGCGGATCGGGTTGTTCTGGCTGCCGCCGACGATCCGCACCGCCTCGAGCATCCGCAGCACGCCGAGCCCCGTGATCTCCGCGGTGAGCTCGGCCTGCTTGAAGGACAGTTGCACGAAGCTGATCGCCCCGAGGTTGTAGACCTCGTCGGGCTGTACCTGCTCGACCGCGGCGATGAGCGACGGGAGGTCCCGGAGGTCGCCGCCGACGAGCTCGAGACCGGGGGACTCCTCCTGAACGAGCTTGGCCTTGGGGTTCGCCTGGCCCGCGATCAGACCGAAGACCTGGTAGCCCTTCGAGGTCAGGAGCTGGCTCAGGTACCGCCCGTCCTGCCCCGTGATGCCGGTGATGAGCGCGCGCTTCATGCGATCCTCTCGGGTCGTCTCGATCGTCCCGTCTCCGAGGAGTCGGGCAGAAGCCCGAAGGTTACTCGGGGGTCCCGAAAACGACCGATAGATCGGTGCTCGGGTCCAACTGCAGCAGGAACTCGGCACAGCGCTGCGCCTCGTCGTCCTCGCCGATGACCGCGGCGGTGCGACCGAGTCCCGCGAGTGCCCGCAGGAATCCGCGGTTCTCGGGGTGCGACGCCCGCACGTAGCCCGATCCCCGCCATCCGGCCTGGCGGAGCTGGTCGAGCCCGCGGTGGTACCCGACGCGGAAGTACGCGTACGCCTCGACGTCGTCGCGGGCGGCCTCACCGAGCAGGGCCCAGGCGGTGACGCAGCGGGGGCGGGCGGCGGCGACCGCCGCGAGGGCCTGGCGGCGCGCGTCGCGGTCGGTGGTCGCCGCGGCCTGTTCGAGCGCGGCGAGCACGTCGGCG
>CAZXCB010000163.1:0-7741 GCA_964639075.1 uncultured Bifidobacteriaceae bacterium | reverse complement strand
CGTTGTTGCGGTTCTTGTCGAGCTCGATGATCTTGCACTCGAGTTCCTTGCCGACGAACGGCTGCAGATCGCGGACTCGGCGCAGATCGACGAGCGACGCGGGCAGGAAGCCGCGCAGGCCGATGTCGAGGATGAGACCACCCTTGACCACTTCGATGACCGGACCGGTGACGATGCCGTCCTCGTCCTTGAGCTTCTCGATGTTGCCCCACGCCCGCTCGTACTGCGCGCGCTTCTTGGACAGGATCAGTCGACCGTCCTTGTCCTCCTTCTGGAGGACGAGCGCTTCGAGGACCTCGCCGAGGGTGACGATCTCCGACGGGTTGACGTCGTTGCGGATCGACAGCTCCTTCGAGGGGATGACGCCCTCGGACTTGAAGCCGATGTCGAGGAGCACCTCGTCGGAGTCGATCTTGACCACGGTGCCGGAGACGAGCCCACCCTCGTCGAAGGACACGAGCGTCGCGTCGATCGCGTCGGAGAGGGACATCCCACCGAGATCGTCGAGCACGACCTCCGTGATCTCGCCCAGGTCGTCCACCTCGGGGGTGGTGGCGTCGGCGACGGCGGTGGCGCCGTTCTCGCTGCTGGGCTCGGTGGACACGGTGGGCTCGTCGGCCACCGCGGTGGCCTGCTCGGTCTCGGACAAGGGATTCGGTCTCCTACAAGGGGGGTGCTGCGGTCGGGCGAGGTCGGTGCGACCACGCGGGTGAACAGAGCTCCGGGAACATGGGAACCGGGACAGGCTAGCGGTCGGGACCCACCCGTGCGAGAAGCAGGAGCTCGGGCCGCTCCAGGGTGACGGGCCGCTCGCCGTAGTCGCCGGGGGTCACGCCCGACACCGACCGCACCTCGAGCCCGGCGGCGCGGGCGAGCAGCCGGAGCTCCCGGGCGGTGAAGCACGTGGTCCACAGGTCGGCCGGGCGCTGCTCCCCGGCGGCGTTGCGCAGGGTGGCGACCTCGTGGTTCACCCCGGTCGCCGGGTCGAACGCGTCGCCGTCCTCGATCCAGCGCAACGCGAAGTAGCTCGAGAAGGCGCTGACCGCGATGCCGCCACCACGGCGGACGGCACGGGCGATCCGGCCGATGACGGCTTCGTCGTCGGTGCCGCCGAGGAGTCCGAACCCGCCCTGGCAGAGGCAGATCGCGGCGTCGAACTCCCCGTCGAACGCGAGGTCCCGCACGTCGAGCACCTCGAACGTCGCGGGGAGGACACCCGCCGCGTCCCGCGCGAGCGCGACGAAGTCGGGAGACAGGTCGACGCCGTGGACGGCGATCCCGCGCGCCGCGAACGCCAGCGCGTGGCGACCCGGACCGCAGCCGACGTCGAGGACGCGCATCCCCGGTTCGAGCCCGAGCGCGCCCACGAGGAACCCGACCTCCTGGTCCGTCCCCTTCGTGAACGCGTTCTTCAGGTACGCCGGCCCGAGGAACGCTGCGACCTCGTTGAACCAGGGACCTTCCGGGGCGCCGGCGGCGCGAGCGGGGCGATCAGTGGTCGTGGCCGACGCACCCCTCGCCGTGGCCGCCGTCGATCCCGGCGAACGGGCCGCACGGGTGCGGGATGAGCCACACGTGCAACATCGGTGGCGTCACGAAGAGGACGCCGCGCGGGCAATTGCCGTTGGCGTCCGTGATCGCCACGACGCGCGGGTTCCCCGTGAGGTCCCAGCAGAGGTTCGTGTGGTCGTGCCAGGTGGTCAGCTCGCCCGCGATCTCCGGGACGTTCGCCTGGGTCTGCCCCAGCGGCAGGATGTACATCGCCGACGCGAGGGTGCGGGAACCGTCCGGGTTCACCTTGAACACGACCGACTCGACCGTGTCCGGGTCGAGGATCGCGGGCGTGCCGAGGTTCGTCCAGTTGACGAAGTGCTCCCAACCGGTGATCGCGTCCCCGATCGAGGTGTACCCGGCCGCCTCGACCGACGCGACGTCGGTGAAGCGCGTCATCGACGCCGCCGTCCGCAGGATGAGCGACAGCGCGGCATCGTGCTGCGCGGGTGTGAGACGCGGGTCGTCGAGCGTGATGATCGGTCCCGTCGGCGTCGGGGTGGGTGGCGGGTGCTCGTGGGTCGGCGGCGACGTCGGAGTCGACGTGGGAGGGTGCTGGTGCGACGGGTCCGTCGGGTTCGACGGGTTCGAGTGGTGCGACGGGTCCGCCGGGTTCGTCGGAGTCGAGTGGTGCGACGTCGACGAGCTCGACGGCGTCGAGGTCGAGTGGCCGTGACCGTCTTCCGTGCCGCCGGTGCCGGTCGTGGTGGTGTCGTGGCCGTGGGTCGCGGTCTCGCCCGCGACCTCGGTGTCCGTCCCGTGGTCGTGCGTGCCGGCGGCGGCGCTCGAGTGGTGCTCGCTCGCCGCGTGCTCGTCGCCGGCCATGGCGGCATGATCGTGCGCCGCCTCGCCGTGGACGTGCTCCGTGCCGGCCGCCAACGCGGGAACCGTGAGCGCCATCGCGCCGACGAGCGCGACCACGGTCCAGGCCGGTCCGAGGATGCGCTTGGACGCCGGCCGGACGACGAACGCGAGGGCGGCACACACTGCGACGAAGGCGAACAGGGCCGCGATGAGATCCGACGTCCCCACCGCCTCGACGCCGTTGAGCACCCTGGGCCCCGGGAGGCCGACGGTCCGGGACATGGCCCAGCACCCGAACGCGGCCAGGTTGATGGTGCCCAGCGCCGCGAGCATCGGCCGGGTCGGGCGCAGGAGCACGAGACCGGCGATCCCCACCTGCGCGATGGCGCAGAACGCGAACAACCGGACCAGCGTGGGCTCGCCCGCGTGCGTCCCGACGGCGGCCGCGTGGACCAGACCGGCACCGGCCGACGCGATCACGGCGGCCTCGACCGCGAAGCGCCGCGGTGGACTCATCGCCTGCATCCGAACTCTCCCCCCAGAGGTCGCGGCCGTCCCGGCCGCGCCGAAGTCTTAGCAGAATTCGTGCCCGCCGCCCCAGCAATCACGCCCGAATCAGGCAGGAAGACCCACTCGCGGCGGCGTCACTTGGCCTCGGCCCAGCTCGGCCCGAAGCCCACGTCGACGACGAGCGGGACCGCGAGCTCGATCGCGCCCTCCATGGCCGCGCGCACGACCGGCTCGACCGCGTCTCGCTCGGCGAGCGGGACCTCCAGCACCAGCTCGTCGTGCACGGTCAGCACCATGCGGCTGGCGAAGCCGCCCGCCCTGAGCGCGGCGTCGAGGCGGATCATCGCGAGCTTGAAGATGTCGGCGGCCGATCCCTGCACGGGCGCGTTCTGCGCCATGCGCTCACCCATCTGGCGGATCCGGAAGTTGTCGGACGCGAGCTCGCTGATCTGGCGCCGGCGGCCGAGGATCGTGGTCGTGTACCCGCACGCCTTCGCGTCGGCGACGGTGCGCTCCATGTACGCATGGACGTTCGGGAACGACTCGAAGTAGCTGTCGAGGATCTCGCGGGCCTGGTCGGTGGGGATGTTCATCCGCTGCCCGAGCCCGTACGCCTCCATGCCGTAGGCGAGGCCGTAGTTCACGACCTTCGCGAACCGCCGCTCGTGGTCGGCGACCTTCGCCTCGTCGACGTCGAACACCTTCGCGGCGGTGATCGTGTGGACGTCGGCGCCTCGCGCGTACGCGTCGATGAGCCCCGGATCCTCGGCGAGGTGCGCGAGGATCCGCAGCTCGATCTGGCTGTAGTCGGCCGCGAGCAGACCGCACCCCTCGTCGGCGACGAAGGCGCGCCGCATCTCCCGGCCCTCGGCCGTCCGCACCGGGATGTTCTGGAGGTTCGGGCTCTCGCTCGAGATCCGCCCGGTGGTGGTGGCGATCTGGTTGAACGTCGCGTGGATGCGGCCGTCGGCCTGGATCAGGGGCGGCAGCGCGTCGGCGTAGGTGGAGCGCAGCTTCTCGACCTCGCGGTAGCGGAGCAGGTCGTGGAGGATCGGGTGGTCCTGGACCGCCGCCATCTTCTGGAGGGAGTCCGCGTCGGTGGACGGGCCGGTCTTGGTCTTCTTCACCGGCGTGAGCTCGAGCACCTCGAAGAGGATGCGGCGGAGCTGGGGCACCGAGTTCACGACGAACGGCTCGCCCGCGTGCGCGTGGATCCTGGACTCGAGCTCGTCGCACTGCTTCTGCAGGTCGGCGCGCATCTGGTCGAGGAACTCGCGGTCGACGCGGACGCCCGCTTCCTCCATCGCCGCGAGGACCCCGACGAGGGGACGCTCGACATCGGCGTACAGGTCCCAGAGCTCGCGGGATTCGAGCACCTCTCGCAGCGCGGCGCCGAGACGCAGGACCGCCGCGGCGCGGCGGCCGGTGTCGTCGCCGGTGATGTCGCCGTCGAGGTCCAGGGTCCCCTCGGCCTGCTCGCGGTCGGGCGAGACGAGCTCGAAGCCGCAGAACCGGGCGCACAGCTCCCCGAGGTCGTACTTCCCGGCCCCCGGGTCGACGAGGTAGGCCATGACCGCGGTGTCGAGGTCCAGCGTGTCGATCTCCACACCGGCCGCGGCGCGCAGACCGTGCATCAGCTCCTTCGACCGGTGGACCAGCAGCGGCGGTCCCCCGGTGCCGAGCAGTGTGCCGAGCGCGTCCCGGACCGCGGACTCGCCGAGCAGGTCGGCGACGACGTACCCGCTGGTGTCGCCCGTTGCGATCGCGACGCCGCGCAGGCTGCTCGTGCCCGGCGCGCCGGTCCAGTCGGCGTCGAGCGCGTACGGCGCGCCGGCGCGGCCGACCCCCTCGAGCGCCGCGGTCACGGCCTTCGCGGTGGTGAGCCGGTCGACCTCGACGTCGAGCGTGGTCGCGGTCGCCTCGACCGTGTCGTCGGTGGCGTCGAGGGCGTCGAGCAGGCGCGGGTAGAGCGTGCGGAACTCGAGCTGCTGGAACAGGACACGCACGGCCTCCGGGTCCCACCCGCCGATGCGCAGGTCGTCGACCGCGACGTCGATCGGCACGTTCCGGCGCAGGATCGACATCTCCCGGTTGTGGAACACCTGCTCGCGCCACTCGCCGAGGTTCTGGCGCTGCTTGGGCGGTAGCTCCTCGAGGTGCTCGAAGATGCCCTCGAGCGTGTCGTACGCGCTCACGAGCTTGGCCGCGGTCTTCTCGCCGATGCCGGGGACTCCGGGCAGGTTGTCGCTCGTGTCGCCGCGCAGCGCCGCGTACTGCGGGTACTGCACGGGGGTCACGCCGGTGCGCTCGAAGATGCCGGCCTCGTCGTAGAGCGCGTAGTCCGACACGCCCCGCTTGTTGTACAGGACGCGGATGTGCGGGTCCCGGACGAGCTGGTACGAGTCGCGGTCACCGGTGACGACGATCACGTCGATCCCGTCGCCGGCCGCCCGCTCGGCGAGCGTGGCGATGACGTCGTCCGCCTCCACCCCGTCGACCTCGAGGATCGGCACCGCGAGGGTCTCGAGCACCTGGTGGATCAGCGGCAGCTGCGAGCGGAACAGGTCCGGGGTCTCCTTGCGGCCCGCCTTGTAGGTGGCGTCCTTCTCCTTGCGGAACGTGGTCGCCGCGGTGTCGAACGCCACGGCGAGGTGGTCGGGCTTCTCGTCGCCGACGACCTTGATCAGCATCGAGGTGAAGCCGTACACGGCATTGGTGACCTGCCCCGACGAGGTCGCGAGGTCCGTGGGCAGGGCGTAGAACGCGCGGTACGCGAGCGAGTGCCCGTCGAGCAGGAGCAGCGTGCTCAACGGATCAGGCGACGTCGACGGGCGCGATCTCGCGGGCCACCACCTGTGCCGCGATCTCGTGCACCTTCGACCGCCGGTTCATCGCCTCGGTCTGGAGGAACCGCCAGGCCTGCGCCTCGGTCATCGCGTGGTCGTCCATGAGGACGCCCTTGGCGCGGTCGATGATCTTGCGCGCCTCGAGCCGCTCCGCGAGGTTGCCGATCTCGTCCTCGAGGCTCTTCAGCTCCGCGTGACGCCCGAGGGCCAGCTCGATGGCCGGGATCAGGTCGCTCTTCTGGAACGGCTTGACGATGTAGCTCATCGCTCCGGCGTCGCGCGCCTGCTCGACGAGATCCCGCTGCGAGAACGCGGTGAGGATCAGCACGGCCGCGAGCCGTTCGCCGTTGATCTGGCGCGCGGCGGAGAGGCCGTCGAGCCCCGGCATCTTGATGTCGAGGATCGCGAGGTCGGGCGTCAACGAGCGGACGAGCTCGACGGCCTCGTCGCCCCGGCCGGTCTCGCCCACGACCTCGAAGCCCTCCTCCTCGAGGAGCTCCTTCAGGTCGAGGCGGATGATCGCCTCGTCCTCGGCGACGACGACTCGGGTGCGGTCGGTGGACACTGGGCTCCTCTCGCGGGTCAGCGCGGGGTCGGTTCGGCGGCCATCCGGTCGAGCAGGTCGTCCTGCTCACGGCGCAGGCCTTCGATCGTACGGACCAGGACGTCGCGGTGCCCGCGCAGCGCGTCGGCGTGGCGACGGGCCTCGTTCGCGCTCGCGACCTCGAGGGGGGTCTCGGCCACGATGGCACGCAGGCGCGCGTCCTCGGCTTCCTCGTCGAGGAAGGTGAGCTGCTCGTCGGTGACCGCCAGCTCGGCCGTGGCCTGCCGGATCCGGTCGCTGACGTCGAGCAGGCGCCGTTCGATCGATGCCCGGGACATTGGCCGGTCAGTGTAGGTGCGGACTCCGCCCCCGGACACGGGCGTTCCCCGGCCCGCGTTCCCCGAATGGGCAGAATGTCCAACGTGAGGGAAGCGGACCGCAATCGCGAGGACAGCCGACCGGTGAGCGCAGCGTGTCCCACCCGGCCCGCTCCGAAGGAGCAGGAGGGTACGAGGTGACCGGCCATCCGATCTTCACCGAGGAGCACGAGCAGCTGCGGGCGACGGTCCGCCGCTACGTCGACACCGAGGTCCGACCCCACGTCGAGGAATGGGAGGAGGCCGGCTTCTTCCCCGACTCGGTGTTCCGGCGCTGTGGGGAGCTCGGCTTCCTCGGGCTCCACTACCCCGCCGCGTGGGGAGGCTCCGACGGCGACCTCGCGAGCAGCCTGCTCTTCATCGAGGAGCTCGCCCGCTGCGGCGGCGGCTCCGTGCCGATGGCCGTCGCCGTCCAGACCCACATGTGCACGCCCGCGATCGCCGAGTTCGGCACCGACGAGCTCAAGGCGCGCTACCTCGCGCCCGCGATCACCGGCGAGAAGATCGGCGCGATCGCGCTCACCGAGCCCGACGCCGGCTCCGACGTCGCCGCCATCACGACGCGCGCCGTGCGCGACGGTGACAGCTGGGTGCTCGACGGCCGGAAGATGTTCATCACCAACGGCACCCGGGCGCAGTTCATGACGATGGCGGTGCAGGCCGAGCCGGGGTCGCGCCATCGTGGCGTCTCGCTGTTCCTCGTCGACACGGATCTCCCCGGCGTCTCGGTCTCGCGCAAGCTCGACAAGCTCGGGATGCGCGCGTCCGACACGGCCGAGATCGCGCTCGACGACGTCCGCGTGCCCGCCGGCAACCTGCTCGGCGGCGAACCAGGGCAGGGCTTCGCGCAGATGGCGTGGCAGCTCCAGTACGAGCGTCTCTCCGGCGCGGCCCAGAGCATCGGCCAGGGCCTCGACGTGCTCGAGCAGACGATCGCCTACGCGCGGGATCGGCACGCGTTCGGGCGACCACTCGCCGCCAACCAGGTGATCGCGCACATGCTCGCCGACGCCGCGACCGAGCTCGAGGCGGCGCGCGCCCTCACCTACGACACGATCTGGCGCGTCCAGCACGGCGACTACCCCGTCGCGGAGATCTCGATGGCCAAG
>CAZXCB010000162.1:1253-7777 GCA_964639075.1 uncultured Bifidobacteriaceae bacterium | reverse complement strand
CCGGCCCGGCCGGTGGGGGTCGTCGTCCATCACGGCCAGGCTACCGAGCGGCGGGCGGCCGGCCGGGGTTCCCCTGCGAGCGGGGTACGCTCGCGCCGGGCCGCTAGCTCATCGGGTAGAGCAGGAGACTTTTAATCTCAAGGTGCCGGGTTCGAGCCCCGGGCGGCCTACCGAGGTTGCGCAGGTCGATCGGCGGGACGGCGCCCCGCGACCGGACCCGCGCACCTGGTTGCGCACGCTCATGGCCGGCACCGGCGAAGATCAGCCCGGGGTGATGGATCCGTTCCGGGCACGCGTGCTCGGGGCGATTCGCGCGCTTCGTACCGACACCGTGGTCGTCACCCACTTCCTCGTGATCAACGCGGTGGTCGGCGCCGCGACGGGCGACGATCGGGTCGTGTGCTTCGCGCCGGCCCATTGCTCGCGCACGGTGGTCGAGCTCGATGCCGGTTCGCTCCGCGTGATCGAGCTCGGCGCCACCCACGGCACCGACGCGCGCCTCTGAGCTCTCGGGGATTCCGTCAAGCGCGCGTGACTCGGTGGTACGGTCCCGCCGCTGTTCCCGACGGTGATTCCAGGGGGTTTGAGCAGGCATGGTTGCGCTCGAGTTGTTCTCGAAATTCGGCGGGGAGTTCTTCGCCCGCTGGGGTCACGTGCTGGCCGGCATCTGCTGGATCGGCCTCCTCTACTACTTCAACTTCGTCCAGGTCCCGGCCTTCGCGGAGATGGAGGCGCCGGCACGGAACAACGCGATCGACAAGCTCGCATCCCGCGCGCTGTGGTGGTTCCGATGGTCGGCGCTCGCCACCGCACTCCTCGGCTTCGTGATCCTCGGCTTCCAGGACAACCTGACCGAGATGAGCTACTTCAAGACGCCGGGCGGCGTGAGCATCCTCACCGGCATGCTGCTCGGCCTCACGATGTTCGTGAACGTGTGGGGGATCATCTGGCGCAACCAGAAGGTCGTCATCGCCAACGCCCGCAACGTCCAGGCGGGCGGCGAGGCGGACCCGAACGCGGCCGCCCTCGGGCGCGCGGCGCTGATGGCCTCCCGGCAGAACATGATCTTCAGCTTCCCGATGCTCATGTTCATGCTCGGGACGTCGCACTTCTTCCCGGCCTACGACACCAGCTCGAACCGGGGGGTCTACTACCTGGTCGCCGGGCTCATCTGGCTGTTCTTCGAGCTGAACTGCCTCGGGGTGATCGGCGGGAAGGCGGCGGGCGGTCTCAACTGGTTCTACGACACGCACCAGAACGCGATCATCACCGCGGTCGTGCTGACGGTCGTGTACTACGCGTTGTGGGAGATCATCCTCAAGTAGCGCGCGGCGCTCAGACCCCGATGAGGTCGGCGACCCGCTGGCGGTGCGCGTCGGGCGCACCGAAGAGCACCGCATCGGCCTGCAGTCGGCGCACGTAGAGGTGGACGTCGGACTCCCACGTGTACCCGATGCCGCCGTGCAGCTGGATGCCCTCCCTGGCCACGCGCTCGGCGACGTCGCCCGCGGCGGCCTTGGCCATCGCGGCGGCCAACGACTGACGCTCGTCGCGCTCGGCGATCGTGAGCATGGCGTAGTAGCCGAGGGCCCGGGCCCGCTCGAGCAGGACGAGCATGTCGGCGAACTTGTGCTTGACGGCCTGGAACGACCCGACCGGCACGCCGAACTGCTCACGGTGCTTGACGTACTCGAGTGCCAGGTCGAACAGCGCCTGGGAGGCGCCGACCGCGTCGAGCGCGAGCGCAACGGTCGCGGTGTCGATCGCGCGCCGGATCGCGGCCGCGGCCGCGGGGCCGGGGGTCCCGAGGACGTGCTCGGGCGCGACGCTGACGTCGTCGAGCCGCACCGTGGCGAGCACCCGGCTCGGATCGATCACGTCGGCCCGCGTCACGACGCACGCATCGGTCGGCACGACGAACGCACCGAGGCCTTCGTCGCCGCCGGTGCCGGGCACGCGGGCGACGACGACGATCGAGCCGCCGGCCGTCGGCTCGAACACGGCCGACTTCTCGCCGCGCAGGGTGAAGCCGGCGGCCGTGGGGGTGGCGGTGACGGTGGTCGCCGCCGGGTCCACCGCTCCCGTCGGCTCGGCGATCGCGGCGGTGCCGCTCACTGCCCCGGACGCGATCGGGCCGAGCAGCACATCGCGCTCATCCCCGTCCGCGAGCTCGGCGACGAGGGGCACGTACTGCGTGAGCGTCGCGAACAGGGGGCCGGGCGCGACGGCCCGCCCGAGCTCTTCGGCGACGAGTCCGAGCTCGATCGCACCGAGCCCGAGACCGCCCGCCGACTCGGGGACGGTGAGGGCCGACCAGCCGAGCTCGACCATGTGGGCCGTGAGCGCGCTCGTCTCGGCCTCGCCGCCGGCGATGCGGGCGTCGACCACCTCGCGGACGCGCCCGATCGGGCACTCGGCGGTGAGGAAGTCGCGGACCGAGTCGCGCAGCGCTTCCTGATCGGCGTCGAAGTCGAGCTCCATGGGCGCGCCGACCCTACCCGGCCGGGTTCGCGCGCTCGGCGCTCCGGTGGGCTTCGCCCGAGCGGTCGTGCACGAGCTCGGCGAGGGCCCGGCGGTCGACCTTCTCCCCGGCGGTGAGCGGGAGCGCGTCGACGACGACGAGGTGCTCCGGCAGCTTGTACCGAGCGAGGCGGTCGCCGGCGAAGTCGCGCATCGCGGCGAGATCCGGGGCGCGCGCCGGATCGTTCGGGACCACGACGGCGACGCCGATCTCGCCCATCACCGGATCGGGTCGGGGGACGACCGCGACCGCGCCGACGTCGGGGTGCGTGGAGAGCACGGCCTCGACCTCGACCGGGTACACGTTGTAGCCCCCGCGCACGTACATCTCCTTGCTGCGCCCGACGAGTCGCAGGCGCCCCGCGTCGTCGATCCAGCCGAGGTCGCCGGTGCGGACGTGACCGGACGCGGTGAACGCCGCGCGGGTCCCCTCGGGATCCTGCCAGTACCCGGCCATGACCGCGGGGGAGCGCAGGCAGACCTGGCCCACCGCGCCCGGCGAGACCGGTCGGTCGTCGGCGTCGAGCACCGCGAGGTCCACGCTCGCGTGCGGACGGCCGACGCTCACGATCGCGTCCTCGTCGGGATCGTCGAACGCGGTCCCGAGGCCGATGCCCGCCTCGGTGCACGAGTAGCGCGTCGCGAGCGCGGCACCGAAGCGGGCGCGCGCCTCGGCTGCGAGCCCGGGAGTGACCGGTCCGCCGCCCGCGACGATGAACCGCACGCTGTCGAGGTCGAACGCGTCGAAGTCGGGGTCGGCGAGCATGAGCGCGAGCTGGGTCGGCACACCGGCGATCGTCGTCATGCGCTCGCGCGCGAGGAGCCCGAGCGCGGCGTGCGCGCGCCACCTCGTCATGATGAACGTCGTACCACCGCGCTTGAGGTTGCCGGGGAGCTTGGTCATGAACCCGAGGTGCGCGAACGACGTGCCCGTGAAGCTCCGGGTCCCGCCGCCCCAGGTGTCGCCGACGTCGGTCTGCGTGATGAACGAGAGCTGGCGGTTGGTGTAGAGCGCGCCCTTGGGCAGGCCCGTGGTCCCGGACGTGAAGACGATCGCGACCGGACGGTCCGGGTCGACAGGGAGCGGGGGAACCGACGAGTCGTGGTGGAGGGAGCCGAGCACGCCCTCGACGTGGTCGGCCGGTTCGATCGCCTCGACGACGTACCCGGTCTCCGGTGCGAGGCCGGGCGTGGCGAGGACGAGCGCCGGACCGGCCCGCTCGAGGATCGCGGCGCGCTCCGTGGGGGCGAGGCGGTCGTTCACCCCAGTGGTGATCGCCCCGATCTTCGCGGCGGCGAGGTATGCGACGAGGTACTCCGGGCCGGGCGGGAGCACGAGCGCGACGACGTCACCGGCGCGCACGCCGCGGCGCGCGAGTCCGGCGGCGACGCGATCCGACACGCGGTCGAGGTCGGTGTGGGTGAGCGCCCACCCGGCCGGCGCGACGTAGGCGGTAGCATCGCCGAACCGTTCGGCCGCCTCGCGCGTGATTCGGGGAAGCATGGCGAGAGGATCGCACAACCAGGGCGGCCGCGATGGCGTGGCGGTGACGACTGCCCGGTCCGGTGCCGCCGCGCCGGTCCGCGACCGCGCGCTGCGCGCCCAGGGGCGCAAGACGAGGCGACGGCTGGCCGAGGCAGGCCTTCGTGTGTTCGCCCGGCGCGGCTACCACCAGACGCGCGTCGACGACATCGTGCGGGCCGCGCGCACGTCGCACGGGACCTTCTACCTGTACTTCTCCAACAAGGAGGACCTGCTCCGGGAGCTGGCGGTGGAGTGCGCCGACGCGATCGAGGAGCTCGCCGGGCGGGTTCCCGCGGTGCCGCCGTCGCCCGAGGGCGAGGCCGCACTGCGTGGGTTCCTCGCCGAGTTCCTCGCCGTCTACGCGCACTACGGCGTGGTGATCCGGGCGTGGATGGAGAACCAGGTCGCCGACCGTCAGGTCGACGCGCTGGGTGTGCACGCGTTCACCCACATCGCCCGCGCGCTCGCGGCACGGATGCAGGAGGTCGGTGCCGCCGCCGACGAGATGACCGTGGCGTCGCTGATGGCCATGCTCGAGCGCACGAGCTACGCCATGACGTCTCGAGACCTCGGCCTCGACCAGTCCGTCGCCCTCACCACCCTCACCACCATGATCCACCGCGCCTTCTTCACCCCACCCCCCTCATCTCTCCCTTAGCAAGGGGGCGATGCGGGAGAGCCCCTGCCACAGACCTAGTCGGTACCCAGCAACAACGTGGCAGCAGAAGAGAACCAACCCCCGGTCCCGTTCACACACGCCACCTTCGCGCCCGGCACCTGTCGCTCGCCGGCCTCACCCCGCAGCTGCTTCACCGCCTCGACCATGAGGAACATCCCTCGCATGCCCGGGTGGCACGACGACAGTCCGCCGCCGTCGGTGTTGGTCGGCAGCGCGCCGCCGACGCGCAGCTTCCCGTCCGCGACGAAGGGACCCCCCTCGCCGATGCCGCAGAAGCCGAGCGCCTCGAGGGACATGAGCACCATCGACGTGAATGCGTCGTAGATCTGGCAGATGTCGACGTCGGCCGGTGTGAGACCCGCCCGCTCGAAGGCGAGCTTGCCGGAGCGGAACGCGGGGGAGACGGTGAAGTCCTCCCACTCGCTCATCGTGGTGTGGCTCGAGGTCTCGCCCGATCCGAGCACGTAGACGGGCGTGGGGGCGAGGTCCTTCGCCCGCTCCTCCGAGGTCAGGACGATCGCGCCGCCGCCGTCGGAGCGGATGCAGCAGTGCAGCTTCGTGAGCGGGTCGGCGATCATCGGGGAGCTCTGGACGTCCTCGATGGTGATGGGGTCGCGGTAGTACGCGTCCGGGTTGAGCCCGGCGTTGTAGCGGGTCGAGACGGCGACCTCCGCGAGCTGCTCGATCGTGGTCCCGTACTCGTACATGTGCCGCCGCGTCGCCATCGCGTACTTGGCGATGAGGGCGTGCCCGTACGGCGCGTCGAACTGGACCGGCCCGCGCGCGCCGAAGTTGAGGTTCGCGGTGCGCCGACCCGCCTTGAGGTCGGCGCGGGTCGTGGAGCCGTAGACGAGCACGATCACGTCGGCGTGACCGGCGGCGATGGCCTCCACCGCGTGCTCGGCCATGACGACCCACGCGGCACCGCCGACGCCGGTGCCGTCGATCCACGTCGGGCGCAGTCCGAGGTATTCCGCGATCTCGACGGGCGCGATCAAGCCCGTGCCGGTGGAGCCGATGCCGTCGACGTCCGCCTTGGTCAGCCCCGCGTCGGCGATGGCGCGCGACGCGGCTTGGTGGTGCAGCTCGAAGGCCGACTTCGTGTCGACCCGCCCGCAGTCCGACAGCGCGGCACCGACGATCGCGACCCTGCTCATCGGGCGCTCACCTCAGTCTCCATTCGATGCGCTCGCCCGATTCGAAGAACCTCTGCCCTTCGGCGATGGACTCCGGGCTCGTACCCATCGCGACGTAGGCGTAGCCCAGCCGCACCGCGTCGCGTTGGCCGTGCTCGCGTGCGCCCCAGAGGGCGCGCACGGTGCCTTCGACCGCCAGGGCCGGCGCCGAGGCGATCGCTTCCGCAGCCCACGTCGCGCGCGCCAAGAGCTCGTCGGCGGGCGCGACCTCCGAGACCATGCCGATCTCGTGGGCGCGCCGGGCCGACATGCGCTCGTGGTTGCCGAGCAGCGAGAGCCGCATGATCTCGGGGAACGGCATGATCCCGGACATGTGGATCGGCTCGTACGCCGCGGTCATCCCGTAGGTGACGTGCGGGTCGAAGAACGTCGCGTGCTCGGCCGCGATGATGAACTCCACCTCGCCGAGCATGTAGAACGCGCCACCGCACGCCATCCCGTTGACGGCCCCGATGACCGGCTTCCAGAGGTCGCAGGACTTCGGACCGAGGTTGTCGCCGGGGTCGTTGAACATGAACGGCGTCGAACCCGACCCCACGACGTCGTCGTCGGTGCTGTCGTCGGTCGCGCCGCCCATCTGCTCCATGCGGTCGATGCCGGTGCA
>CAZXCB010000162.1:0-1243 GCA_964639075.1 uncultured Bifidobacteriaceae bacterium | reverse complement strand
TGTCGCCGGCGCCGGTGAGCACGATGCAGCGCACGTCGTCGTGGCGGCGCAGGCTCCGCCACAACGATCTCACCTCGCGTTGCATCAGCGAGTTGAAGGCATTGTGGCGCTCGGGTCGGTTCAACGTCACGTACGCGACGCCGTTGCGCTCCTCGTAGAGCAGCGTCTCGAAGTCGGGATCGAAGCTCACGGACTACTTGCGCCGCTGCGCGTCGATGCCGGCGTTCATCGTCCGGAAGTGGTACCGGCCGAGGATGCGCCCGATGTCGCCCGGGTCCCACTGGGTCGGCTCGCCGTCCTTGTCGGTGGCGAAGAACTCCTCACCCATCGACCACGGCTGGTACACGCACAGCGAGTTGCCGACCATGCGCAGCACCTGGCCGGTGATCGGCTTGGACTCGTCGGACGCGAGGAACACCACCGCCGGCGCGGAGTTGCCCGGGTTCATCGCGGTGAATCCCTCGTACGCCTCGGGGTTCTTCAGCTCGATGTTCGCCATCGCCTGGCCCACCATGCGGGTGAATCCGCCTGGGCCCACGCAGTTGGCGCGCACGCCGTAGCGAGTCAGCTCGAGGCTCGCGATGATCGTCATTGCCGCGATGCCGGCCTTCGCCGCGCCGTAGTTGATCTGGCTGGCCTGGCCCTGGAGACCGGCCGAGGACACCGTGTTCACGATGGATGCGGACGGCTGGCGGCCCTCCTTCGACTCGTTGCGCCAGTACGCCGAGGCGTGCTGCATCGTGTTGAAGGTCCCGTACATGTGGACCTTCACGACGGCGTCGAAGTCCTCGGGGCTCATCGAGAACATCATCTTGTCGCGCAGGATGCCGGCGTTGTTCACGAGCACGTCGAGGCGCCCGAACGCGTCGATCGCGGTCTTGACGATGCTGCCGGCACCTTCGTGGTCGGCGACGGAGTCGTAGTTCGCGACCGCTTCGCCGCCACGGCTCGTGATCACCTCGACGACCTCGTCCGCCACCTTGGTGTCCGCGCCGTCACCGCTGACCGAGCCGCCGAGGTCGTTCACGACGACCTTCGCGCCGTGGGCCGCGAGCAACACCGCCTCGCCGCGACCGACGCCGTTGCCGGCCCCGGTCACGATCGCGACCTTGCCGTCGAGCATGCCCATTTGCGCGTTCCTTCCCCCGACGAGAAACTGACGTCGGCGTCACCGTAGCGAACGACGATCGAGCAGTGCCAAAGCCGAGGACCAGCCGAAACGCGGTTCGACAGGACGCCCGAG
>CAZXCB010000161.1:0-7806 GCA_964639075.1 uncultured Bifidobacteriaceae bacterium | reverse complement strand
AGTACGGCTGGTTCACCGAGCACCACTTCCTGCGGGAGTACTCCCACATCTCCGCGAACGAGGTGCTCATGGGATACGTCGCCGCGCGCACCGAACGGATCCACATCGGCTCGGGAATCTTCAACATCACCCCTCCGGTGAACCATCCGGCCCGCGTCGCCGAGCGGGTCGCGATGCTCGACCACCTGAGCGAGGGCCGATTCGAGCTCGGCGTCGGCCGGGGATCGTCGAGCACCGAATACCAGGGCTTCGGGATCCCGGACGCGGACGCCACGCGGGACCTCTTCGACGAGACGCTGCCCGAGCTGGTGCGGATCCTCACCGAGTCGCCGTACTCCCACGCCGGCGAGGCGTTCACGATGCCGGCGCGCGAGGTGCTGCCGCGTCCCTTCACGCAGCCGCACCCGCCGTTGTGGCTCGCGTGCGGGAGCCCGGCCACGTTCGAGAAGGCGGGTCGGCTCGGGATGGGCGCGCTGTGCTTCACGATGGGCGAGCCCGAGGACCTCGCGCCGCTCATCGACACGTACCGGGCCGCGGCCGCGAGCTGCGTCGAGCCCGTCGGCGGCTACGTGAACGAGAACGTCGCGTGCGTGAGCATGCTGCTGTGCCTCGACGACCGCGACCGCGCGATCCGCCTCTTCCGGGACATCGGGGCCGCGCACTACCAGTCGCTCGTCGTGCGCTGGCTCGACTCCATCCCGTTGCCCGTCGAGATCGACCGGCGTGAGTTCACCGTCTCCGAGCCGACCGAGGCCGAGCTCTACGAATCGGTCGCGGCCGGCCGGCGCAGTCTCGGTGCGCCCGAGGACGTCGCGCGTTCCGTGGAACGATGGGAGTCCGCCGGCGCGGACCAGCTGATCTTCGGCGTGCTGAACAACACGCTCCCGCTCGAGGTCGCGCAGGAGTCACTCGAGGTGTTCGGCCGAGACGTGATCCCGGCGTTCGACCGCGATCCCGTGCACTCGACCACTCGCCAGCGAGAGGCGCAGATCCCGCGGCTCACGCCATGACCCGGAGACGTCCATGACCCATCCCACGGTGTCCGTCATCCCGGAGGGCCGGCTGGTCTACGGGATCCAGCTCCCGGTCCAGGCGCTGTCGCTGCTCACGTCACAGCCGTGGGAGCGCGAGGGCGCCGGTCCCGAGGAGCTGCTGGCGGCGGCCCGGGCCGCCGACGATGCCGGCTTCTTCTACGTCGCCGTCTGCGACCACATCGCCATCCCGCGGGACAAGGCCGAGACGATGTCGACGACCTGGTACCACCCGGTGGCCACGCTCGGCTGGCTCGCCGGTCAGACCAGCCGCGTACGGCTCATGACGAACGTGTTCGTCGCCGCGTACCGTCATCCACTCGAGACGGCGAAGGCGTTCGGGACGCTCGACCACCTGTCCGGCGGCCGGGTGATCCTCGGCGTCGGCGCCGGGCACGTCGAGGGCGAGTTCGAGGCCCTCGGCCTCGCGTTCGCGGCGCGGGGCGCGGCCACCGACGCCGCCGTCGACGGCATCCTCGCCGCGTGGTCGGACGAGTACGTCGGTGACGTCGGGCTGCGGCCCCGCCCGGCCCAGCGGCCCCGGCCGCCGATCTGGATCGGTGGTTCGTCCAAGCCGGCGCTGCGGCGCGTCGCGGCACGGGGCGACGGCTGGATCCCCCAGGGCACGCCGAAGCAGCAGATGCCCGAGGCGATCGCCTACATCGGGGCCGAACGCGACCGGGTCCGCCCGGGCGCGTCGTTCGACATCGGTGTCATCACCGAGATGCTCCACGTGGGTGATGCGAGCTGGGAGCTGCCGAAGCACACGCGCTCGGGGAGCGCCGGCGCGATCGCCGACGCGCTGAACGAGTACGGCGCCATGGGCGTCTCGCACCTGCAGGTGCGCTTCGCCGCCCGCTCGATCGACGAGTTGTGCGACCAGATCGCGCGCTTCGGCACCGAGGTCGGCCCGCAGCTCGGCCGCTGACCGATCCCGCCAGGCAAGGAGACCCATGCCGTTCCTCACCATGCGCCACGACTTCCGCGTGCCCGGCGACGGGTCGAGCACGCAGGCGGAGATCTACGCCGCCGCGCTCGAGCAATTCCGATGGGCCGACGCCCACGGCTTCGACTTCGCGGTGATCTCGGAGCACCACGGATTCGACGACGGCTGGCTCCCGGCGCCGCTGCTCGCGGCGGCCGCGATCGCGGCGGCGACCGAGCGGATCCCGATCCTCGTGTCCGCACTCGTCGTGCCGCTGCACGATCCCGTGCGCCTCGCCGAGCAGCTCGCGGTGCTCGACCACCTGAGTCGGGGCCGGGTGTGGACGGTCGCCGGCGCCGGCTACCGGCCCGAGGAGTTCGCGATGGCCGACGTGCCGCTCGCGCGACGGGGCAAGCTGCTCGAGTCCCACCTCGAGGTGATGCTCCGCGCGTTCACCGGCGAGCCGTTCGACTACGAGGGTCGCGAGGTGGTGGTGACGCCCCGGCCGTTCACCGACCCGCACCCGATGATCCTCGTCGGCGGCGGGGTCGAGGCCGCGGCCCGGCGCGCCGCGCGTCTGCGGCTGCCGATGATGCCGATGCACGGCGACCCGCGCCTTGCCGAGTGGTACGCGGACGAGGCGGCCAAGGTCGGCTTCGAGGGCGGGTTCGTGATGCGGCCGTCGGGCCCGACGTTCGTGCACGCGACCCACGACCCCGACCGGACCTGGGCGCAGATCGGGCCGTACGTCCTCTCGGAGGCCCAGACCTACGCCAGCATGCAGACGGGAGGCCAGCACTCCACGCCGGTCGTGCACGCGGAGACGATCGAGGACCTCAAGGCGTCACCGCAGGTGCTCGTCGGCACGCCCGACGACATCGTGAGCGCGGCGCAGACGGTCGCCGCCGACGGCGCGCTCACGTTCAACCCGCTCGCGGGCGGCCTGCCCCCCGCCCTCGCGTGGGAGAGCCTCGAGCTGTTCGCGGCCGAGGTGCTGCCGCGCCTGCGGCCGGATCGGGCGTGACCGCTCGGGAGTGATCCCTCAGCAGAGCAGGCGCCGCGCCTCACGCGGCTCCGGCGGGATCCGGAAGGAGTGGTTGGCGGTGGCACTCCCCAGGTTGTCGAAGAACTGTCCCACCGTGAGCGGCTTGGTGACGTGGTCGAGGAAGTCGCGGATCGGCGCGCAGCGCAGCGCGACCCGCGCGTCGGCGACCCGCTGCGCGAACGGCTGGTTCCCCGGCCGGTCGAGGAGCCGCGCGAAGAAGAGCGACGGCAGGCGGAAGTCGGCCTCGGTGACGGGGGTTCCCGGTTGCAGGGTGCGGGCGACGATCCACGGGAACGGGAGTGGCTTCTCGTGCGCGACCGTGCCGCGACGGTCGAGGCGCAGGTGCGAGGTGAACGCGTCGCCCAGGCCGAGCAGGTCGAGCAGGTAGGTGTCGCGGAGCGCGTAGCCCTCGATGCCGATGCCGTAGTTGCTCACGGTGGGGTCGTGGCGCGACGGCGTGCCCGGGAGCCGGTGGTCGATGAACCAGACGCCCGACCCGTCGAACCACGCCAGCCCCGGCCCGCCCGGCTCGAACCCAAAGTCCGAGAGCGTCACCGCGTTGCGCGTGGCGGGTCCGTAGGCCTGGGGCGCGTCGTCTCCGGACCGCAGCGTGGCCATGGCGACGATCGCCCACGGCACGACGAGCAGGGCAGCCGCCGTGGTCCGCCGCAGCGGGACCACTGCGACCGGCGCGCACACCATCGCGAGCGCGGGGAGCAGGAGGCGTGCCTGCATGAAGTCGCCTCCGACGCGCACGACGTAGAGCGCGTCGAGCACCCCGGCGATCGCGAACGCGGCCGTGGCCCAACGCGCGCGCCGGGAGGTGGCACGGACCACGAGCGGGAGGTACGCGCCGAGCGCGAGCACCACGAGTGGGATCCAGAGCCAGTACGGGTCCACCGCGTGGCGCAGGTACGTCCAGCCGGCCGACCAGTACGGCCGGGCGGCCTCCTTGGCGAGCGCGGAGTTGGGGACGAGGGCGGCGAAGTAGCCCATGCGGAAGATCTCGTAGAGCACCGGTACCGCGAGCGCGACGGCGACGATCGAGATCCGGCGACGCCAGGACGCCCCGAGCTCGAAGGCGAGCACGACGCCGAGCAGGGCGAGCGTGAGGATCGTCAGCTCCGGTCGGACGACCGGGCCCAGCCCGATGAGGAGCGCGGTGCCGAGTCCGAGCCGGCGCCCGGGCTCCCGTGCCCACGGGGCCAGCGCGAGGGTGCACGCGCCGATCCAGGCGACCGTCAGCCCGTTCTCGAGGCCACTCGAAGCGAACTTCCAGCTCGGCGCGATCGCGACGAGCACGACCGCGCCCGCCGGCACGAGCCACTCGCGTGCGCCGCGCTCGTGCAGGCGTGCCGCGCCGGCGGACATCATCGTCAGGCCGGCGAGCGTGAGCACGATCCCGGTGACCACCGCCACCCACTCGAGCCGCAGCGGGAGGAGGAGGTCGGCCAGGAAGAGGACGCCGACCCACAGCGGACTCGTGGACGCCTCGACCCGCTCACCCGCGTTGAAGACCGGGCCGTGCCCGGTACCGAGGTTGTGGACGATCCGGAGGTTGATGAACCCGTCGTCGGACATCCAGCGGTACTGCCATGCGGCGATGGCGAGCACGAGCACGGGGAGCAGGATCGCCGCGACGCGGGCCGCGGTGCGCAGCGCCGGGTGCGTCACGGGCGCGTGGGTGACGGGCCTGTGGGTGACGGGCGTGTTCGTCACGGTGGGAAGAACGCCAGGACGAAGCCGGCGAGCGCGAGCGCGAACGTCGTGGCCGACAGGAGCCGGAAGGCGCGGATCGGCATCGTGTGGCCGTGGTAGCGGGAGTGGGTGGCCAGGCGCGACGACGTCGCCAGCACTCCGACGAACAGGAGCGCGGCCAGGCCGAGCACCGCGACGACGATGCCGTGGTTGCCCTCGTCAAGGGGCCACACCCGCCGCCCGAGCGCCATGATCGCGACGATGAACGCGATCCCCGTGCGGTTCCACGCGAGCGCGGTCCGCTCGGGCGCGAGGCCGTCGTCGTCGGGGCCGATCGGTGCGGGCATCCGGGTGTCAGTTCTCGAAGGCGCCGAGGGCCACCGCGATCACCGCGACGACGCCGATGCCGATCGACAGGACGAGCGGCATCGGCGATCGGGGGAGCGGTTGGCGTCGGCGCATCGCCGTCTCGTTGTGCTGCCAGAACCGATAGCTCGTGACCGCGAGCACCGCGCCGAGCGCGATGAGGGGCAGGCCGAGCAGGCGCCGACCGAACGTCACGTCGAACTTCGGGAGCAGCTGCGTGGCCGCCACGCCGGTGGCGATCAGGGCGAGCGCGGTGCGGTTCCACGCGAGGAACGTGCGCTCGTTGGCGAAGGTGAAGCGCACGTCGGGCTCGATCTCGTCGGGCGCGGGGTCGTGCGGAGAATCGTCCATAGGGCGCGGCCGGGCCGCCCGCCGAGCGTACGCGCGTTCAGCGCCGGGTCGGCGGCTCGACGAAAGTGCGGTCCAGCTCCGCGACGGAGCCGGCGCCGAGGAGCCGCATCGTGCGGTCGATGTCGTCGCGCAGGATCGCGAGGACCCGGCTCACGCCGGGTCCACCGGCTGCGGCGAGACCGTAGGCCCACGGCCGGCCGACCATGACGGCGCGCGCGCCGAGCGCGACGGCCTTCACGACGTCGGCGCCGCGGCGGAACCCGCCGTCGACGAGGATCTCGACCTCACCGCCGACCGCGTCGAGCACCTCGGAGAGCGCGGTGACGGTCGCGGGGACGTCGTCGAGTTGGCGACCGCCGTGGTTCGACACGATGACCGCGGAAGCCCCGTGGTCGACGGCCCGGCGCGCGTCGTCACCGGTGCAGACGCCCTTCGCGATCACGGGCCCGGCGAACTGCTCCCGGAGCCAGCCGAAGTCGTCCCAGGTCGGTGGCGAGCCCAGCCAGTGGATGAGGGCCTCGCCGGCCGACAGCGTGCGCCCGTCGACCTCGAGGCCGATCGCGTGGGCGAGGTCGAGGCGGAACCGGTCGGCGACGAGGTCGGCGGTCCAGCGCGGGTGCGCGATCGCGTGTGGGGCCATCCGCGTCGCGGTGCGGCGGTTCACCGCGAGGGGCGGGGAGAGACGGTAGCGCAGGTCGCGCTCGCGGTTGCCGGGGACCTGGGTGTCGAGCGTGACGACGAGCGCGGGGCACCCCGCGTCGCGCGCCCGGGCCACCAGCTGCTCGGCGCCGGCGCGGCCGCCGAGGAAGTAGAGCTGGAACCACGGCGGCGTGCCGCCTCCCGCGACGACCTCGGCGAGGGTATGGCCGGACATCGAGCTCAACGTGGACACGGTCCCTGCCGCGGTCGCGGCCTGCGCGGCGGCGACGTCGCCGTAGGGGTCCATCATCCGGGTGAACCCGACGGGGGAGAGCAGCAGGGGCATCGAGACCGGTTGGCCGAGCACCGTGGTGCGCAGGTCCGGCGCGGGGCCGATCTTGCGCCCGACCTGGGGTCGGAAGCCGACGGCCTCCACCTCGGCGCGGTTCGCCGCCATCGTCGCCTCGGAGCCGGCCGCACCCTCGATGTAATCGAACACGGGCCGGGGGACCCGTCGCCGCGCGCGGCGGCGGGCGTCCGCCACCGTGGTGATGCGCGCCGCGACGCGCTGCTGACGCTCGACCCGCGCCTGCGGGACCGCGTGTGGCCCGATGGTTTCCACGTCCATCCTCCCGGGCGCTCGACGGCGGCTGACGGCTGCACCCGACGCTCATCATGGCCCCTGCGCAGGTCTGGGTGCCCGCTCCGGTGACCTTGGACCCTCCCCCGGGGGCGCCGCGGCCGCCATGCTGGTGGTCCGTCGAACACCGGCAGAGGAGCTCCGCGTTGGCCGTGCGCTGCAGCCGAACCACGACCCACCGCCGAGCGCTCGGGTGGGTCTTCCTGCTCGTGTCGCTCAACGGCGCCGCGTACACGCTCACCGCGTTCCGGCCGCCGCGGCGCAACCGGCTGCTCTTCGCGTGGAGCTTCTTCGCCTCGTGGATCACCATCGAGCTCGCGCCCTACCACCTCGTGTGGCAGGTGGTCGCGACCGGTCTCTTCGCCAGCCGGGGAGCGTTGCGCACGCGGCCCGGCCGGGTCGGGCTGGCGATCGTGCTCGCATCCTGGGCCGGGCTCGCGGTGTCGGTGCGGCGCAGCATCGCCGCCCGCCACGAGATCCGCGAGGCATTGCGCGGGCTCCCCCATGAGGCGCACGCCGTCGCTCGTCAGCCCGTGACCGTGCGGCGGGACGTCGTGTTCGCCGAGGTCGACGGCCACCGGCTCCGCCTCGACGTGCACGCGCCCGCGACGCCAGCCGGGCCCGGAGCGCACCGACCGGCCCTGGTGCAGGTGCACGGCGGCGGGTGGGTGATCGGGTTCAAGGACCGCCAGGGGCAGCTCCTCATGCGCGAGCTCGCGGCGCGCGGCTGGGTCTGCTGCAACGTGGACTACCGGCTGAGCCCGAAGGCGACGTTCCCCGATCACCTCGTCGACGTCAAGCGCGCGATCGCCTGGATGCGCGAGCACGCCGCCGAGCTCGGGGTCGATCCCGGGTTCATCGCGATCACGGGAGGC
Source organism: uncultured Bifidobacteriaceae bacterium (assembly GCA_964639075.1). GTDB lineage: Bacteria > Actinomycetota > Acidimicrobiia > IMCC26256 > JAENVU01 > JAENVU01. Next base: position 236 of record CAZXCB010000161.1, on the reverse strand, counting down.
TCCGCCGGGGGTCATCTCACCGCGCTCGCCGCGTTGACGGCGGACGACGCCGACCTCCAACCGGGCTTCGAGGAGGCGGACACCTCGGTGCAGGCGGCGGTGCCGTTCTACGGCGTCTACGACTTCACGAACCGCAACGACTCGTGGGCGCCCGAGGCGATCCCGTTGTTCATCGCGCCGATCGTGATGAAGGCGACCCCCGAGCAGTCACCGGCGGCGTACGCGGCCGCGTCGCC
>CAZXCB010000160.1:0-7811 GCA_964639075.1 uncultured Bifidobacteriaceae bacterium | reverse complement strand
GGTCGCCGAGGTGCGATCCGCGATCCCGCTCGACGACGCGCAGCAGCAGCGGCTGGCCACGGCCCTGTCCGAGGCGACGCGCAAGCAGGTGGAAGTCAAGGTCGTGGTCGATGCGACGGTCCTCGGGGGACTGGTCACCCGCATCGGCGACACCGTCATCGACGGCTCGGTCCGTCACCGGCTCGAGCAACTCAAGGGAACGATCTGACGCATGGCTGAGCTCACCATCAATACGGAAGCGCAGCCATCCGCTGCAACGACGAGGGAGACGCTCTGATGGCGGAGCTGACCATCAACGCAGACGAGATCGCAGCCGCGCTGCGCACGCACGTCGAGTCCTTCTCGCCGTCGCTCGCGCAGGAGCAGCTCGGTCGGGTGCTCGAAGTGGGTGACGGGGTCGCCCGCGTCGCGGGCCTTCCCGACGCGGCGGTGAACGAGCTGCTCGAGTTCGAGGGAGGTCTGCTCGGCCTCGCGTTGAACCTCGACGAGGAGACGATCGGTGCGGTCGTCCTGGGCAAGAGCGACGACGTGGAGGAGGGCCAGGCGGTCAAGGCCACCGGCCGGATCCTCTCGGTCCCCGTCGGCGACGCACTGATCGGCCGCGTGGTGAACGCGCTGGGCCAGCCGATCGACGGCAAGGGTCCGATCGCGTCCGACACGCAGCGGCGCATGGAGGTCCAGGCGCCCGGCATCGTCGGGCGCAAGCCGGTGCACGAGCCCCTGCAGACCGGTATCAAGGCCGTCGACGCGATGACCCCTGTCGGTCGCGGCCAGCGCGAGCTGATCATCGGCGACCGCAAGACCGGCAAGACCACGGTCGCGATCGACACGATCCTGAACCAGAAGGGTCAGGGCGTGAAGTGCGTCTACGTGGCGGTCGGCCAGAAGTCGTCCTCGGTCGCGCAGACCGTCGGCACGCTGGTCGAGCACGGCGCCATGGACTACACGGTCGTGGTGAACGCGCCGGCCGGTGACGAGGCCGTGTTCAAGTACCTCGCCCCCTACGGCGGGTGCGCGATGGGCCAGCACTGGATGGACAACGGCGAGGCCGCGCTCATCGTCTACGACGACCTCTCGAAGCAGGCGGAGGCGTACCGTCAGATCGCCCTGCTGCTCCGGCGTCCGCCAGGCCGCGAGGCGTACCCAGGCGACGTCTTCTACCTGCACAGCCGCCTCCTCGAGCGCGCCGCGAAGCTCTCCGACGACCTCGGCGCCGGCTCGCTCACCGCGTTGCCGATCATCGAGACCAAGGCGGGTGACGTCTCGGCGTACATCCCGACCAACGTCATCTCGATCACCGACGGTCAGATCTACCTGCAGGACGACCTCTTCAAGTCGGGTGTCCGCCCGGCCGTCGACGTGGGCATCTCGGTGTCCCGCGTGGGCAGCGCCGCACAGATCAAGGCGATGAAGTCCGTCGCCGGCACGCTCAAGCTCGACCTCGCGCAGTTCCGCGACCTGGAGGCGTTCGCGACCTTCGGCTCCGAGCTCGACGCCGTGTCCGCAGCCCAGCTGGAGCGCGGGTACCGACTGGTCGAGCTGCTCAAGCAGCCGCTGAACTCCCCGATGTCGGTCGAGGACCAGGTCGTGTCGATCTACTGCGGCACGAACGGCATCCTCGACGACCTGCCGGTCGAGCAGGTGAAGGAGTTCGAGGCCGAGCTCCTCGACGCGTTCCGCACCCGTCACGCCGACCTCATGGGTCAGATCCGCGATTCCGGGGCGCTGCCCGACGAGGCCGTGCTGCGCCAGGCCATCGACGACGTGAAGACCGCGTTCGTGGCTCGCACAGCGTCCGAATCCGAGGCGTCGACCGCCGCGGCCGACGTGACCGCCACTGACGCCGAGGCGCTGGGCGAGGCCGAGTCCGCGAAGACCCTCGACACGGAGTGATCTAGGTGGCGGGTGGTCAGGAGCGGATCCTCAAGCGGCGAATCGGCAGCGTCCAGTCGACGAAGAAGATCACGCGCGCGATGGAGCTCATCGCCGCCAGCCGGATCGTCAAGGCGCAGCAGGCGGTGCAGTCCGCGGTTCCGTACAGCGACCACATCACCGAGGTCGTGCGTGATCTCGGTGCCGCGGGTGGCAGCTCCGGGAGCCCGCTGCTGACGCCACGCCCGGAGATCCGCCGCGTCGCGCACGTCGTGGTCACCGCCGACCGGGGTCTCTGCGGGGCTTACAACTCGTCGGTCATCCGCGCCGCCGAAGGCTCGATGAAGGAACAGGCGGAGCTCGGGCGCGACTACGCGCTCTTCGTCGTCGGGCGCAAGGCCGAGGGCTACTTCCGCTACCGCAACTTCCGCATCAGCGAGTCCTTCACCGGCTTCTCGGACCGTCCCACGTACGAGGACGCCCGCATGATCGGTCGCGCGGTCACCGCGGCGTTCGTGGCGGAAGAGGTCGACATGGTGGAGCTCGTCTACACCCGCTTCATGAGCGCCGGCAGCCAGGAAGTGGTGCGCCGTCCGTTGGTCCCGCTCGAGCGCGAGGTCGTGACCGGCGGAGACGGGCGCCCCGACGAGCACGCCGACGGCACGGTCGCCGCGGCCTACGAGTTCGAGCCGAGCCCCGACTCGATCCTCGACGCACTCCTGCCGCGCTACATCGAGGCCCGCATCTATGCCGCGCTGCTGAACGCGGCCGCGTCGGAGCACGCGGCCCGCCAGCGCGCGATGAAGTCCGCGACCGACAACGCGGACGAGCTCATCAAGCGACTCACCCGTGTCATGAACCGCGCCCGCCAGGACGCGATCACGACCGAGATCATGGAGATCGTCGGCGGTGCCGAGGCCCTGCGGTCCGGGGTCGGCGCGGCGGACGAATCATTCGATACCCCGACGTCACTCGGCGACCCCGCGTGACCCACGAGGAGCACACGGCATGACCATCACCGCGGACACCGGTACCGACGCTGGCACCAACCTGAAGGACGGTCGCGTCGTCGCGATCGCCGGTCCGGTCGTCGACGTCGAGTTCCCGCCCCACGCCCTGCCGGAGATCAACCAGGCGCTCGAGCTCGACGTCGAGCTCGACGGCGAGACGATCACCGTCACCGCCGAGGTCGCGCAGCAGATCGGTGAGGGCCGCGTGCGCGTCATCTGCATGAAGCCGACCGACGGCCTCACGCGCGGCACGCTCGTGCGCAACACCGGCCGTGGCATCTCGATGCCCGTGGGTGACGGTGTGCTCGGGCACGTGTTCAACGTGCTCGGCGAGCCGCTCGACATCTCGGCCGCCGAGCTGACGGGCATCGACGACCGCTGGGAGATCCACCGCAACCCGCCGACGTTCGACCAGCTCGAGCCCAAGGCGCAGATGTTCGAGACCGGCATCAAGGTCATCGACCTGCTCGAGCCCTACGTCCAGGGCGGCAAGATCGGCCTCTTCGGCGGCGCCGGCGTGGGCAAGACGGTGCTCATCCAGGAGATGATCAACCGTGTGGCCACCCAGCACGGTGGCGTGTCGGTGTTCGCCGGCGTCGGCGAGCGCACGCGTGAGGGCACCGACCTCTGGATCGAGATGCAGGAGTCCGGCGTCATCGAGAAGGCCGCCCTGGTCTACGGCCAGATGGACGAGCCGCCGGGCGTGCGTCTGCGTGTCGCCCTCTCCGCGCTCACGGTCGCGGAGTACTTCCGCGACGTGAAGAACCAGGACGTGCTGCTCTTCGTCGACAACATCTTCCGGTTCGTCCAGGCGGGCTCGGAGGTGTCGACGCTGCTCGGCCGCATGCCCTCCGCCGTGGGGTATCAGCCGACCCTCGCCGACGAGATGGGCGAGCTGCAGGAGCGCATCACCTCCACGAAGGGTCACTCGATCACGTCGCTGCAGGCGGTCTACGTCCCCGCCGACGACTACACGGACCCCGCGCCGTTCACGACCTTCACCCACCTCGACGCGACCACGGAGCTCTCCCGCCAGATCGCGGCGCTCGGCATCTACCCGGCGGTGGACCCGCTCGCGTCGACGTCGAACATCCTCGCCCCCGAGATCGTGGGCGACCGTCACTACCAGTGCGCCCGGCGCGTCCAGGAGGTGCTCCAGCGGTACAAGGAGCTCCAGGACATCATCGCCATCCTCGGGCTCGACGAGCTCTCCGAGGAGGACAAGGTCATCGTGTCCCGCGCCCGGAAGGTGCAGCGGTTCCTGAGCCAGCCGTTCTTCGTCGGCGAGGTGTTCACCGGTCTTCCCGGGATCTTCGTTCCGGTCGACGAGACGGTGCAGAGCTTCGAGGCGCTCGTCGACGGCGAGCTCGACGAGGTGCCCGAGCAGGCGTTCTTCAACGTCGGCGGGGTCGAGAGCGTGCTCGCGAAGGCGAAGTCGCTGGAAGAGGGTGGCGCCTGATCATGGCCCTCGTCGCCCAGCTCGTCTCTCCGGAGCGTGTCCTCTACGAGGGCGAGGCCGACATGGTCGTCTGTCGCACGAGCGACGGCGAGATCGCGTTCCTGCCCGGACACGTGCCGTTCGTCGGCGCGCTGGGCATCGCCAAGGTCCGCATCCTGCTGCCCGGCCAGGGCGAGGTCGCGGCCGCGGTGCACGGCGGCTTCGTCGAGGTCAGCCACGACACGGTGACGATCCTGTCGGACGTCGCCGAGCTCCCCGAGCAGATCGACGTGGTGCGCGCGCAGACCGCCAAGGAGCGTGCGGACCAGGAGGTCGCCGCCGACGCCGACGACGAGGCGGCCCAGGCCGCCCTCGCGCGGGCCGAGCTCCGCCTCGAGGTTGCCGGCGCCGCCTGAGTCGCCGGGTAGCACCCACCCGACTTTGTGTCAGTTGTCCGTGTTCTGGCCCGGACAACTGACACAAAGTCGATGAACTGGCCTACAGCCGGTCGAGGTCGCGGGTGGCGTGATCCAGCCTAGCCCGGGGCGGCGAATGGCCGGTGTGAGGGTCCGTCGCCTGGTGGTCGCCGCCGCGCTCGTCGCTGTCGCCGGCTCGGTGGTCGCGGCGCCGGGCGCCGGCTCCGCCTCCACGCCGCACGCGCCGTCCCGCGCGACGCTCCGCCAGATCGCGAGCTCCGTCCGGCAGGCGACGAACGCGCCGGGGGCGATCGTCGGAGTGCAGATCGGGAGTCGACGGCCCCGCATCGTGGCGACGGGCACGGAGCGGCGCAACGGCACCGGCCCGCTGCGGCCCGATTCGCCGTTCCTGACCGCCAGCGTCTCGAAGGCCTTCACCGCCGCCACCGTGCTCGCGCTCGTCCGTCAGAGAAAGCTCGACCTCGGCGATCGCGTCGTGAAGTACGTCCCCGGATGGGATCCGCGCATCACGGTGCGCATGCTGCTCGACCATTCGAGCGGCCTCCGGTCGTGGGGCAACAAGGACGATCCCGACACTGCCCACAACGACCTGGTGACGGCCGACCTGGCCCGCTCGTTCACCCCGGCCGAGGCGATCGAACCGGTCCGCGCCGCACCACTCCTGGCCGAGCCGGGGACGCGCACCCACTACTCGAACGCGAACACGATCCTCGCGGGCGAGGTCGTCACGGCGGTGACCGGGCTGTCGATCGGCGCGGCGATCGATCGCCACGTCGTGCGGCCACTGCACCTCACGAGCACGGGCTACGCGCCCGAGGGACTCGAACCGCGCCCGGGGATCAGCGGCGTGCTCCACCTCGACGAGGCCGGGACCACCGAGATCGAGACGGCGCAGTACCCGATGACGTCGCTACTCACCTTGTCGGGTGCGTCGATCGGCATGGTCTCCGACGCGCCCGAGCTGTTCACCTTCGCCGATGCGTTCCTGCGAGGCAGGTTCCCGGGCTCCCGACTTGCCGCCGACGCGCGCCGGATCGGACGCGGCGGCGCCGGGCTCGGAGTGATCGGGTTCACGCGGAGCGGCTACTGCATCTTCGACGGATGCCCGAAGGGCGCTCGCTTCCCTCGCATCGGGTTCGCAGGCAACGTCGACGGTGGCGCGGTGCGGGTGGTGCACGACCCGGCGCGCGACGCGACCGTGCTGATCTTCGCCAACTCCAGCGAGCGCGGGAAGCTCGATCCGTTCGTGCTGAAGACGTTCGGTCTGCTGCGAGCCGGTTGAGCCCCACCGCCGCGCGAGCTCGGCCGCGCGACGAGCGAGGAGTCGGTCAGGGAGCCGGTGGGGTCGTGGGCGCGGCCGTCGTCGCGCGCGCCGCGATGGCGTCGAGTTGGGGAAGCATCCAGCGCAGGACCGCGCCCGCGCCCTCGGCGCCGAGGTGCGTCGCGTCGGGCCGCATGGTGATGCCGTCGACGACCGACGGGCAGTCCGTCCCGCGTGGGCACAGGAAGTCGTCGAGGGGGATCAGGGTGACCTGATCCGGATGCGCGGCGGCGAAGCGACGGAAGACGCGGTTGAGCCACCGGGCGTGGTCCTCGGCCGCGACGTTCCGGACGCTCGCGGTGGCATCGTTCGTCGGCTGGGGGGAGAGTGCGATCGCGACCGCGACCCCGGGCGGCACCTCGTTCGCGAGCCACGCGTCCATCCGGCGAAGGAGCAGCTCGTCGTGCTCGGGGGTCCCGGGCTTGACGAGCCGATCGCCGACGAAGAGGTCCTCGCCCTCCCAGGTCGACCACCAGACCAGGATGTCGGCGTCGTCGCGCACACGGGCGAACGCCTTCCGGTAGGCCCCTGGGCACGCGTCGCGCCATTCAGGAGGGATCAGCCCGCCGACGTCGAAGCGCCCCGCGACCACACCGCAACCGAGCACCGCGCCGTTGCCGATCGCCGCGCCGACGAGGGGTCCGGCCGCGGCGAAGCCGACGAGCATGCTGCACGCCCTCGAGTCACCGATCACGGTGAGGTTGGTGCCGCGGAGGTTCGGGACCGTCGGGACTCCCAGCTGCTCGAGAATGCCGGTCGCGGTGGCGAGGTCGTCGCGGGTGGGCGCGGGGCACGGATGCGCGGCGTTGGCGACCGCGAAGTTCGGTGGCGAGGTCGCGCCGACCGTCGTGGCGACCACGATCACGAGCGTCACCACCGTGGCCGGGACCGCCCATCGCAGGACCGGGCCGCGCGAGTGTCGCACCGGCCGTTCCAGGAGCCGCGCCGACACGACGGCGACGGCGATCGTGAGCGCCACCCGCAGCACGTCGAGGGGCGTTCCCGAGAGCCCGGTCCGGTCGCCGTCGAGGAAGACGATGATCGGCCAGTGCCACAGGTAGACGCCGTAGGAGATGCCGCCGAGCCATACCAGTGGTCGAGTCTCGAACGCCGACCGCAGCCCGGTGCGGATGCCCTGGAAGCAGAACAGCACCGCGGCGAACGCGAGCCCGAAGGCGGTGTCGCCGCCGTAGAAGAACTCGCGTGACGGCGTCCCGCGCGTCCATGCGGCGGCGCACGCCGCGAGTGCGCCGATCGCGATGGCGAGCACCAGGGCACGGGGGAGCCGCCGGGCGAGATCCGGGCGCGCGGTCATGAGGACCGCCAGCGCGCAGCCGATCAGGATCGTGTTCAGCCGCGCCGGCGTCGCGTAGTACGCCCGAGACGGGTCGGCCGGGTCGTAGACCGCGATCATGATGACCTGGGAGACGGCGACGCCGCCGACGCACACGGCGAACAGCGTTCGGAGCCGTCGGCGGCTCCGCGCGACCACGAACGCGAATGCAAGCGGCCACACGAGGTAGAACTGCTCCTCGATCGCGAGCGACCAGAGGTGTTGCAGCGGTTGGGATGCTGCGAAGATCGCCGCGAAGTAGGACTGGCCGGTCGAGATGAAATGCCAGTTCGCGTAGTAGAGCACGCCCGAGATCGCGTCCCAGCGGAGCGTGCCCAGGTCGGTCGACGCGAAGACGGTGCTACCGTACCAGGTCGTGACCGCGATCATGAGGAACACG
>CAZXCB010000159.1:0-7892 GCA_964639075.1 uncultured Bifidobacteriaceae bacterium | reverse complement strand
CGCCCCGCCGGATCGGCGCGGCCGCCGGATCAACAGTCGCCGGGGAGGAACCCGCACGCACGATCCACCTCGGCCCGGGCCCGTGCGGTCGCGTCGCCGAGCTCGACCGCGACCTCGGCGTGGTGGTCCTCGCAGTCGCATCGGCGCAGGACCGCGCCGTTGTCGGCCGCACTCGCGCGAGCCGCCGAGACGGCGGCGGGCGTGCCCTCCGACCGGGCCAGCGCCGACGCGGCCGCGAGCGCGGCGGCGTCGGCCGCCGTCTCCGCCCGCGCGGACCCGCCCGCAGCGCGACCGGCCGTGCCGAGCCCGACGAGCACCAGCCCTGCGAGTGCGACGATTGCGATCGTCATGACCGCGACGCCGCCGCGTTGATCACGCGTCATCGTTCTGCCCGCATCGTGGCCGTAGCGTGGAGCTCCGGGTCCGGGAAGAGCAACCCCACCATCGGGAGGTCCGTGTGGGAGCGGTAGGTGACCTCGACCCGCACGGGCTCCCCGATCGGTGGTCGGGGTCCGACGTCCACGCGCGCGGCCCCCAGCACGCGCCGAGCCGCTGTGCTCGCGGCGCTCGGATCACGGTCCACGCTCGCGGCACGCACCGCTTCCCTCGCCGCGTGGATCGTGGCGACGTAGTCGCGGACCACGAGCGCGGTCTGCAGCACTGCGAGCAACAGGAGCACGACGAGCGGCAACACCAGCGCGAACTCGACGGTGGCCTGCCCCGATTCGGGGCAGGCCGACCGACGAGCTCCTGAGGAGCTCCCGGGCATCAGCCCGGAAGGATCTTGCCGACGACCTTGTCGAACAGGCTCCCGATCGCGTGGCTCCGGGTGGCCCACGTCAGGATCAGCGTGCCGATGGCGGCGGCACCGAGGATGACGAGCGCGTACTCGGCGGTGGTCTGGCCCAGCTCGCTGGCCGCGGCACGTGCGGTTCGGACACGGTCCGCACACGCGATGAACAGTCGACGCAACATGAGATGCAACTCCTTCGGGTTCGATTCGACGGATCGGGGGAAGCCGGGGGAAGTCAGAGCCTGGACATCGCAGAGAGCAGCGCCGGCACGACCGTGAGCAGGACGAACGCGGGAAGTACGAGCAGGACGAGCGGGAAGAGCAGCTTCACCGGCACCGACCGGGCGCGGATCTCCGCCCGCCGCCGCGCCTGTGCCCGGGCGTCGCCTGCCAGCCGGGAGAGCGTGCCCGCCGCGGGCGCACCGAGCCGTCCGCTCGTCTCGAGCACCTCGGCGACCGGCGCCAACCTCGGCGATTCCTCCACCAGGTGCGCGAGCGCGTCCGCGAGCCCGGCGCCGAGGCGCGTCGCGGCATCGACCCGTTCGAGTGGGCCGGCAACCGAGGGTGGTGCCCAACGCGCGGCGACCACCAGCGCGCGTGCCGGCGGCGCACCCGCGCCCACCGCGACCGCGAGCAGGTCGAGCGCGGCCGGGAGGTCGTGGTCGAGCTGCTCGGCCGCACGGCGCGCGACGCGCCGCCGGTGACCGGCGCCGAGCACGCGTCCGAGCGGTCCGAAGCTCGGCCGGCGAACGGCGCCAGCCCGCGCCTCTCGGCGCGGGAATCGACGGCTGACCACCGATCGCGCCCGCATGCGCCAGAGCGGCACGGCCGCGAGCACGCCCCAGGCCAACCCGACGGCGAGCTCGACGGTCATCGGGGCTCCCGGAGGAGCGCGCGCATCCAGAGGGCCGCGAGCACCTCGAGCCCGAGTCCGACGACGAGACACACCCTGCCCGCGGCCGTCTCGACCAGAGGCCGGGCGGAGTCGGGGTCGGTCACGCTCGCGAACACCAGGTAGGCGAGCGGCGCGAGCCCGACCACGACCGCCGACATCCGGGCCTGCGCGCTCAACGCTCGCGCCTCGGCCGCGGCCCCCTCGGCGTCTCGCAGCGAGGCGGCGAGACCTTCGAGCGGGCCCGCGGGCGGGCCGCCCACGGTGACGACGAGCGCAAGCGCGCCGACGACGGACCGGATCTCGGGGAGCGGCCGTTCGCGGGCCCATGCGCCGAGCGCGTCGTCGATCGTCGCTCCGAGATCGAGGCGCGCGGCGATCCGGCGGAAGTCGGCTGCGAGCGGGCCCGGGCGCCCCGCGAGCTGGTGCAAGGCCTCCGGGACCGTGCCCCCGGAGCGGAGTGTCGCGACGACGAGGTCGAGCCGGGCGGGCAGCTCCCTCCGCGCGCGCAGATCGGCCTGACCGGCGCGGAGCAACAGGGTCGTGGGCCCGGCCACGACCACCGCGATCACGGCCGGGGCGGCGAGCGACGGCGCGACCAGGAGCCCGATCCAGCCGGCGCCAGCCGCCGCGACGACCCACCACCGGATGGCGTCCTCGACGGTGACATCGAGATCCGCGCGTGAGAGTCGGGCCGCGACCGGTGTGTGCAACCGGGCTGGCAACCACGACCGAGCCGGACGCAGGCCCGAGGCCCGGGTGCGAGCGTCCGTGCGGGCCGCGAGACGCGCCAGGGTCCACGTGAGGAACGCGCCGAACCCGGCACCGAGCACGGAGAGCGGGGGCATCAGGCGGGTCGGCTCCGCGGTTGGCGCTCCGGCGCCGCCAGCACCTCGAGGCGTGGACCGCGCCGGGCGAGCAGGGGACGGACCGCGAACCCCTCCGATCCCTCGACGACCTCGGCCACCTCCACGATCTCTCGGGCAGCACCGCGTGTCCGCGCGACCTGGACGACGACGTCCACCGACGCCTGGAGCTGCTCCGCGACCGCGGCGTGGGGCAGACCGGATCCACCGAAGAGCGCCAGTGTTGCGAGCCGGCGCAGCGCGTCGACGGGTCGGTTCGCGTGCACGGTCGAGATCGAACCGTCGTGGCCGGTGTTCAATGCCTGGATCAGGTCGAGTGCCTCCGCGCCGCGCACCTCGCCGACGACGAGGCGGTCGGGGCGCATCCGCAGCGCGGCACGCACGAGCTCGCGCACACTCACGGCACCTGCTCCCTCCGCGTTCGCCGGTCGGGCCTCGAGTCGGACCACGTGTGGTTGGGGCAGGCGGAGCTCGGCGGTCTCCTCGATCGTGACGATGCGCTCCTCCGAGGCGAGCAGTCCACCGAGCGCGTTGAGGAGCGTGGTCTTCCCCGATCCGGTACCGCCGGCCACGACGACGTTGGCGCCGCGCGTGATCAGAACCCGGACCGCCTCCTGTCCCGCCTCGTCGAGACCGAACGCGTCGAGGGTCAGGTCCCGCGCTCCGAACCGGCGGATGGTCAGGCACGGTCCGTCGATCGCGAGCGGCGGGATCACCGCGTGCAGGCGCGAACCGTCGGCCAGCCGGGCGTCGACGATGGGTGATGCCTGGTCGATCCGCAGTGCGAGCGGCGCGAGTATGCGGTCGATCAGCCGCCGGATCCCTACGTCGTCGAGGTGCATCGGCACCGCCTCGAGCCGTCCGGCGCGCTCCACGAACGTGCCGCGGGATCCGTTCACCATGATCTCGTCCACCGTCGGGTCGACGAGCAGCGGTTCGAGCGCGCCGAGCCCGACGACGTCGTCGAGGACTGACGCCACGATCCGCTCCCGGCGTTCGAGCGCGAGCAACGGCGCTTCGAGCGCGACGAGCGCGACCACGCGGTCGTGCAGCTCCGCGGGCGCAGCCGCGACCAACGCCTCCGCCGCGTCGGAGGTGACGAGGCGGCGGTGCACGCTCTCCGCCAGCGCCCGGTCGGTGTCGGCGGACGCGATCACGACGCCACGGCGGCGCGACGGGCGAGACCGAGCTCGCGCAGGATCTGACCGGATGCTCGGGCAAGCGGCTCGGGCAGCCTCGTCGGCAACACGCCGGCGTCCACCGCGCGCGCGATCGCGGCGCGCAGGGGCACACGCGCCGTGACCGGGCGGCCCAGCACCTGCGCGACGTCGGACGCACCGAGTGAGCGACCGGGCTCCTGCACGACGACGAGCCCGAAGGCCCTGGGCGTCACCGCGAGGCTCGAGGCCCGGCGCAACGCGAGGTAGCACTCGCGGATCACGAGCAGCGATGCGTCGCACACCTCGATCACCGCGCGGGCCACGGCGGAGTCGCACACGCCGAGATCGACGATCGTGAGCGGGCCGTCGCGGAGGGCGACCGCGAGTGCCGCGCCGGCTTCGGCCGCGGCGCTCGGCTCGAGAACGCTCGCCGGTCGACCGCGCGGCAGCAACGAGAGCCCGGGGACGATCTCGACACCGAGACGGTCGAGCGCGTCGGTCGGTGCGGTCGGCCCTGCGGCCAGCCAGTCCGCGACACCCGTCTCGGGGTCGGCCCCGAGACCGAGGATGCCGGGCTGGTCACCGCCGAGGTCGACGAGACGGACGGGTCCGACGGTGCGCGCGGCGTGCACGGCGCACGCGGCGGCGGTGACGGAGGTGCCGGAGCCACCCTTGGGTGACCAGAAGGCGAGGAGCGACACGTGCTCCCTCCCGGGCTCTGACGCGCGGCGCGCGTGCGACGAGTTCTCCGGGGAAGTGGAGCGGGGAAGGCAGGGCGGACGCCGCAATGCCGTCGCCGAGGCGCGTTCGCCGAGTGGGCGAAGCAGGCGGCGTCACTGTGACGTATCGGACGTACGGTGTCAAGCGGTACCCGAGGGATTCCGGTGACCGGCCGCTCGCGGGGCCGTAGTCTCCGCGTCGCCATGGAATCCGTCGCGTTCTTCGACCTCGACAAGACGATCATCGCCAAGAGCTCGGTGCTCGCGTTCGGCAAGCCCTTCTACAAGGAAGGGCTGCTGTCGAAGCGGGCGATCGTCAAGAGCATGTACGCGCAGATCGTCTACATGCTCGTGGGCGCAGACGAGTCGAAGATGGAGGAGGTGCGCGAGGCGATGCTCGCGCTCACCAAGGGGTGGCAGCAGGACCACGTCGCACAGATCGTCGCCGAGACGCTCGACGAGATCATCTCCCCCATCGTGTTCGCCGAGGCGCTCGAGCTCTTCGACGAGCACCACCAGGCGGGTCGCCGGGTCGTGATCGTGTCGTCGTCGCCCGCGGAGGTCGTGAACCCGCTCGGGACGTTCCTCGGCGTCGACGACGTCATCGCGACCCGGGCGCGCATCGACGAGGCGGGCGCCTACACCGGCGAGCTCGAGTTCTACGCGTACGGACCACACAAGGCCGACGCGATCCGCGAGTACGCGGCCGTCCACGACCTCGACCTCGGCGACTCGTACGCCTACTCCGACTCGATCACCGACGTGCCCATGCTGGCGGCCGTCGGCCATCCCGTCGCCGTGAATCCGGACAAGGACCTCGAGCGCGAAGCCACCGAGCGCGGCTGGGAGATCCGGAAGTTCGCCCGGCCGGTCCGCCTGCGCGATCGCGTTCCGGTGCCGCCGAAGGGACCGACCATCGCGGTCGGCACCGCGATCGCCGTCGCCGGTGCCGCGGTCGGCGGCTACGCGTGGTGGCGTCGCCACCTCGCCCGTAGCGGCACGTGAGTGAGGCGTCCGTTCCCGAGCAGTCCGCCCGCGGTCGCCGAGCGGGGCCTGACCGGCCCGGCCCGAAGGGCCGAGAGGGGGAGCGGTGAACGAAGCCTCCGACCTCGCGGTCCTCCCGACGCCGCTCCAGCGCATGGACCGGCTCGCATCGACGCTCGACACGGACGCGACATTGCTGGTCAAGCGCGACGACCTCACCGGTCTCGCTCTCGGCGGCAACAAGGCGCGCAAGCTCGCGCTCCTCGCGGACGACGCGCTCGCCCGGGGAGCCGACTGCCTCGTCACCGGCGGCGGTCCCCAGAGCAACCACGCCCGCATCACCGCCGGCGCGGCCAACCGGCTCGGGCTCGAGTGTCACCTCACGCTCGCCGGCGCGTCGCCCACCCACCGTGACGCCAACCTGCTGCTCGACACCCTGCTCGGCGCGCAGCTGCACTTCGACGGTGCCGACGGCTACTACGAGATCGAGGCGGCCATCACCAACCTCGCCGCGCAGCTCCGCGAAGACGGCTGCGCGCCGTACGCGATCCCGGTCGGCGGCGCGTCGACCGTCGGCGTCGCGGCCTACGCGCTGGCGGTCGACGAGCTCCGAGTCCAGCTCGGCGACGACCCGGACTGGATCGTCGTCGCGGACGGATCCGGCGGGACCCACGCCGGGCTGCTCGCGGGACTCGGCGCGGACTCGCGCACGCGCGTGCTCGGCGTCGACGTCGGCACCCGACCGGACCTCGAAGCGACCATCCCGGAGATGGCGCGTGCCGCGTCTGAGCACCTCGGCCGCGGCGCGCCGCAGGCCATCGTGCTCGTGGACCACGAGCACGTCGGCGGCGGCTACGGCGTGCTGTCCGACGAATGCCGCGGTGCGCTCAGGCTCACGGCGCGCACCGAGGGACTCGTGCTCGATCCCGTCTACTCGGGCAAGGCGATGGCGGCGCTCGTCGACGCGCTCACGAGCGAGCGCATCGGGACCTGCGACACCGTGGTCTTCTGGTCGACCGGCGGGTCACCGGCCCTGTTCGCGCGCGAGTACGAAGCGGAGCTCACCGGAGCATGACGCGACGAACGGACCCCGGAGGGCCCGTTCGCATCCGGATCTCGGTGGCCGAGCCGGGTCAGGCGTCGCCACGCACCTTGTACGCGACCGCGGCGCCGAGAGCCAGCACGACGAGGAGCAGGAGCAGCTTCTTCACGGGAGTTCCCTTTCCGCCAGAGGGTGACACCCGGCACTCTATCCCCGGTGCCAAGGCCTTGACTCTCCCCTCGGGGGAGGCCCCACGCTGGCCGTGACAGCGAACCCGAACAGGAGCAGCACCATGGCCTCGATCGTCAAGCAGTTCACCCTGGCGGCGCCGGCGGCGGTCGTCTGGGACGCCATCGCCGACTTCGGCGCCCTCCACACCCGCCTGGTCCCCGGGTTCGTGACCGAGACCACCGTCGACGGCGACGTGCGCACGGTCACCTTCGCCAACGGCATGGTCGTGCGCGAGCGGCTCGTCGGCACGGATCCTGAACGCCGCCGGCTGGCGTACACGAACGAGCTCGAGGGCGTGGAGCACCACGCGGCAGCCGTGACGGTCGAAGACCGCGACGGCGCCACTCGGGCCACGTGGATCACCGACGTGCTCCCGGACGCCTTCGCGGAGCCGATCAGCGACATGATGGACGCGGGCGTCGCGGCGATGCAGCAGCAGTTCGCATCCGTCGCGGCCCGGAGCTGAGCGGGGAGGATGGACGTCGTGGACGACGCGCTGCTCCCGATCGGGATGTTCTCGCGGGCGAGCTCGCTCTCGATCAAAGCGCTGCGCAAGTACCACGACGCCGGCATCCTCGTTCCCGCCCACGTCGATCCGCAGTCCGGCTACCGGAGCTACGGCGTCGACCAGCTCGCCGACGCGGCCGTGATCGTTCGGCTGCGGGCGCTCGACGTGCCGCTCGCGCAGGTCGACCAGGTCCTGCGCCGCCGCGATCCGGCATTCACCCGGGCGGTGCTCACCGAGCACCACCGCACGATGCAGGCACGCTTCGACGACCTCGAACGCATCCTCGCCGAGCTGCAGTCCGGCACCGTCGACGTCACCCACACGCCGGTGCACGTCCGCTTCGACGATGCGATCACCACCCTCGCCGTGGCGAAGCGCGTCGACGCGGCCGAGCTGTGGGACTGGCTCGCCGTCGCGTTCGACGAGCTGGCCCACGCGGCCGGCACCCTCGCGGCGACGAGGTTCGGCGTGCGCAGCGCGAGCTACACGGCCGAGATCGCCGAGGACGACGTCGAAGAGGTCGAGGCGTACCTCCCGATCCGGGATCCCGTCACGGTGCGCGGCGTCGGATCCGGGATACGCCTGGGTGAGGTCGCGGCGGGTTGGGTCGCGGTGCTCGTGCACACCGGCGACTACGAGACGATCCTCGACTCCTATCGTTCGTTGGGCGCGTGGGTCGCACGCAACGCGACCCACC
>CAZXCB010000158.1:0-7919 GCA_964639075.1 uncultured Bifidobacteriaceae bacterium | reverse complement strand
GTCTCGACGTGCGCGGGCCGGCCGACGTGACCGCGGCGGCGATCCAGACCACGACCGACGTCGAGATCCTCAACCCCGAGCTGCACCTCGCGACGCTCACCGAGAAGGGCCGCCTCGCCATCGACATCACCGTCGAGCAGGGTCGCGGCTACGCGTCGGCCGAGAAGACCAAGAAGGCCGGCGCGCCGATCGGCGTGATCCCGGTCGACGCGATCTTCTCGCCCGTACGCCGGGTCGCGTTCGACATCGAGCCCACCCGCGTCGAGCAGGCCACCAACTACGACCAGCTCGGCCTCGAGATCGAGACCGACGGCTCCATCACGCCGCGTGACGCGCTCGCGTCGGCCGGTGCCACGCTGCGCAGCCTTGTCGGTCTGGTCGCGGACATGTCGGAAGAGCAGGCCGGTCTGGAGCTCGGCGAGGTGTCGCCGACGCTGTCGACCTCACCGGACCTCGAGTTGGCGATCGAGGAGCTCGACCTCTCGGAGCGCCCGCGCAACTGCCTCAAGCGCGCCCGGGTCGACACGATCGGTCAGCTGGTGATGAAGACCGAGGACGACCTCCTCGCCATCACCAACTTCGGTCAGAAGTCGCTCGACGAAGTGCTCGTCAAGCTCGACGAGCGCGGGCTGTCGCTGCGGATGAAGGACTGATCGGATGCCCCGCCCCCGCAAGGGTCCCCGTCTCGGCGGCGACCCGCACCACCAGCGCCAGCTCATGGCCAACCTCGCCGTGGCGCTCTTCGAGCACGGCGGCATCACCACCACCGTGTCGCGCGCCAAGGCCCTGCGGCCCTACGCGGAGAAGCTGATCACCAAGGCCAAGCGCGGCGGGGTGCACCGCCAGCGGCAGGTCGTCGCCACCATCCACGACCAGGCCACCACCTCGAAGCTCTTCACCGAGATCGCACCCACGTACCAGGACCGCAACGGCGGGTACACGCGCATCCTGAAGCTCGGGCCGCGCCCGGGCGACGCCGCGCCGATGGCGCGCATCGAGCTGGTCTGACACCAGGGGGACCGCGACGATGACGCTCTTCGATGCGTCATCCGGTCCGCCCGCAGGCGGGACCGGCGGCCCGTCCGTGTGCCGGTTGCTCGTTGCGTACGACGGCACCGACTTCCGCGGCTTCGCGACCCAGGTCGGCCAACGCACGGTCGCCGGCGTCCTGGGGCGCGCGCTCGAGCAGGTGCTGCGCACCGAGGTCGACCTCGCGTGCGCCGGTCGGACCGACGCCGGCGTCCACGCGTGGGGTCAGGTCCTGTCCTTTCCGGCACTGCCGGGGCTCGAGCCCGAGCGGCTCCAGACGAGCTTGAACTCGATGCTCGGCCCCGAGATCGCCGTGCGCTCGGCCGAGCTCACCCCGCCCGGCTTCGACGCCCGCCGCTCCGCGCGCTGGCGCGCCTACCGCTACACGATCGTGAACCGACCGGTCGCGGATCCGCTCCGATCGCGCTACGCCTGGCACGTGCCCGCGCCACTCGACCTGCACGCGTTGGCGCTCGCCGCCGACCCGTTCGTCGGCGAGCACGACTTCGCGTCGTTCTGCCGCAAGGCGCCCGCTCGCGTCACGACGGTCCGGCGCGTCTTCGACTCGACCTGGCACGACCTCGGTGACGGCATCCTGCGCTACGACATCCGAGCCCGCGCGTTCTGCTGGCGGATGGTCCGGTCGATCGTCGGGACGCTCGTCGACGCCGGGCTCGGCAAGCGGCGGCCCGGCGACATGCTCGCGATCCTGCGCGCCGAGAACCGCGACGCGGCCGGGACCATGGCGCCGGCGCACGGCCTGTGCCTCTGGGAGGTGGGCTACGACACCTGAGCGCGCGGTCCCACTCCTCAGCCGGGCGAGCGCGCGACCGCGAGGTCGACGACGCCGACCTTGCCGCGGCCGGTGCCCAACGCGGTGAGGGTCCAGCCGTGGCCCGTGGCCTCGAGCGAGTCGACGCGCCCGCCGCCGGCCGGTTCCCCGGACGCGGTGAAGCCCGCGCCGTCGAGCTGCGCGCGGTAGGAGGTCAGGGCGGTGCCCGGGTCCGGCGCCGCGTACGTGAGCTGGAAGTACCCACCGCCGGGGGTGCTCGTCGCGGTGAGGAGCCGCAGGCCGTCCGGGCGCGGGACGGCGCTCGGGAAGTCGGCCGGCAGCGCCTGCTGGTTGTAGGTGACCGTCGCACCGTTCTCGCCACCGACCGAGACGGTGGCCCGCTTGCCCGTGCCGTGCACCTTCACGGCGCCGTCGGGCTGCTGCACGACCTCGGCGTCGCTGCCGCACCCGGCGCCGAGCACGCCCAGCGCGAGCACCGCGCCGACGGCGAGCGCCGCGCGGCACGCGCGTGACCGAATCCGCACGTCAGTCGACGCCGAGGTAGAGGAAGCCGTACGCCTCGTCGCGGAACCGGAGCCCCGACTCCTTCAGCGGGACGTCCCAGTCCCCTCGCACCTCGGGGTTGTTCTCCTCCATGCCGTGGTCGGCGACGAGCACGAACGCGGTGTCGTCGAACACACCGGCCCGCTCGACCGCGGCCATCACGTCGCCGATGCGCGCATCGGAGTCGCGGATCGACGCGGCCGCGATCTCGGAGTGGGGACCGCCCTCGTGCAACGCGGCGTCGGTGAGCGTGAAGTTCGCCCACAGGAAGCGTGGGAGCGGATAGGTCTGGTCGCGGTAGGAGCCACCCAGGATGCCGACCGCCTGGTCCACGCACATGTGGTCCACCACCGAGGACCACGAGTAGTCCTTCGACGGCCGGACGAACCGCTCGGTCGTGTGCGGCAGGCCCAGCGGATCCGGCGGGATGAGCGGCACGTCGCCCCGGCGGAAGAAGTCGAACGTCGAGTACACCGCGTCGACGTCGCACGGCTCGTTGCAGCTCGCCGTGAACGCGTCGGGCCAGGTGCGACGGATCGCGGTGTGGATCGACTCGGTGCCGGGTGTGATCGAGTCCATCGACCGTGCCCACGTCGCGTTCGAGTTCGTGATGATCTGGGTGTCGGTCGCTCGGTCGTACCAGGCGTTGTTGAGGATGCCGTGATGGCCGGGGTGGCGGCCGGTGAGGATCGTCGTGTGGTTCGCGAGCGTGATCGTCGGCAGGCTCGCCATCGCGCCGTGCTCGAACGCGGTGCCCATCGCGATGAGCCGCGCGACGTTCGGCGCCTCGCCGCCTGCCGCCATGTCGTAGAGGACGTTCGGGTTGGTGCCGTCGAAGAGGAAGCCGATGACGTGGCGCGGGCGACCGGCCTCGACGTCGAGCACGTCGAGCCGGACCTCGCCGTCCTGGCCTGCGAGGTACACGCCGTCGGCGACCGGCGCCGCGCCGGCCAGGTGCAGCAGCGTGGGCGCGACGTCCACGAGGCGCGCGCTGCGTGCCACCAGCCCGTCGTTGCGCACGCCCTTGCCCGCGATCACGAACGGTGCGCGCGCCTGGACCACACCGAGCGACCCGTGCTCGCCGCGGTGGCCGCCCTGGTCCTCCCAGTTGTGCGACGCCGAGTGGATCACGCACAGGTCCGGCGCGGCCGGGTGGTCGAACAGCTGTGCGACGGTGTCGTACGCGTGCGGGTAGGCGTTGCGAGACCGGTGGGGGTAGGCGTTGGCGCGTTCGGCCGCGAGGGGCGCGAACTTGTCGGTCGACTGGTCGGCGAGCGGGTCCGCCCCGCTGCCCCCGGTGCGCTCGTACCCCGCCTCGGTGCGCCGGAAGGTGACCGAGCCGTCGTGGGTCCGGGCCTCGTAGCGATCGCCGTGGCTCAGCAGGACCATGTCGACGATCGGATCGAGCTCGGAGTCCAGCAGGATCTCGAGGGCCCGGTCGGCGTCGGCCTCGAGCTCGGGCGCGAGCTGATGGATGGCAGTCGGTGGCGTCACGAAGGCCGAGCGTACCCACGAGTCCGGCGGTGAGGCGTCGCGAGCGAGGCAGCCGCCATACTACGGAGGTGTTGGGGCTGCTCCTGGTGACGAAGAACGAAGAGGAGCTGCTGCGCGCCAACCTTCGTCACCATCTCGGTTGGGGCATCGACCGGATCGCGGTGGCGGACAACGAGAGCACCGACGGCACGAAGCAGACGGTCGCCGATGCCGGCGACCGGGTGGCGTATCGGAGCTTCCCGGACTTCGGCGACCGCCAGACCGTTCGCCACCAGATGCTCCGCGACATGCTCACGGCCACCGATCACCGGCTCGAGTGGGTCGGGATCGCCGACACGGACGAGCTCTTCTGGGCGCCGGGGGACGCGTCGGCGCTGTTCGCCGACGTTCCCGAGGACGTGGACGCGGTGAACTTCGGGGCCGAGCTCTTCCTGCCCACGGCCGAGGACCCGCCCGACGGCCCGGTGTTCGTGCGCCGGTCGTACTACTCGGCCGACGAGTCGAGCCCGCTGCACACGAGCTACCGGGATGGCAAGACCTTCTACCGGGCCACGTGGCTGGCCTCGCTCCCCGTCGACCACAACTGCCCTCGGCACGAGCACGAGTGCGGCGAGCTGGTACCCGAGCGGGTCCGACGGGTGCCCGGCGTGGTGCACCACTACATGATCCAGGACGAGGACCAGTTCGTGGAGAAGGTGACCCGGCTCATCGAGTGGGCGACGCCGCCGACCTCCGGGCTCGCCGCCCTCCGGTGGCGCATGCAGCCGCCCCGCAAGCGCTCGCTGCCGGGATGGACCGCGAGCTTCAAGAAGGAGTGGTGGGCCGCCTACCAGCGCGGCGGCGAGGAGGGGGTGCGCCGCTTCTACCGTGAGCGATACGTGATCCCGGCGGAGCGCATCCCCGAGTACCTCGAGCAGGGCTGGCTCGCGCGCGACGACTCGTTCGCGCAGTACGCGGCATCGACCCTGCTCCCGTAGCGGCCGGCCCGTCGCCGAATCGTGCGATCGCCGCCCCCGGGGGGCTCGGCGCGGCTTGGTGGCGGCGGCCGGGGCCGAGTACGCTCCTCGGGCTGACGTACGGCCTCGGTGGGGTCGCGCGCGCCCGGGCCGCGTCCCGGAGAAGACGTCGAGAAGAGTGGATCCAGTGCGGACCTTCCATCCCAAAGACTCCGACATCGAGCGGAACTGGCACGTCATCGACGCCGAGGGCCTCGTCCTCGGGCGTCTGGCGACCGAGGTCGCGAACCTGCTGCGCGGCAAGCACAAGCCGATCTACGCGCCGAACGTCGACACCGGCGACCACGTGATCGTCGTCAACGCGAGCAAGCTCGACATCTCGCTGCGCAAGTCCGAGGGCAAGCTCTACTACCGCCACTCCGGGTACCCGGGCGGCATCCGGTCCGAGAACCTCGGCCACCTCGTCGAGCGGAATCCGGAGCGGGTCGTGCGCCTCGCGGTGCGCGGCATGCTCCCGAAGAGCCGCCTCGGCCGCGCCCAGCTGAAGAAGCTGCGCGTCTACGCCGGCCCGACCCACCCCCACGCCGCGCAGCAGCCCCAGCCGCGCGTGCTCACCTCGAAGAAGGCATCGTGACCAAGCCCCTCATCCAGACCACGGGTCGTCGCAAGGAAGCCGTCGCGCGCGTGCGCCTGCGTCCGGGCACCGGCAAGGTCGTGGTGAACGGTCGCGAGATCGAGAGCTACTTCCACATCGCGACCCACCGCACCGGTTCCACCGAGGCACTGCGGGTGACCCAGACCGCCGACGTGTACGACGTCGACGCCACCATCCGCGGTGGCGGCATCGCCGGGCAGTCGGGCGCGCTCTCGCTCGGGATCGCCCGGGCGCTCGTCGCGCTGGACCCCGAGGCGCGTCCGGCGCTCAAGAAGGCCGGCCTCCTCACGCGCGACGCGCGGGAGAAGGAGCGCCGCAAGTACGGGCTCAAGAAGGCGCGCAAGGCGCCGCAGTACTCCAAGCGGTAGGCGCGGGGCGCGCGGGCGTGGCGCCGCGCTTCGGCACCGACGGCATC
The DNA here is from genome assembly GCA_964639075.1 of uncultured Bifidobacteriaceae bacterium. Classification (GTDB taxonomy): domain Bacteria; phylum Actinomycetota; class Acidimicrobiia; order IMCC26256; family JAENVU01; genus JAENVU01. Next base: position 2,034 of record CAZXCB010000158.1, on the reverse strand, counting down.
CGCGGCGTCGCGGGAACCGAGCTCACCCCCGAGATCGTGCGCGCGCTGGGCGCGGCCGCGGTCCGGGCGATCGGCACGGCCGTCCCGTTCCTCGTCGCACGCGACACCCGGGAGTCCGGGCCTGCGCTCGAGGCCGCGCTCGTCGAGGGGATCACGCGCGCGGGTGGGGACGCCCACGTGCTCGGCGTCCTGCCGACACCGGGCCTCGCCGGGCTCGCGGCCGCCCAGGGTGCGGCGGGGGCGATGATCTCGGCGAGCCACAACCCGTTCTCGGACAACGGCGTGAAGCTGTTCGAGCCGGGCGGACGCAAGCTCCGCGACGAGACCGAGATCGCGGTCGAGGCCGCGCTCCACGCGATCCTCGACGAGCGCGCGCCCGCCGACGGCCCGGGGCCCCCGGGGACGCGCGTCGAGGTCGAGGGCGCGGGGTCCCGCTACGTCGCCGCGCTCGAGCGGGCCGTCGACGGCGGGCAGCACCTGGCCGGGCTCCGCGTCGTCCTCGACTGCGCGCACGGTGCAGCGTCACAGGTCGCGCCGGAGGCGTTCCGCGCGCTCGGCGCCGCGGTCGACGTGATCGGTGCGAGCCCCGACGGCCGCAACATCAACGCCGGGTGCGGCTCGACCCACCCCGATGTCGTGGCGGCCCGTGTCCTGGAGACGGGCGCGGACGCCGGCCTCGCGTTCGACGGCGACGCCGACCGCGTGGTCGCCGTCGACGCCCGGGGTGCGGTCGTCGACGGCGACCACATCCTCGCGATCCTCGCGATCGACCTCGACGCGCGCGCCGCGCTGCGTCACCGCGCGATCGTCACCACGGTGATGGCCAACCTCGGTCTCATCCGCGCGCTCGAGGCGCAGGACATCGGCGTGGTGGTCACGCCGGTCGGCGACCGCCACGTGCTCGCCGCGATGGAGGAGCACGACCTCGCGCTCGGCGGAGAGCAGTCGGGGCACGTGATCGTCTCCGATCGTGCCGTGACCGGCGACGGGCCCCTCACCGGGATCCTCCTGCTCGACGCTGTCGTGCGCGCCGACCGGCCGCTGCACGAGCTCGCCGCGGTCGTCACCAAGTACCCGCAGGTGCTCGAGAACGTGAGGGTTGCGAACCGGGCCGGCCTCGACGGTGCCACCGAGTTCTGGGACGCGGTCCGAAGCGCCGAGGCGCAGCTCGGTGCGGACGGGCGGGTCCTCGTGCGACCGTCGGGCACAGAACCCGTGGTCCGCGTGATGGTGGAGGCCGCGGACGAGGCGACGGCGCGGCGGCTCACGACCGACCTCACCGCGACGCTGCACCGGATCCTCGGCTGATCGGGGCGCACGGCATGCCGACCGTCGAGCGAGCGAGCGACCTGGCCGCCGATGCCGAGGTCGTGTGGGCGTGGGTCACGACCGCGACCGGGGTGAACGACGAGTTGTGGCCCTGGATGCGCATGACCGTGCCGCGAGGCTGGCAGGACGGATCGCTCGCCACGCTGGAGCCCGGCGTCACCATCGGGCGGAGCTGGATCCTGCTGTTCGGCATCGTCCCCTTCGACGCCGACGACCTGACGCTCGCCGAGGTCGGCGCGCTGCACTTCGTGGAGCGGTCGCCCCTGCTCAGCGCGGCGAGCTGGCAGCACGAGCGCCGGGTCACGCCGACGGCCGCGGGGCGGTGCCGGCTCGTCGACCGCCTGACCTTCGAGCCCCGGGCCCTGACCGCGCGCCTTCCCGGCGGCCGGCGGCTCCACACCGCCGTCATCACCGCGATCTTCCGCCACCGCCACCGCCGCGTCGTGCGCCGCTTCGGCGCCGGATGACGGCCCGCGCGCGGTTCCGGACGATCCGCGACTCGTGCCCGCAGTGGCGGGGCGCACGCCGCCGGTAGGCTGGTCGGCCTGATGTGCGGCATCGTCGCGGTACTGCGCCGCCCCTCCGACCGGAACCCGCCGGAGCTGGCCGGACTCCTCGACCTGCTCGCCGCGGCGGCGGCGGATCTCGAGCGCGGCCTCGGTGCCGAGCCTCCGGCGCTCGCCGACCTGGTCGCCGCGGCCGGCC
>CAZXCB010000157.1:0-7968 GCA_964639075.1 uncultured Bifidobacteriaceae bacterium | reverse complement strand
TCCCCGCTGGTGAGGCGGCGCTCGAGCTCGCGGCGCTCGTCGGCGAGGTATCCGGCGCGATACGCGGCGATGTGGTCCTCGAGACCGGGCCGGCGCGCGCCGACGATCCGGCGGGCGTGGTTCGCGACCAGCTCCGCGCCCCGCCGGCTTCTCGTGAACGCGAGCGTGGGGTTGCCGGCGATGACGAACCGGCTGAGTATCTCGGCGGTCTCGACCGTCGCTGACGCGCGAGCCCCGGTGGTGGCGTCGAGGAGCGGCCGTTGCCACAACGCGAACCCGCGCTCGGTCTGCGGCGAGCCGTCGTCGTCCACGAGGTGCACCGGCGCGCCGAGCATCGTCGACGCCAGCTCGGCCGGGTTCCCGATGGTCGCGCTCGCGAAGCAGAACGTCGGGTCCGACCGGTAGTGCGCGCACACCCGGCGGAGCCGACGGAGCACGTTCGCGAGATGGCTGCCGAAGATGCCGCGCGTCGCGTGCAGCTCGTCGACGACGACCACCTGGAGGCGCATGAGGAACGTCGACCACCGCGCGTGGAACGGCAGGATCGCCTGGTGGAGCATCTCCGGGTTCGTCAGGACGACGGTGGCGTTCCGGCGCGCCCAGGTGCGGTCGTCGGGTGGCGTGTCGCCGTCGTAGGTGACGGCGTGGAGCCCCGGAACAAGCCAGCGCCGGAGCGAGCGCAGCTGGTCCTGTGCGAGCGCCTTGGTCGGGAAGACGAGCAGCGCCGTGTCGGTGCTCCCGCGGAGCGCGGCGTCGATGATCGGCAGCTGGTAGCAGAGCGACTTTCCCGAGGCCGTACCCGTCGCGACGACGACGTGCTCACCGGCCCGGAGCCGGTCGATGGCGGCGGCCTGGTGGGTGTAGAGCGCATCGACGTCGCGGGAGGCGAGCCGGGCCTCGACCTCCGGGTGGAGGGGTTCGCGCAGCTGGCCGGTCCGGGCCGGGCGCGCGGGCATCGTGCGTCGAACGATCACGCGCTCGAACAGCTCGGGGTCCGAGACGATGGTGTCGAGGGTGTCGACGGCGTCGAGCGGCACCGCCGCAGCCTCGCGCGTGGGTGGGTCGGCGCCTCCGGGCCACGCCGCGACCGGCGGCTCGTCCCTAGTGGGACTGCAGGACCGCGTCGTCGGCGAAGTCCTGGAACAGGCTCGCGGCACCGGGCCCGAGGGCGAGCCGGCTCCCACTGCCGCTCACGACCGGGACGAGCACGTTCTTCACGTTCGCGGGGTCGACCGTCAGGCCGAGTCGGCTCAGGCCGTAGAGGTCCTTCAGGCCGATGCCGTCCAGCTGGGCGTGGCGGCCGAGATCGGCGAGCAGCTCGAGCGTGCGGAGCGGACCGGCGTTCTCGGCGCGGAACTGCGCGAGCGCCTGGATGATCAGGTAGCCCTGGTTCTGGGTCCGGGTGAGGTCGCTGTTCGGGAACTGGTGGCGGTTGCGTGCGTATGCGAGCGCCTGGTGACCGTTGAGCTTCTGCACCCCGGGCTGGAAGTCGGCGCCCGAGAACGGGTCCTGCATCCGGAACGGCACGTTCACGGTCAGGCCGCCGACGTCGTCGACCATCCCGATGAAGCCGTCGAAGTCCGTGTCGATCACGTACGGGATCGGGACGCCAGTCGCCGCGCTGATGGTGTCGGCCTCGAGGCGAGGTCCACCGATGGCGTGCGACGCGTTCACCTTGTCGACGCCGTGTCCGGGGATCTGCATCCCGGTGTCGCGTGGGATGTCGAGGATCGTCGCCTGGTGCAGCGTGGGGTTGATGCCGATGAGGTGAACCGCGTCGCCGCGCGTGATCGTCTGGCCGGTTCGGCCGTCGTTGCCGATCGCGAGGAGGAACACCGGCTTGTCGGCGCTCGGCGTGTAGTCGGCGCTCGCGGTCTTGGTGAGGGTGAACCAGCGCGCGGCCGACGCACCGGGCACCTGCACGCCGGCGAGCCACAGCGCGACGAGGGTGGCGAAGGTCAGGCTGACGACGATCGGGAGACCGATCAGCACGGCCACGACCGGATGGCGGCGGATCATGGCGCGGCCGTCGGGGTCGTCGAGGCGGTGGCGGAGTCGAGGCCCGGTCCGTCGCGGGTGACGGTGAGCTTGAACGAGAGGAGCTTCCAGGCGGCGCCCTCGCGCGTGAACATCAGCTCCCCGGTCCGGTGGATCGTGACCCGACCCTTGGCCACCGGCGCGTGGGCCGTGAGGTCGACGGTCGCACCGACGAGGTCGATGGTGCCGGCGCGGTCGGCGAGGCCGCGCAGGTTGACCGGTGCGAGCGTGACCTTCACCGCTCCGGTCGCCGGTGGCACCCCGACGTCGACGAGAGCATCGTGCTCGGGTCCGGTCAGCGCGGGTACGGCCGACGCCGTCAGCTGCGCGGCGAGGTCCTTCGTCGGCGCGCCGTCGAGCGGGTCGAGCGTCGCCTGCTGGACGTAGTCGGTGACCGCGGCGAGCACGGCGTCACGGTCGACCGCCGGGAGCTCGACGGGCGGGCCTGCACTCGAGACTCCGACGAGACCCGCGGTCACGGTGACCGAGGCGTCGGGGCGGGTGGTCGTCGAGGACCCCGCCTCGGTCGACCCGCCGTCCGAGCACGCCCCGAGCACGACGATGCCGGCGAGCGCGAGGACGAAGGCGTGACGGACCGGCGGTGACATGAGCGATCCAGGATGCCATGCGCCGAAACGCGCGCGGTGGCATCCCGGCAATGTGGCTCTCAGTGCTCGGGACCGTGCGAGAGCGCGTGCTCGAGCTGGTCGAGCGCGTCCAGCTTGGCCATGACGTGCAGGATGTCGCCGTCCTGACCCACCAGATCCGGGCGCGCGATGTGCGCGGTCCCGAGCCGGGTGACGGCCGTGAGCACGAAGGTGCCGGGCGCGTCGAGCGAGCTCAGCCGCTTGCCGGCCCATTCCGCCGGCAGGTCCCGCTCGACGAGGCCGATCGCGCCCGACGAGTCGGTCCAGTCGGCCGCGCTCTCGCCGGGCAGCAACCGGCGGAGCACCTGGTCGGTGGTCCAGGAGACCGTTGCGACGGTCGGGATGCCCAGGCGTTGGTAGATCGCCGCGCGCCGGGGGTCGTAGATGCGGGCGACGACCCGCTCCACCTCGAAGGTCTCGCGCGCGACGCGCGCCGCCATGATGTTGGAGTTGTCGCCGCTGGTGACCGCGGCCATCGCGCCTGCCTCCCGCACGCCTGCTTCCTCGAGCGTGTCGCGGTCGAAGCCGAAGCCGACGATCCGGTAGCCGCCGAACGCCTTGGGAAGGCGCCGGAACGCGTCCTTCCGCTTGTCGATGATCGCGACCGTGTGGCCCTGGAGCTCCAGCGTCCCGGCGAGCTCGCTCCCGACGCGTCCGCATCCGACGACGACGACGTGCACGGTTCATCCCTTCTGCCCGACGACGAGCTGGAGGCGCCGGGACCGGCGTGGTCCGAGCGGGCGACCGGATGCTATCGGCGGTACCGTCTCGGACTGCGGCTCGGCGCTGGAGGAAGCATGGGAGTCAAGGGCTTCATCAAGAAGGTCTCGCAGTCGACCGAGGACTCCGACCGCGAGCGGCTCAGGGATTACTGCGCCGGGCTGGGTCTCACGCCCCTCGACGAGCTCCCTCTCCGCACCCCGGTGCGCGTCGCCGGCGAGGTCACGTCCTTGCGAATCGTGCCCCGCGCGGGCGCACCGGCGGTGGAGATCACGGTGCGCGACGGGCGCGGCGCCGTGGTGGCGGTGTTCCTCGGCCGCGGCCGGATCCGCGGGATCACGCCGGGGCGGCGCCTGATCCTCGACGGCGTCGCGATCCGCGAGGGCGCCGAGAACGTCGTCTACAACCCGGGCTACGAGCTCCTGGTCTGAGCCGCCGCGGTTCAGATGGTGCCGGGAGCCGCCCCGATGCCGGTGAGGATCTCGCGGATCTGATCCTCGGAGTCGGGCGTCACGAGCGCCAGCACCTCGTCGCCGGGCTCGAACACGGTCTCGCCGCGCGGCACGACCAGGTGGTCCTCGCGAAGTATCGCCACGATCGTGGCCTCGCGGGGCAGGGCGGTCTCGGCGATCGAGCGCCCGACGACGGCGGCATCCTCGGCGAGCGTGACCTCGACGAGACGGGCGAGCCCGCCCTCGAAGCGCAGGATCTCCACGAGCTTGCCGACGCTGACCGCCTCCTCCACCATGGCGGTGATCAGCGTGGGGGTGGAGACGAAGAGGTCGACGCCCCAGTTCTCGTTGAACATCCATTCGTTCTTGGGGTGGTTCACGCGGGCGATCACGCGGGGGATGCCGAACTCCTGCTTCGCGAGCAGCGAGACCACCAGGTTGTCCTCGTCGTCGCCGGTGGCGGCCACGAGCACCTCACTCCGGTTGAGCCCGGCCTCGCGGAGCGACGACACCTCGCAGGCGTCGCCGACGTGCCACTCGATCCCGTCGGCCAGCGTGGCGCGGTCGACGACGCTCTGGTTCTGCTCGATGAGCAGCACCTCGTGTCCCGCCTGATGGAGCGAGCTGGCCACGTGCTGTCCGACGTTGCCGGCACCGGCGATCGCGACTCGCATCGGGACGCAAGCTAGTGCGAGTCAACCCCGAGCCGTCGGCTCCGGCGTGACAAACTCCCCGCCGACCATTCCCTCCCTCCTGGAGCCCCACCCGGTGTCGGTCGTCAAGCGCATCCTGGTCGGACGCCCGCTCGCCACGGCGGAGCAGGAGCACCAGCGGATCGTCAAGACCATCGCGCTCGCGGTCTTCTCGTCCGACGCGATCTCCTCGACCGCGTACGCGACGGAGGAGATCCTCTTCGTCACGGCGGTCGGGGCGTCGAGCCTCGCACTGGGGCTCGAGACGCTGGTCCCGATCTCGATCGCGGTCGCCCTCATCCTCGCGATCGTCGTCACCTCGTATCGCCAGACGATCTTCGCCTACCCGAGCGGCGGTGGCTCCTACGTCGTGAGCCGTGAGAACCTCGGCGAGATGCCGTCGCTCGTCGCCGGCGCGTCGCTGCTCGTCGACTACATCCTCACGGTCGCGGTGTCGATCTCCGCCGGTGTCGCGGCGATCATCTCGATCCCGGCGCTCCAGGATCTCATCGACTACCGCGTCGAGATGGCGTTGCTGCTGATCGCGATCATCACCCTCGCGAACCTGCGCGGAGTGAAGGAATCCGGTCGGGTGTTCGCGGTGCCGACCTACATCTACATCGCGATCCTCACGATCCTCGTCGGCTACGGGCTCTACGAGAGCTACTTCGGCAGCCTCGGCCACGTGCCGTTCAACGCGGAGGCCTTCAAGGAGGCCGGCGGGGAGCAGGTCGCCGGCGGCTCGCTCTCGCTCTTCCTCATCCTGAAGGGTTTCTCGTCCGGTGCCGTCGCGTTGACCGGCGTCGAGGCGATCTCCAACGGGGTGCCGGCCTTCCGCCGTCCCGAGTCGAAGAACGCAGCGACGACCCTGATGTTCATGGGCTTCATCCTCGGCGGGCTGTTCTTCGGCGTCTCGGTCCTCGCCCACCACGTGCACCCCTACCCGAGCCACGAGCAGACGGTGTTCTCGCAGATGGGCCTGCTCGTCTTCGGCAACGGCTTCATGTACCTGGTGCTGCAGATCTCGACCGCGGCCATCCTCACGCTCGCCGCCAACACCGCGTACGCGGACTTCCCCCGCCTGTCATCGATCATCGCCCACGACAAGTACCTGCCGCGCCAGCTCGCGAACCGGGGGGACCGGTTGGTGTTCTCGAACGGCGTGCTGGTCCTGGCCGGGGCCGCCGCGCTCCTCGTCGTCGCCTTCGGCGGGATCACGAACGCGCTGATCCCGCTGTACGCGGTGGGCGTGTTCGCGTCGTTCACGCTCTCGCAGACGGGCATGGTCCGGCATCACCAGAAGGAGCGGGAACCGCGCTGGAAGTTCAACGCCTGGCTCAACGGCGTCGGCGCGACCACGACGTTCGTCATCTTCCTCGTCATCGCGATCACGAAGTTCAAGGCTGGCGCTTGGATCGTGATCATCGTGATCCCGATGATCATCGTGCTGTTCAAGTCGATCCACACGCACTACATGAACGTCGAGCGTGGGCTGAAGGCCGACATCGACTACCGGCCGCGACCCATGAACCACACCGTCGTCGTGCTCGTCGGCTCGGTCCACCGCGGTGTGCTCGAGGCGTTGGCCTACGCGAAGTCGATGCGTCCGAACCGCCTGCTCGCCGTGACCGTCGTCTCCGACGAGGACGAGCAGGAGAAGATCGCCCGCGAGTGGGCGCAGTTCGGGATCGACGTGCCGCTCGAGATCGTCTTCTCCCCGTACCGTGAGCTCGCGCGGCCCGTGCTGCGCTTCGTCGACGAGCTCGACGCCCAGCGGTCGAACGACGTCGTCACCGTGGTGATCCCCGAGTTCGTCGTCGGTTCGTGGTGGGGCCAGCTGCTCCACAACCAGAGCGCCCTGTTCCTCAAGGGCCGGCTGCTCTTCCGGAAGGGCACCGTCGTCACGTCCGTGCCGTACCACGTCTAGGTCGTCGCCCGCCCCGCCGGTCCGGCGTTCCACCCGCCCTCGTTTCGGCTGTCCACAGGCCGGCCTGGCTAGATTGACTCGTTCGTGACGGCGCCCGTACGGTCCTCCGGTTCGGGTGCCAGGGGCTCGAGCGGCACGCGGTGCCACCTGCTGACCAGCAAGGAGATCCAACGCTGATGAACGTCCTCGCGGCCGAAGGTGGCTACCAGGTCTTCGAGCTGGGCAGCACCGAGTGGGCGCTCCTCATCCTCTCGGCGGCGACCGCGCTCCTCGCGATCGCCGTCGGCTTCTTCCTGGCGCGGGGCGTGATCGCCGCCGACCAGGGCACGCCGACGATGATCGAGATCGCCTCCGCGATCCAGGAGGGCGCGATGGCGTACCTCCGGCGTCAGTTCAAGACGATCGCGGTGATCCTCGTCCCCCTCGCCATCGTCGTGTTCGTGACCTCGACCGAGGTGGTCAAGCCGCTCCTGTACGACGGCGCGCGACTCACGTACGGATCGTCCGGGCTCACCCAGGCGCAGTCCGGGCTGTTCCGCACGCTCGCGTTCATCGCCGGCTGCCTGATGTCGGGCCTGACCGGGTTCATCGGCATGAGCCTCGCGGTGCGCGGGAACGTGCGAACGGCGGCGGCGGCCCGCTCGGGCTCGCTGCCCTCCGCGCTGAAGGTCGCGTTCCGCACCGGTGGCGTGGCCGGCATGTTCACCGTCGGCCTCGGACTCCTCGGCGCCACGGTCATCATCATGATCTTCCAGAACACCGCCTCGGCGATCCTCATCGGCTTCGGCTTCGGCGGTTCGCTGCTCGCGCTGTTCCTGCGCGTCGGTGGTGGCATCTTCACCAAGGCGGCCGACGTCGGCGCCGACCTGGTCGGCAAGGTCGAGGCCGGGATCCCCGAGGACGACCCCCGCAACCCCGCCACCATCGCGGACAACGTCGGCGACAACGTCGGCGACTGCGCCGGTATGGCCGCCGACCTGTTCGAGAGCTACGAGGTCACCCTCGTCGCGTCGATCATCCTCGGGGTCGCGGCCTTCCAGTCCATCGGCCTGAACCCCGCGCTCGGCCTGGTGTTCCCCCTCGCGGCCCGCGCGGTCGGGGTCCTGGCGTCGATCGTCGGCGTGTTCGCCGTCCGCGCGACCGACAGGGACAAGTCGGCGATGGCGCCGATCAACCGCGGCTTCATCACCGCCGGCCTGCTCACGATCGTCGGCACCGCGATCCTCGCGTTCGCGTACGTCGGCAACGACAAGTTCGACGCCGGCTGGCGGTGCTTCGGCGCGGTGATCGTCGGGCTCGTGCTGGCCCAGGCGCTCAGCCGGCTGACGGAATACTTCACGTCGACCGAGACCAGCCCCGTGCGCGAGATCGCCGAGGCCTCCCGCACCGGCCCGGCGACCGTCGTCCTCTCGGGCATCAGTTCCGGGCTCGAGTCCAGCGTCTACGCGATCGTCGGGATCGCGATCGCGCTCGGCGTCGGCATCTGGATGGGC
>CAZXCB010000156.1:0-8076 GCA_964639075.1 uncultured Bifidobacteriaceae bacterium | reverse complement strand
CTTGGCACCGGCCTCGTGGCGTCCGCTCTTGACCACGATGACGGGCTTCGCGCGCCCCACCGTCCCGCCGTCGACCTCCAGCATGCTCCGCAGCACGCAGTGGGTGGACGGGTGCTGCGGACCCATGTTGATGATCATCGTCTGGGACTCGCCCTCGAGCTCGGGCCAGGGCCCGCCCGTGACGACGATCTCGGAGTGCTGGCTGAGGAGCTGCGCGCCCTCGTCGGTCTGGTGCTCGAGGCGCTCCTGCTCGGGGTCCCCCACCACCTGCGTCACGTCGCCGTCCGCTGCGCTCATCGTGTGTCCTCTTGCTCCTGCGGAGCGGGCCGGACGGGCCACGCTCCGCTGGTCAAGCGGCTCAGATCGCGACTGCATTCCGCTGCGCTCATCGCGGGCCCGGGTCGCCCTTGAACGTGACCGGCACGCGCGCGGGCGCGTCGTCCTTGCGCAGCGGATGGCCCTGCCAGTCGTCGGGCATGAGGATGCGCGTCAGGTCCGGGTGACCGACGAAGTCGATCCCGAAGAGGTCGAACACCTCGCGCTCGGCGAAGTCGACGCCGGGATACAACGGTGTGAGGCTCGCGATCGCGGGGGCCGAGGCGGGCACCTCGGCGATGACCCGGATGCGGCGGTTCCGCGGGTGCGAGAGGAAGTTCGCGACGACCTCGAAGCGCTCGGGAGCGACGCCGGCGACACGGAGGCGGTCGGCGGCGCCGAGGTGGTCGACCGCGGTGACGTCGAGACACGTCGTGAACTGCTCGTCGTCGCGCAACATCGCGCCCGCGTCCGCCCAGTGCGTGCGTTCCAGGTACACCACCGCCTGGCCGTGCGAGTCGTGGAACACCGCACCGGTGAAGCGCTCGACGAGCGCCGCCGCCACCTCGTCCCAGGGCGGCGCGACCTTGTGCCCTTCTTCACGAGCGTCGTCGTTCCCGTCCACGGGCGTGTCGTCGGCCATGGGTCAGGCGCCCGCCGGTTCGGGGGTCGGCAGCGCCACGGGGACCCCGTCGCGCTGGTCGATCTCCACGCCGGCGCCACCGGTGGGCGACGCGGCGCGGCGCTGGAGCAGCTCGCCCGTGCGGATGAGCCCGTGCAGGGTGATGATGCCGTGGAGCAGGGTCTCGGGACCCGGCGGGCAGCCCGGCACGTACACGTCGACCGGGACGATCTGGTCCACGCCCTGGACGATCGCGTAGTTGTTGAACATCCCGCCGCTCGACGCGCACACACCCATCGAGATCACCCACTTCGGCTCGACCATCTGGTCGTAGACCTGGCGGAGCACCGGCGCCATCTTCTGGCTCACGCGCCCGGCGACGATCATGAGGTCGGCCTGGCGCGGGCTGGCCCGGAACGTCTCCATCCCGAAGCGTGCGAGGTCGTAGTGCGCGGCACCCGTCGCCATCATCTCGAGCGCACAGCACGCCAAACCGAACGTGGCCGGCATCACCGAATTGCGGCGCGCCCACCGGACGACGTCCTCGAGCCGACCGGTCAGGAAGTTGTAGGGGACCGCGTCGAGACCCATGGTGCTACGCGGCCTCGTCCTCGACGTGGCGGGGCGCGTCTGCAACGCCGTCGGGCATGCCGGCCGCGCGCAGCACGGGACGCACGATGCGGCTCGCGACCTGGCGGACCGGACCCCAGTCGAGCGCGCCGACGCTCAGCAGGTAGGCGAACGGCACGATGAGCACGAGAAGGAACACCCCCATGATCGCGAGGCCGTACCCGCCGAGCGAGCGGAACACGGTGGCGAAGGGGTAGAGGAAGATGATCTCGACGTCGAGGATGATGAAGGTCATCGCGACCAGGTAGAACTTGACCGGGAAGCGCTCGACGGGCTCGCGCTCGGGGACGATCCCGCACTCGTAGGGCGCGGTCTTCGCCCTCGTCGGCCGCCGCACTCCGAGCAGGACCGACACCGCGAAGCTCAGCGACACGAAGAGGACGACCAGCACGATCATCGTCAGGATCGGCAGGTACTGCGCCACGCTCACTCCCCTCCGGTGCTCCCGCTGACAGGCGCGCCGAGGCTATCCGACCGCGGTCCGAGCCGGGCAAAGTGAACGTCGGCGCTCGACCATTCCCTTTGCCCGGCCTGCGCACCTCCACCGAACTCGCGCAGTACGCGGCTCTCGACGGCGCGTGGTCGACACGGTACGGTCCGCTCGGGCGCACGACGCGGCGGCGGAGCTCGAAGGACGTCACGAGCGAAGTTGGTGGTTGCGGTGCGCTTACTCCACGGACACGACCGGTACGACGAGGGCCTGCGCCCCGACGACCCCGCCGACTCGGCGATCTCCACCTCGGAGCGCTACTCGGTCGACGAGCTCACCGCGATCGCCGCGCTCCGGGGGGCGAACGGGTTCCCGGGCGTCCCGCCGAGCGCGGATCCGGCCCTGTCGCCCCACGAGGCCGCGGTCGTGGCCGCCGCCGTGACGCGGTCGCTCGTCGCCCGAGGTGTGCTCGGCACCGAATCGAGGGCGCCGCTCCCACCGCACAGTGCGCTCTTCGCCGTGGTCTTCGGGCCCGAGGTGACCTGCTCGGTGCAGCGCTACACAGCCGGCGACCTCGTCTCCTCCAACGCCTTCGTGCTCGAAGGACTCCTCGTCGTGGAGTCCTCTCCGACCCGCGACGTGATCGTGCTCACCGGTCGGGACGCCGACGCGTTCGGGGTCTGGCTGGCAGAGACCACCGGCTGGTCCCCGGCGGCCGCGATGCGGACCGGGCTCCACCAGATCAGCCGGTCCCCGCAGCAGATCCGGAGCCTGTACGGCGCACTCGCCGCCGGGGTCCCCACCACGCTCGAGGACGTGCGGGTCGTCGACGCCGGGCGAGCCGTGGCCTCACGCCGCGGCGGTCAGGGGGTCGACCTCGGATGGATCACCACCGCCGACGCGGCCTGGGTGTTCCCCAACGCCTCGGACGTGCTCGGCGGGGTCACGCGACCGCACCCGGAGGTCACGCTCCAGACGACGACCGACGCCGAGATGACACGGGCCGTGCTGCGGTCGATCCGCCCGGTCGCCGTCGGTCGCTGACCCCGTAGTGTCGGCGCGATGGGCCGCGCGACCGACGTCCGCACGAAGCTGAGCGGCCTGCCCGGTGCGGCAGGTGCACTCGCGTTCGGGCGCCTGCGCGTCGGGGACAAGGGCGCCGCGGTCCTCTGCTACCACGACGTCGGGACGGACCCCGCGAACGCCACCGAGTACTACGTCGCGCCCGAGCTCCTGCGGCGTCACCTCGACTGGATCCGAGCGTGGGGCTACACGTTCGTCCCGGTCGCCGAGATCGTCGACCGCCTGGAGGCCAGCCGGGACCTCGACGGGCTGTGCGCGGTCACCTTCGACGACGCGCTCGTCGGCGTGGGCGAGCTCGCGGCGCCGATCCTCGCGGCCGCGGCCGTACCGGCGACGGTGTTCGTCGTCACCGACGTGCTCGGGGTCGCTCCGCCGTTCTGGCCCGGTGCCGCCCGCACGATGACCCCCGCGGAGCTCGGCGAGCTCACCGCGTCCGGGCTCGTGACGCTCGCGTCGCACACGGCGACGCACGCGTCGCTCCCCGACGTCGACGCCGACCGGCGCGGCGCCGAGCTCACTCGATCACGCGACTGGCTCGCCGACGTGGGTGGCATCACGGACCTGCTCGCGTATCCGTTCGGCCACCACGACGACGCGTCGGCCCGCGCTGCGGGCGCCGCCGGCTACCGCGCCGCGTTCACCTTCACCTTCGGTCGGGTCACGCCGAGCACCGACCGGCTCGCGATCCCGCGCTTCTGCATCGGCCCCACGCACGACAAGCTCCGGCTCGCGCGGCAGCTCGCGCGGCCCGCCAGGGTGTGGTGATCCGGGGTCAGGCTCCGTGCCGCGCGCGCGCCTCGGCGATCACACGTACGAGATCCGCCGTCGTGCGGCGCGCGTCGAAGCGCGCGTAGGCGCGCGCGCGGGAGGCCTGGCCCATCGAGGCTCGCAGCGCGTCGTCCGCGAGCAGACGCTCGATCGCTTCGGCGATCGCGACGTCGTCGTCCGGCGGTACGAGGAACCCGGTCTCGCCGTCGATCACCATCTCGGGGATCCCACCGACCGGCGTCGTCACGACGGGCAGGCCGGCGAACATCGCCTCGAGCACCGAGTACGGCGACTTGTCGATCTCGCTCGGCAGCGCGAACAGCGTCGACCGGGCGAGCATCTCCACGAGGCGCGGATCCCCGGGACGGATGTCGCGGTAGACGCGGACACCCGGCTCGGGGTCGATCTCCTCGGGCGTGACGAGGTTCAGCACGCACCGGCCGCGCAGGCGCGAGCGGAACGCGCGCAACAGTGCGTGCCCGCCCTTGCGGACGAGCGAGTTGCCGGTGAACGTGATCTCGGGCAGCGCGCCCGGATCCCTGGGAGGCACCGACTGCATCGCCGGCGGGATGATGCCGAACGGGATCACGCGAAGCCGGTCCTCGCCGAGGTCGTAGCGATCGCGGATCGCCCGCGCGCACCACTCCGACTGCGCGACGACGATCGTCGCGGCCTCGAAGACGCGCGCCTCGAAGTGCTCACCGACGCGCGCGGTGAACGGAGTGAACCGCGCCGGGCGTCTGAACGGGAGCTGCACGGCGTTCTGCGCGGCCGAGCCGTCGGTGGAGACGACCGACGGGTAACGCCGGAGCTCGTCGGTGGAGCGCAGGGCGACGTGCTGCGAGTACGCATGGATCGCGCCGATCGGGCCCGAGGCGATCGCGTCGCGCAGCATCCGGTGCGCGGTCGACGACAGCGCGAGCTGCGAGCGCACCGGCGACAGGTCGGCGTCGAGGCGCGCCAGACCGGGGATCTGCATCCCGACGATGCGACGCAGGAAGGAGCGAGGCGGAACGTCGAGCGCGACGAGGTCGACCTCCGGGTGCTCCGCGAGCGCGCGATAGATGTTCAGGTGCATCGTCGCGTGCCCGCCGAGGTTCTCGTTGAGCATGACGAGCCGGCCCACGTCGGGCAGCGGCTCGATCGGGTCCATCGCCGCCATCACCGCACTATCGGAACGACTGCGGGTCCTCTCGAGGTGGAACTGCGCCGACCGGAGGGATCGGGCAGCACCCGGACCAACGTCTCGACTGCGGCGTACGCGGCTTCCGCGGGACCCAGCTCGTCGGGACGCAGCAGATTGGCCATGATGCGCAGCACCCACTCCATGAGCGTGCGCGAGTGCATGCCGACCCGCGTGAGCTCGCGCATCACCGCGGGGTTGCCGATGACCTTCACGAACGTGCGCGCGACCTTGAAATAGAGGCCGTAGCGCTCGTCGAGCAGGTCGGGGTACTCCGCGAGCGCGAGGCCGTCGCCGCTCCGCAGTGCCCGACTCACGCACTCCGCGGCGAGGCGTCCGGTTTCGTACCCGTAGGCGATGCCCTCACCGTTGAACGGGTTGATCGAGCCGGCCGCGTCACCGGCGATGATCCAGGTGGGCCCCACCTTCGGCACCACCGATCCGCCGGTCGGGAGCCGCCCTCCGGTCGGCGGTCCGCAGGAGGTCTCCGGGGAGATGCCCCAGCGCGCCGGCGCCGTCGCGGCGAACGCCTCCATCAGCTTGGACGTGTTGACGGCGGTGAAGCCGGAGAAGGTGTCCAGCAGGCCGGCGCCCACGTTGATCGTGCCGTCGCCGACCGGGAAGATCCACCCGTACCCGGGCATGTGGTTGCCGTCGCGGTCGCGCAGGTCGAGGTGCGACTCGATCCACGGCTCGTCGTGGTACGGACTGGTGTAATACCCGCGAATCGCCATGCCCATCGGGTAGCTGCGATCCCGCGCGGTGCCGAGCGCGCGCCCGAACCGGGAGTTGGCACCGTCGGCGACGACGACGTAGCGGGCGGTGACCGCCTCGGTCGTGCCCGTCTCGCCCCGGCGGACCGACGCCCCCGTCACCAGGCCGTGCTCGACGATGGGAGCGACGGCCTCGGAGGCCTGCCAGAGCGTCGCACCCGCCTTCACCGCCCGGTCGGCGACCATCTGGTCGAGGTCCCGGCGCCGGACGACGTAGCCGAACCGCCCGAAATCGGGATGATCCGGCCAGGCGAGCTCGAGCGTGATCCCGTGCGCGATCGAGCGGAGACCCTCGTAGCGGTGGAAGTCCGCGAGCGGCTCGGCGAGGCCCATGTCGGTGAGCTGGCGGACCGCGCGCGGCGTGAGCCCGTCGCCGCAGGTCTTCTCGCGCGGGAACCGCTTCTTCTCGACGACGAGCACCGAATGACCGCGCTCGGCGAGCCAATATGCAGCCGCCGCACCCGCGGGCCCCGCACCCACGACGAGCACGTCGACACGGTTCGCGTTCTGGGACACGCGGTCATCGTCCCACGTCCACGCCGCGCCCGGCACACCACCCCGCGGAACCCGTTCGCGCGGCCGTCGGATGCCGGATCACTCGATGTGTCGCGCCCCGATCTAGCGTGGTAGAGAAACGCCCCGGAGATCGGACCGCGGACGACATCGGAGGGGGATGTCGACGGGGTCCAGGAGGAGACCGGCGCCAGCATGGCCAACCTGATGTCGAGTCTGGGCGATTGGCTCGGGCTTCCGTTTCTCGCCCCGAACGGCCGCCTGATCATCTCGTTGATCATCACGTTCGTGATGATCGGTGCAGTCGTGTGGAAGATGCGCCAGCCGAAGCCGGACCGGCCGACCACCTGGGCCGAGGCCATCGGCGGTGCCACCTACGTGTTCGCGCTCTTCCTCCTCATGTACGCCGTCGTCCCCCACGAGTTCATCACCGTCGCGGACAAGTACTGGGGCCTCTCGACGAGTCGCTACATCATCAAGTCCACGACCGCGATCCCCTTCATGACGTCGTGGAACTGGCCGTTCTCGATCGACCTGCAACACGGCGTGCGCGACGTGCTCGTCGTGCTCATCTACGTCGCGTTCTTCGCGGGCAACATCGCGCTGTTCGTGCTGTGGCAGAAGCGCCCCACCGAGTCCGAGGTCGCGGCGGCCGTCCCGGTCCCCGCGGGTCGCTCGCGCTTCGGGCGGCCGCTGAAGGCGAAGGCCTGACATGGCCAAGACCGATGCGAACCCGCCGATGCCGGAGTTCGTCACCGACTACGTGCTCCAGGAGGTCGACCCGACCTTCCTGACGCAGTCGGTGAAGCCGAAGCAGTTCCTCCACATCGACCAGGCCGAGTGCATCATGTGCGAGGGCTGCGTCGACATCTGCCCGTGGAAGTGCATCCACATGGTGTCCGTCGGCGCGATCGACGACGCCGTCGGCACCGAGCGCCCCGGTGAGGACCCGCGTGACCACGTGGCGTTCATCGTGGACGAAGACGTCTGCACGCGCTGCGCGCTCTGCGTCGACCGCTGCCCGACCGGCGTCATCATCCTCGGCAAGATCACCTCGCAGGGCGCCGCCGGCGACCCCCATTCGCGCACCAACCGCCACGGCTACAGCTACGGCGTCCGGTTCTAGCCAGGAAGAATCTCGAGATGGCGAACGGCAACGGGAGCAACGGAGAGGGCGGCATCGGGGTGAAGATGCGCGCGCGCGGCAAGGAGCTCGGCGACAAGGTCGGGAACTCGCAGGTCGTGACCTCGATCATCCGACCCGGTTCCATCTTCCGGCGCGGCTACACCGACAGCCCGAGGAACCGCTCCTACGTGATCATGAACAGCGTGCTGTACCACCTCCACCCGGTGAAGGTGAAGCGGCATGCGGTGAAGGTGAGCTACACGCTCTGCCTCGGCGGCCTCTCCTTCTTCCTGTTCATCCTGCTGACCGTGACCGGCATCTTCCTGATGTTCTTCTACCGGCCGACGGAGGCCGCGGCGTGGTCGAACGTGCAGCAGCTCGAGACCGCGGTGTGGTTCGGGTCGCTCGTGCGCAACATGCACCGATGGGGCGCGCACCTCATGGTGCTCTCGGTGTTCCTGCACATGAGCCGCGTCTTCTACCACGGTGCCTACAAGGCGCCCCGCGAGTTCAACTGGGTGATCGGCGTGATCCTGCTCACGCTCACGCTGCTGCTCTCGTTCACCGGCTACCTGCTCCCGTGGGACCAGCTCGCGCTCTGGGCGGTCACCGTGGGGACGAACATGATGGGCT
>CAZXCB010000155.1:0-8104 GCA_964639075.1 uncultured Bifidobacteriaceae bacterium | reverse complement strand
ATCCCCACGCGGGTGAACGCGTCGACGAACCCCTGCTGGTGGTCGAGCGTCGTCGCGGGGTCGTGGAGGATGTCGTCGACGTTGCCCGCCGGGTCGACCACGATCGTGCGGCCGCTCGTGCGGATCACCCACGCGCACGCCGCGGCCCGGACCTGGCCGCCCTCGGCCCAGACCGGCTCACCCCACGGGACCGCCCGCACCTCGGCCGGCGTGAGCCCCGTGGGCTCGGGGGCGATCGCCGCGTCGAGGTACAGGACGCGGGTGAGCTCGACGTCACCGATCCGCAGCGTGGTCACGGAGGCAGCTTCGCGGACGGCCGCCCGGCGCGCCCGCGGGTTTCTCTCGTGCCGCAGTTCGTCTCGCCGCGTCCGCGAACGCGTGAATGCCGACGTTCAATGGACGCGGGGCAACCGATTCGGTAGCTGAACGTCCATTGAACGGCGCGTGCCCTCGGGATTTGGAGCACCCGAGGGGCGTCGCCGGACGCGGTCAGGCGGTGTGGCAGTGCTTGGTCTTGCGCCCGCTGCCGCAGGGGCAGGGGTCGTTGCGGCCGGCGGACGCGAGCACGCTCATGACCTCGTCGGCGTAGCCACCGCGGCGGATCGAGTCGGCCATCACGCGCATGAGGCCGTCGACGTGGGTGAAGAAGTCGAGGTAGCCCGCGCAGAGGTGGTTGAGCCCGGGCTCGCCGTCGGCGGTGACCGCGACCCGGTTCTTCGGGCACTCACCGTGGCAGGCGAACAGCACCGAGCACTCGCGGCACTGGCGCGGGAGCGTGTCGCGCTTGGCGTCACCGAACGCCCGCTGCGGCTTCGAGGCGAGCAGCTCGACCATGTGGGTCTGCATGATGTTGCCGAGCAGGTGCTCGGGATCCACGAAGTGGTCGCACGAGTAGAGGTCACCGTTGTGCTCGAGCGCGACGGCGTTGCCACACGTCTCCGCGAACACACACAGTGCAGGTGGCGCGCCGTACCAGGAGGCGAGCGCGGCGTCGAAGGTCTGCACGAACACGGTGCCGACGTCACGCACGACCCACTCGTCGAAGATCGCACGCAGGAACCGCCCCCACGCCTCGGGCTCGACGCTGCGCTCGGTGAGCTCGCGACTCCCCTCCTCGACCCGCTCGACGATCGGGATCAGCTGCACATAGCGCGCACCGAGGTCGTCCCGGAAGTGCCGGTAGACGTCGAGGGGCGCGTCCTGGTTCGCGCGGTGGACCGTGCAGAGGACATTGACCTCGCAACCCGCCGCGAGCAGGCGGTCGAGACCGGCGCGAACCTTCGCGTAGGTGGGTCGGCCGGCCTTGTCGACGCGGTACGCGTCGTGCAGCGCCTCGGGCCCGTCCATGCTGAGCCCGACGAGGAACTCCTTGTCGCGGAGGAACCCGCACCACTCGTCGGTCAGCAAGGTGCCGTTGGTCTGGATCGTGTGGTGGAGCCGCCGGCCCGCCGCGCACTCCTCGGCGTACGCGACGGCGCGCCGGAAGAAGTCCAGGCCCATGAGCGTGGGCTCGCCGCCCTGCCACGCGATCGTGACCTCCGGCGCGAGCTGCGACTCGATCACCTGGCGGACGTAGGTGGCGAGGACGTCGTCGGGCATCCGGAACCGGTCGCCGGGGTACAGCGCCTCCTTCTCCAGGAAGAAGCAGTACGCGCAGTCGAGGTTGCAGATGGGACCCGACGGCTTCGCGAGCACGTGGAACACCGCCGGCGCGGTGGCGGGCCGGTCCACCGGGAGCGCGGGCGCGCCCGGCGCCGCGCGCAGCACCACCGGGACCTCGGTCACGGACGCGACTCTACGGGCCGACGCCGCCGGCGGAGCCCGACGAACCCGGCCGCTGGTCGAGCGGCAGGCGCGTGTCCCCTTCGGGCACGGTGTCGGAGAACGTGAAGATCATCGTCTGGGTCCCGTAGGCCACCAGGCCGCACTCGGGATCCCAGATCTCGTTCTCGATCGATGCGTACCCGTCGGCGGCCTGGCGGGCCCGCGTGCGCGAGTACAGCCACTCGGAGCGCGCGGTGCCGAGCAGGTGGACGGTCAGGTCCGCGCTCGGGCCGTACCACGGGTGCTCGATCGGGTTGCCGAGCCGTTCCGCCACCGACCCCGGCATCATGTCGCACAGGAGGACGAGGGCGAGCGGGTCGACCGTGCCGTCCGGGAGGTGGGGCGGCTCGTCGAATCGCTGGTACTGGCCGCGCTCGCTCGTGGTCGGCACGTACGGCTCCCACGGCGGGTGCCCGAGCACCGGCTTGCCCTCGAGGTGCTCGACCCAGATCGGGAACGGATCGCGATCGAACTCGAACTCGACGTCGGCCGGCACGGGGTCGCGGAAGGACGGCAACGAGTCGACGGGCGGGAAGTGCGGCGGCTCGACGTCGGTGAACTCGAAGCCCGGCCGCGACGCGCCGAACACCGCGATCGCGGTGAGGCCGGCGTCGCGACCCGGCGTGCGCATCGTGGCAAGCGTCTGCGCGACCGTGCGGCCGGCACGCAGGACGGTGACGTCGATCTCGACGTCACCGGCGGCGACCGGCGCGGCGAACACACACGAGACCGAGCGCAGCGCCATGGAGGTCGGCAGCGCTTCCTGCATCGCGCGGGTCGTCGTCGCGAGGGAGATCCCGCCCTGGGGCACGTTCGGCGCCGCCCACGACACCGGCAGATGGGCGTGGTAGCGGCCGGGCGTCCCGGAGTCGGGCGTCACGGTGCTGTCGCGGTGGAAGGCGGTCGGCATGGGTGTCACTCTGCTCGCTCGGCACCGACGCGAGCGACCGATTAGACCCCCGGACGCGACGCGACCCCGGGGCGCCGTTGCCCAGGGGCCGCGTTCGAATGGTCCGCAACGAATGCGATCAGTCGGAGCCGGGACCGCCGTGACCCGAATCCGACGAGCCGGAGCCGGAGTCCGATTCCGACTCGGAGCCGTCGTCCGACCCGGAGCCGTCGTCCGACCCGCTCGTCGGCTGCGTGGTCGCGGTGGTACCGCCGTGGTCGTCGTCCGACTCGTCCTCGCCCTCGTGGTCGGCCTCGTCCTGACCGTGGTCGTCGCTCTCGTCGTCGGCCTCGTCGGACTCGGTGCCGGGCGCCGTCGGGTCGACGGGCACGGCGACGGGCGTGCCGGTGTCGCCGGGCACGGTCGTCGGGGTCGTGGCGTCGTCGGACTCGTCGTCGGTCGCGTCGTGCGCGGGGTCGTCCGCGTGGTCGGCGGCGTCGTCGTCGGGGACGTCGAGTCCCACGTGCGACAACGTGTCGTGGGCCGCGCCCTGGACCGCGCCGGGCAGTGCGCCGGTCGCGGCCGCGGCACTGGTCGCGCCGAGGACGATGACACCGGCCGCAGCCGCGGCCTTGAGGGAGAGGAGCTTGGCGAGCACAGGGGACCTCCGGTTGGGGCGTGGCCCGGGTCGGGCCGTCGCATCTCGTGCCGCGCTCGCGAGGGCCTCGAGGTCCGGGGTCGGTGCGGTCACCCCGCCGCGCGCGGCGGCGAGGAGACCGGCCACCGCGCCGTATCCCGGCGGGGCGTCGGCCGGGGCCACCGCACCGTCGAGGATCCGCTCCGCGGTTCCCGGATCGAGGAAGTCGTCGTGAGTCATGGCACCTCCGAAATCCCCGGATCGGCCCCCGGCGTTACGGGGACCCGCGAGAAATGCTCCGCGAGCGCTCGCAACCCCCGATGGGCCAGCACGCGCACGTGGCCGGGGGTGAGCCGCAGCAGCTCTGCGATCTCGTTCACGTCGAGCTCGGCAACCACGCGGAGCAGGACCACCTCACCCTGGAGCTCGGGCAACACCGTGCGGATCGTGTCGATCGCGCCGGCCGCGGCGTCGGCCTCGGCCACCCGGGCCGCCGGATCGGCGCGGTCGACGGGGGTGGGCAGGGTCTCGGGCGCGTGCAGGTCGACCGGGCGGCGCGCCTGACGCCGACGCTCGTTGATCATCCGACGGCGGGTGATCGTGAAGATCCACGCCCGGAAGCCGGCTTCGTCGCCGTCGAAG
Source organism: uncultured Bifidobacteriaceae bacterium (assembly GCA_964639075.1). Classification (GTDB taxonomy): domain Bacteria; phylum Actinomycetota; class Acidimicrobiia; order IMCC26256; family JAENVU01; genus JAENVU01. Next base: position 4,112 of record CAZXCB010000155.1, on the reverse strand, counting down.
CGATCCAGGCCGCGAGCGGCGTCGAGCCAGACCGTCGCGGCGACGTCCTCGGCCTCGCTCGGGATCCGGCCCCGCAGGAAGCCGAGCACGGCCGGGGCGAACGCCTCGTACAGCGCGGCGAATCCCCACTCCTGACCGGCGCGCGCGGCCGCGAGCGCCTCGGCGAAGTCCGATCCCGGCACCTCGTCGTATCGGCATCCGGACCCGGGAACTCAATGCCGGGCAGCGGCTCCCGAGCGGCGGGCCCGAAGGGCGGCGAGCCGGTCGGCCGTGACGGCGGGCGCGTCGGGGGCGCGAGCAGCGACCTCGCGCACGCGCGCTGCGAACAGGATCCCGATCGCCGCGGTGACCACACCGATCGCGAGCAGCGACACGCGGTTGCCGGCGTCGGTCCCGGCCGAGACGTAGTGGACCGTCGCCAGCACCCACAGCGGCAGCGCGCTGAGATGGATCGCTCTCCACGCCGTGTGCGACAGCCGTGACCGCGCGAGCGACGTGAGCTCGACCGCGAGGAGCACGTACATCGCGACCACGCCCCATGCCACCGCGACCGGGTGCCAGGACACGGCGAACGGCACGAGGACGTCCGTGAGGCCGAAGCTCGTGAAGCTGTCGAGCAGGATCGACGCGACGTGCACGCCGACGAACATGGTGGCGAGCCCGCCGAGGAAGCGGTGGAGATCGAGGATCCAGGCGGGTCGCGCGCCGAACGGCCGGACGCGACCGGAGAGCCAGAGACCCCAGACGACGCTCGCGCTCAGCAGCGCCCACGCAACGATCCCGCCGGCGCGGGCCGTGTACCAGAACAGCTGGCTCATGACCGCTCCCCTCGGTCGGCGGCGGTCACGCCGCGGGCTCCAGATCGTGGGCGAAGGCGCGCCAGCCCGGCCCGGTGACGATGTCGTCGGCCGTCGCGGCCATGGCGGTCGCGCCGAGGCGCTCGGCGAGCGCGAGCGCCGCGGCGCCGTCGAGGAATGCGATCGTGCTCAGCACCTCGGCGCGCCACCCGGTGGACGCGATCGCGGTGGCGTGACGGACCGGCGTGCTCGCGCTCACGCCCGTCCGGGGGTCGACCACGTGGTGGCGCGCCGCACCGTCGTCGGTGGTCCAACGACGACGGCTCCGCGACGTCGTGGCGACCGCGCCGTCCCGGACCGCGACGTGGGCGACCGGCTCGTCCTCCGGCCGATCGCGCACCGCCACGAGCCACGCGTCACCGGAGCCGGGGGAAGCCCCGGTGACGCGCAGGTCTCCGCCGACGTTGACCCCGGCGCCGGTCGCGCCGAGCGCGCGGAGCTCCTCGGCGACGAGGTCCGCGGCGAGGCCCTTGCCGATGCCGCCCGGGTCGAAGCGCGCCCCGCGGGGAAGCGTCACGGTGCGGGCGTCGGTGTCGACGACGATCGCGTCGGCGTCCGCCGGGAGGCACGCGCTCCGGCCCGGGACCGCGCGCCGCCCCATGAGCTCGAAGCTCACCGCGTACCCGAGCGCTTCCATCGCGTCGAGCACCAGCGGGTTGAAGCGACCCTCGGTGAGGACGGCACCGGCGCGCGCGAGGTCGACGAGCGCGATCGTCTCCGCCGAGACACGAACCGGCCGACCGCCGGCCGCGTTGAGCAGCGAGACCTCGCTCTCCGGACGGAACCGGCTCCAGCGCTGCTCGAGATCGCGCAGGCGGCCCCGGGCGACGGTGAGCAGGCTCGGATCACCGCCGACGACGGTGACCTCGGCCGTCGTCCCCATCACCGCGAAGCGATCGACGTGCACACCCATGGTCAGCTCGCGCTCGACGAGGTGACGGCGACCGTGCCGGCGCCGGTGGATCCGCTCGACGCGCTCCACGAGCCCGTCGAGCTCGCGGTCGACGACGTGGCGCTGCCCACGGCGGACGCCGTGGTCGCGGTGGCGTCCGAGCCGGTCGGGTTCGCGGACGACGAGGTCGACGCGGCCGTGGTGGACGCACCGGTGGCCATGGCGACGCCGAGGGCGGCGGTGGCGACGAGGCTCGCGATGCCGACGGCGACGCGGGACCGGGCCGCCGGCGTGCGCCGGTTCCGGGGGCGGGGGCTCGGGGTCTCGGGCATGGGACCACCATGCGGTCGACCGGTAAGACGATCTCCAAGCCGGTGTAAGACGCGTGCAAGAACGCGCCTGCCGGCGTCTTTCATCGCTCTTACCGGCGACCCGTACAGTGCCGGGCCATGGATCCCGCGCGCGTGCTGCTCGCCGAGGACGACCGCAGCGTGCGGGACTCGCTCACCATGGCGCTCGAGCTCGAGGGCTACGAGGTGCGGGCGACCACCAACGGCGAGCAGGCCCTCGCCGCGTTCGACGAGTTCACGCCGGCCGTGGTGATCCTCGACGTGATGATGCCCACCGTCGACGGGCTCACCGCGTGCCGGCGGCTGCGCGCCCGGCACGTGACCACGCCGATCCTGATGCTCACCGCGCGCGACCAGGTCGCGGACCGGGTCAGCGGCCTGGACGCGGGAGCCGACGACTACGTCGTCAAGCCGTTCTCGCTCGACGAGCTGCTCGCCCGCCTCCGCGCCCTGCTCCGGCGCCGGACCCCCGCGACCGACGACGCCGTCCTCGTGGTGGCGGACCTCGCCCTCGACTCGCAACGTCGCGAGGTGACCCGCGGCGACCGGGCCGTCGAGCTCACCAAGACCGAGTTCGACCTGCTCGAGCTCCTCATGGAACACGCGGGCATCGTGCTGTCGCGCGAGCAGATCTACGAGCAGATCTGGGGCTTCGACTTCGAGACCGGCTCGCGGTCGCTCGACGTGTACATCGGCTACCTCCGACGCAAGACCGAGGCCGGCGGGGAGCCACGCCTCCTCCACACCGTCCGCGGCGTCGGCTACGTCGTGCGACCGTCCGAGCCCGGCGCTCGCCGGTAGGACCGTGAGTCTCCGCTGGCGCATCGCGCTCGGGATGGCCGCCATCGCGGCGCTGGTCTCCGCCTTCGGTGCGGCCGCGGCCTACCTGAGCACCGAGCGGGAGCTGCGCGACACCTTCGACCAGTCGTTGCTCGGTCGCGCTCGGGACCTCGCGGCCTCGCCCGGGGGCTTCGAGCACGGCCGCGAGTCCGGCCGCGATCCCGACGGCGGGTTCGGACCGGGCCGGTGCCCGCCGACCGGTCTGCTCGAGCCGGCGAACGTCGCGCAGATCGTCACGAGCCAGGGCGATCTCGTCAACTGCCTCGAGCGGGGCCGCACGATCCCGCCCGACGCTGCGGTGCTGGCGGCGGCCCGGTCGAACCCGGGCGAGGCCCGGCTCGCGACGGTCGACCGTGGCGGCACGTACCGCGTCGTGACCGTCGCGAGGCCTGACGGCACCGTGCTCCAGCTCGGTCGCAACCTCGACGAGATCGACGACGTCCTCGGCTCGCTCGGCATTCGCCTGCTCCTGCTCGCCGGCGCCGGGGTCGTCCTCGCCGCCGCGCTCGGCTGGATCCTCGCGACCCGGATCGTGGCGCCCATCACCCGCTTGCGGGGCGCGGCCGAGCGGATCGCCCGCACGGGCGAGCTCGACGCCGAGTTGCCCACCGGCGGCACCGACGAGGTCGGCAGCCTCGCGACGAGCTTCGCCACGATGGTCGACGCACTCGGGGACTCGCGCCGGCGCCAGCAGCAGCTCGTCGCCGACGCGAGCCACGAGCTGCGCACGCCGCTCACGAGCCTCCAGACGAACGCCGAGCTGCTCGAACGGTCCGAGCGGCTCAACGACGAGCAACGCCGGCAGGTCTCCGAGGGCATCCGCTTCGAGGTCGGCGAGCTCGCCGACCTCGTGTCCGAGCTCGTGACCCTCGCACGCGACCCCGACGCCGACCGCGAGGTGGAGGAGCCGGTCGTGCTCGCCGAGCTCGCGTCGGCCGCCATCGACGCGGCGCGGCTGCGCACCGACCGCGTGATCACCCTCGCCGTGACCGGGAACGAGGTGACGACCGACAACGGGCACTTCAACGCGTTCCCTCTCGACCCGGCGGGAGAGGTGCCCCCGTTCCAGGAGTCGGACTGGGTGAAGCTCCTCGACGGGATCCGCTCGAAGGGCGCGAAGGTCGTGATCCTCAATCACCCTCGGTGGCCCGAGATCGGGAAGGGCCCGTTCGG
>CAZXCB010000154.1:0-8251 GCA_964639075.1 uncultured Bifidobacteriaceae bacterium | reverse complement strand
TCCGTCGCGTGGCGCGTCGGAGTTCTTGGGTGAGGGGCGGTTCCCAGTTGTCATGCTTCGGTGGAACGCGTCCGCGGACGCGATGCCCGAAGGATGGCGACTGACAACCCCCACCTCACGTGGGTTGGTGCTCTCGCGTCGAGGATGGCCCCGAGCACGAGGGAGGGGCCGGCGTTGCGCCGTCCCTCCGGATCCGCACTACCGCCGGAGGCCCAGCTTCGCGATCAGTGCCCGGTACCGCTCGACGTCGTTGCGCCGGAGGTAGTCGAGCAGCCGACGCCGCCGGCCGACGAGCATGAGCAGCCCACGGCGGCTGTGATGGTCCTTCTTGTGGACCTTCAGGTGCTCCGTGAGGTGGTTGATGCGCCCCGTGAGGAGCGCCACCTGGACCTCCGGCGAGCCCGTATCGGTCTCGTGGAGGCGGTGCTCGGTGATCGTGGCGGTGGTATCGGGCATGCGAGAACAGGGATCCTTCGATGTGCGGAAGCGCAAGGGTACCACGACGCCTGGTCAGGGCGCCGGTTGGGGGCCCTGACACCCTCGGCTACCCGGCGAGGACCCGGGCGATCCGGGCGAACCTCGGGTCGTCGGGACCGGCGAGCCGTGACACCCAGCGCAGCACCTCGGCCGCGTCGAGCGGCGCGCCCGCGGCGAGCATGGCGTCGATGTCGACCCAGTCCTTGGGCCGGTCGAACACGGACTTGCACACGACGAGGTGGTCGGCGGCGAGCACCGGGATCGTGGCGCCGGCGAACGGGACGGTCCGGGCCGCGTCGCGCGCCGCATCGTGGAAGGCGTCGTAGCTGAAGAACAGGTCGACGGGGTTGCGGTCCCACCACAGGCGGACCTGGCCGTCACGTTCCAACGCGTCCGCGGGCGCGTCGCCGGTGACCCCGAGCTGGCGGAGGCGATCGACCACGGCCCCCGCCTCTCCCACCGGCACGAAGACGTTGAGGTCGATGTCGATCGTCGCCCGGGGCTCCGCGTAGTAGGCGAGCGCGAGCGCGCCGCCGAACGCGTGGGGCACGTCGGCGAGGCTCGCGTCGATCGCGACGACCTTCTCGGGGAGCGAGGTCATGCGGACCGCAGGCGGGGGAAGGCCAGCCTGCCCGCACGGGTTAGGTACGGGACGGCGTCGGCGAGGAGCAGCACGTCGACGAGACGGGCCGCGCGCTCGGCGTCGTCGGCCGGCGGGGGGACCTCGCGTTCGGCCCGTGCGCCGACACCGAGCTCGAGCTCCGCTCCCGCGGCGCGCACGAGCCGGCGCAGCGTCCCGATGCTCGGATCCCGCCGGCCGTGCTCGTACGCGGAGATCACGGGCTGGCTCGTACCGGCGCGGCGCGCGAGCTCCGCCTGGGTGAGGCCCGCTCGCTTGCGGGCCCGGGTCAGCAGGGCCGCTCCGTTCACGGCTTCGAGTATATCGGATCGTCTATGGCATCGCCGAACCCGAATCGGCTCCGAATCCCCGCATCACGGCGGCTTCACACCTTCCGGCGACGCTGGGAACATGACTCGGAGCCGCACCGGCACCCTCCCCCTCACCGTCCTCGCGATCGCCGCCGTCGGGTTGCTCCTCGCCGCCTGCGGGTCGTCCGGGTCCGAGCGGACGACCACGCCGGCGGGAGCGACCACCGACACGACGAACCACGGTGAGATGAACCACGGTGAGATGAACCACGATGAGATGAACCACGATGAGATCAACCACGGCGACATGGGCGCGGGCAGGACGGCGGCGGCCGGCGTCGGCGATGCGGCGACCGGTGACGCTCTGCGCCACACGCACGACGCGGAGTTCCCGACGCTCGCGCAACGGCTCGCCACCGCGACTCCGTCCGAGCGCGCCGCGGCCACGGACCTCCTTGCCCGCATCGACGTGGCGCTCGCTCGGTACGCCGACGAGTCCGTCGCGCGGTCCGACGGCTTCGTGCCGAACCCGAACGCCGGCCGGTTGATCCACTACCGCAACGTCGCCCACCGCCGTGACGACCACGAGCTCGACCCCACCCACCTCGAGGGGCTCGTCTACGCGCGCACCCGCACCGGGCGGCTCGTGCTGCTCGGGGCCCTCTTCACGGTCCGGCCCGGCGAGGCCGCGCCGACGCCGGCGGGTGACATCTTCCGCTGGCACACCCACGATCCGAGTTGCGCCCACTTCCTCGTCGGGCCCGGCGAGTGCGCGGACACGTTCCGGATGCTCCACGTCTGGGCGACCGACGTCGTACCCGTGCTCGATCCGTGGCAGCAGCACTTCCGGGACGCGCTCGGCCGCGCGTAGGGGCGCGGACGTCCGAGTTGACATTCCGATATCGGTATGTATTATGCGAGCATGGCCCGGACCCCGACGACCGCGGACGTGTTCAACGCCGTCGGCGATTCGTGCCGGCGCGAGATCCTGACGCGCATCGGCACCGGCCAGGCCGGCGTCGGCGAGCTCGTCGACGCGCTGGCACTCCCCCAGCCGCAGGTCTCGAAGCACCTGCGGGTGCTCCGCGAGGTCGGACTCGTCGAGTGCGACCGCGTCGGGCGCCGGCGGGTGTACCGGGTCAACGGCGAGGCACTGCGTCCGATCCACGACTGGGTCGCGGGCTTCGAGCGCATGTGGAACGACCGCTACGACCGCCTCGACGACCTGCTCGTCGAGCTCCAGGAGGACGATCGCTGATGGCAACCCGCTACGGATCCGCGACGGTGTCGACACCGTCCGAGCGCGAGATCGTGATCAGGCGCGACTTCGAAGCACCGGCCGCGCTCGTCTGGGAGGCGTTGACGACGCCCGCGCTGCTCGTGCGCTGGTGGGGCCCGGAGTGGGCACCGCTCGTGGCGGCCGAGGTCGACCTCCGGGTCGGCGGCGACTGGCGGTACCTCTGTCGCGACGCGGGCGGCGCCGAGATGGGGTGGCACGGCACCTACCGCGAGATCGAGCCGACGACGCGCATCGTCTCGACCGAGGTGTTCGAGGGGTATCCCGACGCCCAGTCCGTGAACACCACGACCCTGCGCGAGGTCGACGGGGTGACGACGCTCCAGACCGTGGTGCTGCACTCGAGCAAGGAGCACCGCGACGGCCACCTGCAGTCGGGCATGGAGGCCGGGATGCAGCAGACCTTCGACCGGCTCGAGCACCTGCTCGCCGCGCGCGACACCCCGGCCGAGCAGTTCCGCCGCTTCTCGGCACTGCTCACCGACCGGCTCCGGCAGGTTCCGCCCGGCGCGTGGGAGCTGCCGTCCCCGTGCGCCGGTTGGACGGCCCGTGACGTCGTCGGCCACATGGTCGAGTGGATACCCGGCTTCCTCGCCTCGGTCGGCACCCCGATCTCGCCCGGTCCCCCCGTGGACGACGATCCGGCGGCCGCGTGGGAGCACGTCTCCCGAGAGGTCCAGGCCGTGCTCGACGACCCGGAGCTCGCCCGCCGCGAGTTCACGCACGAGCACCTCGGTACCGACACCGTCGAGCACGCGATCGGGATGATCATGGTCGGTGACATCGTGATCCACACCTGGGACATCGCGCGCGCCACCGGCGGCGACGAGACGCTGCCGGCCGACTACGTGCACGTGATGCTCGAAGGCATGGAGGCGATGGACGAGGCGTTGCGCGCCAGCGGTCAGTTCGGTCCGAGGGTTCCGGTCTCCGACGGCGCCGACGAGCAGGCCCGCCTCATCGCGTTCACCGGGCGCGTGCCGTAGCCGCGGTCAGGCCGCGAGGATCTCCCGCGCGCGATCGCAGTCACGCTGCATCTGCGCGACGAGATCGTCGACCGTTTCGAACCTCTGCTCCCCGCGGAGATGCTCGACGAACTGCACCGCGGCCTCCTGGCCGTAGAGATCGCCGTCGAAGTCGAGCAGGTACGCCTCGAGCAGCGGGTGCTCCTGGTCGGCGTAGAAGGTCGGCCGGCGCCCGAGCGAGATCGCCGCGGGGCGCCACCGTCCGTCGGCACCGCGGAAGCGCCCCGCGTAGATGCCGTCTGCAGGCAGGCACGTGTCGGCCGGGAGCGCGACGTTGGCCGTCGGGAACCCGAGCGTCCGGCCGCGCCGGTCGCCCTCGACCACGACCCCGCGCACCTCGTGAGCCCGGCCGAGCAGGTCGGCCGCGCCCGCGACGTCGCCGGCCGCGAGACGGTGACGGACCCGGGTCGAGGAGTACGGCTCGTGCACAGGGTCGGACTCGGGCGCGACCAGCCCCAGACCGATGACCTCGAAGCCGAGATCGGCGCCCATGCGGTCGAGCAGCGCGACGTTGCCACCACGGCGGTGCCCGAAGTGGAAGTCCGCGCCGACGACCACGACGCGCGCGCCGAGCAGCCCCACCAGGACCTCGTGGACGAAGTCCTCCGCGGACTCCTTGCTGCGCCCTTCGTCGAAGGGCAGCACGCACACGACGTCGAGCAGGCCGGTGGCCTCGAGCAGCTCGAGCTTGTGCTCGAGCGTCGTGATCACCGCGGGCGCGGTCTCGGGCCGCACGACCTGCGCGGGATGGCGGTCGAACGTGACGCAGACCGCATCGAGCCCGCGGGCATCGGCGAGCTCGCGCACGAGCTGGAGCACCTTGCGGTGGCCACGGTGCACCCCGTCGTACGCGCCGATCGTGACGACGCTGCCCTCGGAGACGACGGGCGTTCCCTCGCCGACGTTCACGATTCGGGTGGCGGGGCTCACCTCGTCAGTCTCCCCCACCGACGGACGGGATCACCACTGCGGGCTTCAGGCGATCGTCGCGGCGCTCGTACACTGCCAGGAGCGCGCCCGTGTCGTCGACGAACGCGTAGGGACCGCGGCCGGTGAGCGGCACCGGCGGATCGAGGCACGGGAAGACGCGCCCGGTCGCGACCTGGGCCGCGATCGCCGGGCTCACGGTGTGTGCCTCCATGCCGCGCAACGCGGCGGCCGGGGTGAGCACGTGCGGTACCGGATCGGCGACGAGCACGTCGAGCGGATGCGCGTCGTCCAACGTGAACCCGCCGACCCGCAGCCGACGCAGCCCAGCGAGATGCGCATGGCCACCGAGCGCCTCCCCGAGGTCGGCGGCGAGCGACCGGACGTAGGTGCCGCTCGAGCACTCGACGAGCACGGTCGCCCGCGGGAAGTCACCCGGAGTGAACGACTCGAGCTCGAAGCGGTGCACGGTGACCGGGCGTGGAGCGCGGTCGACCTCCTTGCCCTGACGGGCGAGCTCGTGGAGACGCCGGCCGTCGACCTTGAGCGCGGAGACCATCGGCGGGACCTGCTCGATCGCCCCGACGAAGCGCGCCATCGCCACGCGCACCTCGGCTTCGGAGACCGGCATCGCGACGCGTGCGAGCGCCTCGCCCGCGGCGTCGAGGGTGCTCGTCGCCACCCCGAACACGATCTCGCCCCGGTACTCCTTCGTCGTCTCCTGCAGGAAGCGCATCAGCCGGGTCGCGCGGCCGAGGCCCACGAGCAACACACCCGTGGCATCGGGATCGAGCGTGCCCGCGTGCCCGACGCGCCGTTGGCGCGTGGCGCCGCGCAGCTTCGCGACGACGTCGTGGCTCGTCCAGCCCGCGGGCTTGTCGACGACGAGCAACCCGTCGATCACGAGATCGGGTGCGGCGTCAGAGCGACGCGCGGATGCGCGCGACGGTCGCGTCGATCCCGACGTCGGACGTGAAGCCCGCCGCGAACCGGTGGCCGCCGCCGCCGTGCGCCGCGGCGACGCGCTGCACGTCGGTCGCGCCCACCGAACGCAGGCTCACGCGTACCGAACCGTCGACGTCCTCCTTGAGCACGCACGCGACGTCCGCCTCCGCGGTCCGGCGCACGATGTCGATGAGACCCTCGATCTCCTCCATCGTCACACCGTGCTCCACGAGCTGCGCCTGGGTGACGGTCGCGTACACGAACGACTGCTCCCGCACGAGGGTCATCCCCGCGAGCGCCTCCCCGAGCAGGGCGAGATAAGCGAACGAGTGCTCCTCGAACAGCGTGCGGCTGAGCCGGCTCACCGGCAGGTCGAAGGCGAGCAGCTCGGCGGCGAGCGCCATCACCTCGGGGGTGGTGGTCTCGTACTGGAACCGGCCGGTGTCGCACACGAGGGCCACGTAGAGACAGAACGCCACGTCGTGCGTGAGGGACAGCCCGAGCGCGTCGACGAGATCGCGCACCACCACGCCGGTGGCCGCGGCCTTGGGCTCGATCACGTTGATGGTGCCGTAGCGCTCGTTCGACACGTGATGGTCGAACACGACGAGCTCGTCCGCGTGCTCCGCGACCGGTATCAGGCTGCCGAGCCGACCGAGCGCGCCACAGTCGAAGGTGGCAACGAGTCCGCCCGCCACCGAGACCGCTCCGGGCGGGGTGAGCAGATCGAGGCCGGGCAGGTCGCGGTAGTGCGGAGCGACGACGAAGGGTTCCGGGAACGACGCGACGCACGGCCGGCCGGCGGAGACCAGCGCGTGGTGCAGCCCGAGCATCGATCCCAGCGCGTCGCCGTCGGGGTTCACGTGACACACGAGCGTGACCGACTCGGCGGCGTCGATCGCCTTGGCGGCGCGCTCGAGTGCGGCCGGGTAGCTCTCGTGCTGCGCGGTCACGCCGCGCCCCCGTCGGCCGGTTCCGCCGTGGTCGAGGCCCGGTCCTCAGCCGCGTGGATGTCGCGCAGGATCGCCTCGACCCGGTTGCCCGTCGCGACCGACGGGTCCTCGCGGAAGCGCAGCTCCGGTACGTACTTCATCCGCACCTCGCGGCCGAGCACCGCGCGCAGGTGCGGCCCGGCCGATTGCAGCGCCGCCGCGGTGTCGGTGTGCTGCTCGGTCGCGCCCATCACGGAGTAGAAGACATCGGCGACGCGCAGGTCGGAGCTCACCTCGACGCCGGTGACGGTGACGAAGCCGAGCCGCGGATCGGACAGCCGCTCGAGCTCCTCGGCGAGGCACTCGAGCACGACCTCGTTCACGCGCGCGATGCGCGGGTACTGCCGCGGCTGCTGCCTCGGCCTGGCCATCACGTCCCCTCTCGGCCCACTACGCGGCCGTTTCCAAGTACGTCGTCTCCACGTCGAGCACCTCGACGGCGGGCGCGGTCTCGACGAAGCGCTCCACCGAGTCCAGAACGTCCCGGAGGTGACCGGCGGTTCCCGAGACGGCCGCGACGCCGATCGCGGCCCGCTGCCACTGATCGTGGTGGTCCACCTCGGCGACCGACACCTTGAACCGGTGACGGAGGCCGTCGATGATCGGACGGATCGCGGCCCGCTTCGCCTTGAGCGACCGGCTGTCCGGGACATGGAGATCGAAGCAGACCGCGGCCGCGTGCATCCCCCATCTTCGCGCCGTTCCGGGGACCACTCGGGTCTCCGGTCCCGGGGGTCACGCAGGGTCGAGCACCACCACGGGGATCTCGCGCATGGTCTTGCTCTGGTAGGCCGCGTAGTTGGCGTGATCGGCGACGATCCGCGGCCACAGCTCGGCCCGCTCGGCGTCGTCCACCACGCGAGCAGTGAAGGCGCGGGTCCGCCCGTCGGTCTCGACCTGGACCGCGGGCTCGGCGGCGAGGTTGTGGAACCAGTCCGGGTTGCGGTCGTCCCCGCCGCGGGAGGCCACGAGCACGTAGCTGTCGCCGAGCTGTAAGGGTGACGTCAGCATCGTGGCTCGCTTCGCACCACTGCGCCGGCCGGTCGTCGTGAGCAGGATCACGGGCATGCCCTGACCCCGACCAGCGAGCTTGCCCTTGCTCAGCGTGAACAGCGGACGGTGCACCGCGTTCACCGCCTTGAGGAAAAGGTCGCTCGGCACTACGACGTCCGCGCGATCTCGCGATCCTCGTAGGTCTCGATGATGTCGCCGCCCTTGAGGTCCTGGTAGTTCTCGAGACCGATACCGCACTCGAAGCCCTCGCGAACCTCGCGGACGTCGTCCTTGAAGCGCCGTAGCGACGCGATCGAGCCCTTCCAGATGATCGTGCCCTCGCGCAGGAAGCGGACCTTCGAGCCGCGCGTGATCACGCCGCTGCGTACGTAGCACCCCGCGACCTTGCCGACTCGCGGCACGCCGAAGACCTCGCGGACCTCGGCCTCGCCGGTGACGACTTCCTCGAACTCGGGCTTGAGCATGCCGATGAGCGCGGCGTTGACGTCGTCGAGGACCTGGTAGATGACCTCGTAGAGGCGCATCTCCACCTTCTCGGACTCCGCGAGCTCGCGAGCCTTGCGGTCGGGACGCACGTTGAAGCCGATCACCGTGGCGTTGGCGACGGCGGCGAGGTTGATGTCGCTCTCGCTGATGCCGCCGAC
>CAZXCB010000153.1:0-8286 GCA_964639075.1 uncultured Bifidobacteriaceae bacterium | reverse complement strand
GACGCGTGCGGCCGCGGCGAAGGCCACGGCCGCACGGGAGGCGCCCGGCACGCCTGACGGCGGCGGGATCGACTGGGGATCGCTGCTCCGCACCGCCGGGCTCGTGCTCCTCGGGCTGTTGGCGATCGCGTTCGTGCTCCGGCGCCGCGCGGTCAGGCGCCGCCGGGCGCGCCGCATCGAGCGCCAGCGGGCCCACGCCGAGGCGCGTCGTCGCCGGATGATCGACGTCGTCGAACCCGATCGGGACAGCGACGTGCGGGTCGTCCCGACGCGCACGTCCCACCATGTCGCCGCCGGCGGCCGTCGACGCGGGAGTGACCGCACGGTCGTGCGCCCGAGCCGTCCGCGCGACCACTCCCGAGACCGAGGCAGCCCGTGACCACCGATCCCGAGTCCGCCCCTCCCGAGTCCGCCCCTCCCGAGTCCGCCCCTCCCGAGTCCGCTGACGAGGCCGCGCCCGAGGTGCTCTACGACGTCGTCGACCACGTCGCGACGATCACGCTCAACCGGCCGCACCGCCGCAACGCGATCTCGGTCCGCATGCTCGTGCTGCTCGACGACGTCCTCACGCGCGTCGACCGGGACCGGGGCGTGCGCGTCGCCATCCTCACCGGCGCGGGCGCGGGGTTCTGCTCCGGACTCGACATCAAGGACGCGGTCGCCGGGACCGGGATCGGCGGTGGCGGCACCATCAGCCCGACGGGCGAGAACAACGACCTCGGCCGCACCACCGACCTGCCGACGGTCACCCTGCACGAGATCAACACACCGGTGATCGCGGCGATCAACGGTGCGGCGGCCGGCTATGGCCTCGACCTCGCGCTCGGCGCCGATCTCCGCCTCGCCGCCGAGTCGGCCCGGCTGCTCCCCGGCTTCGCCAAGCGGGCGATCGTCCCCGAGAGCGGCGGCACGTGGTACCTGCCGCGCCTCGTCGGCTGGGCCAAGGCCGCGGAGATCTCCTACCTCGGGCGCGACCTCACCGCGGCCCGGGCCAAGGAGTACGGCATCGTCAACGAGGTCGTCCCCGACGCGGAGCTCATGGACGTCGCACGGGACTGGGCCGGCGAGATCGCCGCCAACGCCCCGCTCGCGATCCAGGCCATGAAGCGGCTCTTCCGCGCCGGGATGAACGAGGACTTCCGGACCCACTCCGAGCACGTGCTGCTCCAGCTCGGTGCGCTCATGGCCACGAAGGACTTCCAGGAGGGCCTGGCGAGCTTCATGGAGCGGCGCGCCCCGGAGTTCGAAGGCCGCTAGTCAGGAGCTCTCGACGCCGACCTGCAACGCGGCGGTGTAGCCGCTCGCGACGTCGTCGGTCACGGTCCCGATCTGGTCCGCGCCGCCGTCGTCGCCGAACACGTTGTCGGTGGAGATCGACATCCCCGCGAAGTTCCTCACGCTCTGCTCGTAGCCGCTCTCCGCGAACACGACGTCACACACCTCGGCCGGGAACGCCAGCTGCGACGTCGCGATCGGCGAGGCGCCGCCGGTGGCGTCGGCGAGGCTGGAGTACACCTCGAAGTGCACGTGGGGCCACCGGCCCGAGTAGCAGCCCGGGAAGATGCTCGTGAAGCGGACCGCGCCGTCGCGGCCCGTCTCCTGCAGGCCGCGCAGATAGTTCTGATCGGTGACGCCCGGCGAGTACAGCGAGTAACGACCCTCACGGTCGCAGTGCCACGCGTACACCGCGGCACCCGCGAGCGGGGCGCACGAGGACCCGACGTCGACGACGTCGAGCTCGATCACGAGCGGCACCCCCTCGGCGGTCCCCGACGCGTCGCCGAAGCTCGACCGGATGTCGGCGCGCACGACGCCGTCCTGGTCGAGCACGTTCGGGCCGTTCGAGCCGTCGCCGGGGAAGGGCCCCGCGGTCTCCTCGGGGATCTCGGTGCAGATTGCGCTGGCGGCTGCCGTCGTGCTCGAGGTCGATTCCGCCGACGACGTGCTGGTCGTCGATCCGGAGCCGTTGCGCGACGAGCCGGATCCGCATGCGGCCAGGGTGACCGCACCGGCGGCACCGAGGAGCACACCCAGGGCGCGGCGGCGCGCGATGCCGTCGGGGGTTCCGGCCTCGGGCTCGCCCGTCGGTTCCGCGCTCGTCACTCGCATCGTGCACCTCCTGGTCGGTCGTGCGCCCACCATCGACGGCGCCCGCGAGACCGTGGCGAGAAGGAGGTAAGAGCCGCGCAAGAAGCGCGCGGCGTCAGACGACGGCTTCGTCGGAGCTCTCGGTCGAGTCCCACGTGCGCAGATCGGCGAGGCGGGGATCGTTGGAGAAGACCTCGACGATGGGTCGATCGAGCTGCAGCCGCCGCTGGATCACGCGGACGTCGTTCTCCTCGTTCCAGAGCGAGAGCATCACCGCGACGCCGGCCTCGCCCGCACGCGCGGTTCGACCCGAGCGGTGCAGGTACGCCTTGTGGTCCTCGGGCGGGTCGTAGTGGATCACGACGTCGACGGCGTCGACGTGGATACCGCGCGCGGCGACGTCGGTGGCGACGAGGACCGGCAGCTTGCCGCTCGAGAAGTCGGCCAGCGCGCGCTCGCGCGCGGCCTGGCGGAGGTCGCCGTGGATCGCGCCGGCGCGCACCCGCTCACGGGCGAGCTGCTCGACCAGGCGGTCGGCACCGCGCTTCGTGCGGCAGAACACGAGCGTGCGGTCGACGCCGCGCGAGATCGCGGCCGCGACCTTGACCTTGTCCATCTGGTGGACGAGGAGGAAGTGGTGGTGCATCTCCTCGACCGTCTCCTCGCTGGACTCGACCTCGTGCGAGATGGGGTCCTTGAGGTAGCGGGCGACGAGCCGGTCGATCCCGCGGTCGAGCGTGGCGGAGAACAGCATCGTCTGGTGCTCGCCGTCGACGCGGTGGAGGATCTTCTGCACCTGCGGCAGGAAGCCCATGTCGGCCATGCGGTCGGCCTCGTCGAGGACGAGCACCTGCACGGCCGAGAACGAGAGCTCCCCGCGCTCCATGAGGTCGATGAGCCGACCCGGCGTTCCGATGATCACGTCGACGCCTCGGCGCAGCGCCTCGATCTGGGGCTCCATGCCGACCCCGCCGTAGCACGCGATGACACTGCGGCCGACGGCGTGGCCGAGGGGCAGCATGACGTCCTTGACCTGGTTCGCGAGCTCGCGCGTGGGGACGAGCACCAGACCGACCGGCCGACGCGGCTCGGCCTTGCCGACCGTGTCGAGCAGTGGCACGCCGAAGGCGAGCGTCTTGCCCGACCCGGTCTTGGCCTTGCCGAGGACGTCGCAGCCGGCGAGGGCGTCCGCGATGGTCATGGCCTGGATGGCGAAGGGCTCGGTGATGCCCTGAGCGGCGAGCGCCTCGACCAGCGGGGTCGAGACGCCGAGGGCGCCGAAGGTGATACTCATCGACTCAGCGTCGTTCTTTCACGAGAGAATCAACCACTGTACGCCCTCGTGGGCCGGGGGCGGGAACGGTCAGCCCCGCGCGGCGGGAACGGTCTGGCGCCCGATGCGCTGAGCGAGCTCTCAGTCCCGGACCGGGTGGGGCCGGGGTCCGTGGCAGCATCGTCGGATGCGCGTGCTGGTCGTGGAGGACGAAGCGAGCATCGCCGAGGCCCTGGCCACCGGCCTGCGGGCGGAGGGCTTCGACGTCGACATCGCCGCGACCGGGACCGACGGCCTCTGGCGGGCCCGGGAGACCGCCTACGCGGCGATCGTGCTGGACATCCTCCTGCCCGGGATGAACGGCTTCAAGGTCTGTCGGACCCTGCGCGACGAAGGGGTGTGGACCCCGATCCTCATGCTGACGGCCAAGGACGGCGAGCTCGACGAGGCCGAGGCCCTCGACACCGGCGCCGACGACTTCCTCAGCAAGCCCTTCTCGTTCGTCGTCCTGGTGGCGCGCCTGCGCGCGCTGCTGCGCCGCGGTGCGAGTCCGCGCCCGACGGTCCTGGAGGTGGGCACGCTCAGCCTGGACCCGGCGTCACGCCAGTGTCGCCGTGGTGACACGGTGATCGAGCTCACGGCCCGCGAGTACTCGCTGCTGGAGCTGCTGATGCGTCGCTCCGACGCGATCGTGCCCAAGACGGTGCTGCTCGACGAGGTCTGGGGACCGGACTTCGAGGGCGACCCGAACATCGTCGAGGTGTACATCGGGTATGTGCGCAAGAAGGTCGACGCGCCGTTCAGGCTCCAGACCATCCTCACGGTGCGCGGGGCGGGATACCGACTCGTCGCCGACGAGCCGGTGGGCGATGCCTGACGGGCGTCGGCGCGCCTGGGGCTCGGTCCGGCTCCGGATGACGGTCGCGGCGACGGTGCTCGTCGCCGCCGCGCTCGTCGTCGCGTCGGTGCTGCTCGTCGCCACCGTGCGATCCTCGCTCCGGGAGAACCAGCGATCGGAGAGCCGGATCGTCGTCGACAGCGCGCTGCACGAGCTACGCGAGCGGGGCGAGCGGGGCGAGCCGATCAACTTCCGTCCGCTCGGCGGTCCGCCCGGCTACACCCTCCTGCTGCTCGGCCGGGACGGCGACATCGTCGGAGGCTCGCCCGGCTTCTCCTCCGGCACCTTCGCCCAGGTGCTCGGCAAGGAAGCGAACAGCCGCATCGTCGACGCGAACGGCCGCCCGTTCCCCGGAGCCGTCGCCGGGGAACGCCACGTGTGGTTCGTCGGCGACCGCATGTACGACTTCCTCCCCCTGACGGTGCGGATCGGCTCGCGGTCGCTGCGGGTGTTCCTCGTCGCGACCGCGCCGGCGGGCGCGATCGAGCAGTCGGTCCACACCCTCAGGACCACCTTGTGGTGGGCGATCCCCGGACTCGTGCTCCTCGTCGGGATCGTCGCCTGGGGCGTGACCGGTCGGGCGCTCCGGCCCGTCGAGGTCATCCGCGCCGAGGTGGACTCGATCAGCCACTCGAGCCTCGACCGCCGGGTCTCCGAGCCGCGTGCCCGCGACGAGGTGGGCCGGCTCGCGACGACGATGAACCAGATGCTCGACCGACTCGAGGACGCCGCCGACCGGCAGCGGCGGTTCGTCTCGGACGCGTCGCACGAGCTGCGCTCCCCCGTCGCCGCGATGCGCGCGACCGGCGAGGTCGCGCTCGCCCACCCCGATTCGACCGACTGGCCGGCGGTGGTGCGGCGCATGCTCACCGAGGACGGCCGGATGGAGCAGATCGTCGGCGACCTGTTCGACCTCGCACGCGGCGAGGAGACCGATCTCCCGACGACCCGCGTGGACCTCGACGACATCGTGATCGAGGAGGCGCGACGCGCCCAGCCGAGCGGTCGGTCCATCGACACCGCGAGGGTCTCGGCCGGACGCGTCCGCGGCAGCCGCGAGCAGCTCGTCCGGGTGGTGCGCAACCTGCTCGACAACGCGACGCGACACGCGGCGCACGCCGTGCGCGTGAGCCTCGCGACCGACGAGGAGCACGTGACGCTCGTCGTGGAGGACGACGGGCAGGGAATCCCGCCCGAGGACCGCGCGCGCGTGTTCGAGCGCTTCACCCGGCTCGACGAGGGTCGGGCGCGCGACGAGGGGGGACTCGGCCTCGGGCTCGCGATGGTGCAGGCCATCACCGACCGCCACGGCGGCACCGCCACCATCACCGACCCGGTCGACCCGGGGTTCCCGGGCGCACGGGTCGTCGTGACTCTGCCGCTCGCGCCGTAGCGAGCTACCAGGGCATCGCGACGCCACCGTTCGGCCGCAGGATCTGGCCGGTGACGAACGACGCGCGCTCGGACACGAGGTACAGGATCGTGTCCGCGACGTCCTGGGCCTCCCCGACGCGCTTGAGCGGCGCCATCGCACCGAAGCGCTTGCGGTAGGCGGCCAGCTTCTCGGGGTCGACGTTGCCCTCGTCGTCGACGAAGTTGTGGCGCGAGAAGTTCGTCTCGATCACGCCAGGGGCGAGCGCGTTCACGCGGATGCCCATGGGCCCCGCCTCCCACGCGAGGGTCTTGGTGAGCATCGCGACCGCGGCCTTGGTCATGCCGTAGCAGGCGAGCGTCGGCGCCGGGGTGTCGATCGCGCCCGACGAGATGTTGACGATGTTGCCCGAGCCCTGGCCCGCCATCACGCGCAACGCGGCCTGGCAGCCGTAGAAGACGCTCTTGAGGTTGATCGCGAGGATGCGCTCGAACTCCTCGTCGCTGCACTCGGCGACCATCTTGTTGTGCGGGACGCCCGCGATGTTGCCGACGATGTCGACCCGGCCGAACTCGGCCTTCGCGCCGTCGACGAGTGCGTCCACCTGCGCCCGCTGGGTGACGTCGGTCCGTTGTGCGCGCGCGGTGCCACCGGCCGCGACGATCTCGTCGGCCGTGCCCTGCACCGCGTCCTCGACGATGTCGCCGCCGACGATGGTCGCGCCCGCCTCGGCGAGCGTGAGCGCGGTCGCCTTACCGATGCCGCTGCCCGCGCCGGTGAGCACCGCGACCTGGCCGGTGAGATCGAAACCACTGACGGACATCGCAGGCACCTCCGGAGGGGAACGGTCGAGGCCGGAGACTACGAGGCCGGACGTGAGCGACGCCGCACCATCTTGGGGGCCGTCAGCACTGCGTCGGCGGAGCGGGGCCCGACCGGCCCGGCCCGCAGGGCCGAGCGGGGGAAGCTCAGTAGCCTGCGATTCCCCATGCCCGAGCTGACGATCGCGGTCTTCAACCTGCACTGGGGCGTCGACATGGCCGGTCGGCCGTACGACGCGCTCGCGCCGTGCCTCGAGCTCGACGCCGACGTGCTCGTGCTCCCGGAGTCCTGGCGACCGCACGGGCAGCCCGCGATGGTCGACGAGCTCGCGGCGCGCACCGGCGCCGCGCTCCACCAGGTCTCGTTCATGTCCGATCGGAGCGTCAACCGTCCGAGGCACCTCCGGCCTCCGCCGGGACCCGCGGGCTCGTTGGAGCTCGCGGTGCTGTCGCGGCTGCCGGTCCGGTCCTTCACCACCGTGCCCCTGCCGCGCGCGTCCGGTGACGTGCTCGACCGCCGGCACGCCATCGTCGTCGAGGTCGACGTCGACGGCCGCGGCGTCGCCGTCGGGGGGATCCACGCGTCGCACCGGATCTGGGGCGCGCTCCCCCAGCTGCGCGCCCTCGACCGCGACCTGCGGGCGCGCGGCCTGCCGTCGGCGATCGCCGGCGACTGCAACATGTGGGGCCCACCCATCCGGCTCGTGCTCCCCGGCCGCGCGCAGGCGGTCCGTGGGCGCACGTGGCCGGGGTGGCGGCCGCACAGCCAGATCGACCACGTGTGGGTCGACGAGGGGCTCGAGCCCGTCGCGGGTCGGATCGGCCCGGCCACGGGCTCCGACCACCGGGCGGTGCTCGCCCGCGTGCGGGTGCGGTAGACACACGACGCACCGGCGGGCCGGGACGCGCCGGCGGAGACGAGGAGCAGCGATGGCACACGAGGTCCGAGGCGTCGTCGCCCGCAGCGTGGGGGCACCGGTCACCGTCGAGCGGATCCTGGTCCCCGACCCCGGACCGGGCGAGGTGCTCGTGCGCGTGCAGGCGTGCGGCGTGTGCCACACCGACCTCCACTACCGCGAGGGTGCGATCAACGACGAGTTCCCGTTCCTGCTCGGCCACGAAGCCGCGGGCACGATCGAGTCCGTCGGCCCCGACGTCACCGACCTCGTGCCCGGGGACTTCGTCGTCCTCAACTGGCGCGCGGTCTGCGGTGAGTGCCGCTCGTGCAAGCGCGGGCGGCCCTGGTACTGCTTCTCGACGCACAACGCGACCCAGAAGATGACCCTCGCCGACGGCACCGAGCTCTCCCCCGCGCTCGGCATCGGCGCGTTCGCGGAGAAGACGCTCGTCGCCGCGGGCCAGGCGACGAAGGTCGACGCCGCCGCCGACCCGGCCGCGGTCGGGCTCCTCGGCTGTGGCGTCATGGCGGGGCTCGGCGCCGCGATGTTCACCGGCGAGGTCGGCCGCGGCGGTGTGGGCGACGCGGCCATCGTCGGCTCCCGACTCGCCGGCGCGGCGAAGGTGATCGCGGTCGACCTCGACGACCGGAAGCTCGAGTGGGCCCGCGACTTCGGTGCGACCCACACTGTCAACGCCAGCCGCGAGGACGCGGTCGAGGCGGTCCGCGCCCTCACCGACGGCAACGGCGCCGACGTGTGCATCGAGGCCGTCGGCCGGCCCGAGGTGATGCACCAGGCGTTCTTCGCCCGTGACCTGGCGGGCACGCTCGTCCAGGTGGGCGTGCCCGACCCGTCGATGACGATCGAGCTGCCGATGATCGAGTTCTTCGGGCGGGGCGGCGCGCTCAAGCCGAGCTGGTACGGCGACTGCTTGC
>CAZXCB010000152.1:4637-8485 GCA_964639075.1 uncultured Bifidobacteriaceae bacterium | reverse complement strand
GTGCGGGGTTGCTGGCCGCGGTCGTCGCGGAGCACGCGCCCGCGCTCGACGACGACCAGCGCGAGGAGATCCCCCGTGTGCTCTTCGACGTCGGCCGACACGGCATCCGCGTGCCGACGATCGCGTTGCGGTACCGGCTCCAGACCGACCGTCACGGCCTCGACCGGTCGCGCCACCGGCTGCTCGGCGAGGACGGGCTCCTCGTGGTGGAGCTCGACGTGCACGGCGCGCCGGTGCCCCAGGTGCTCGGCGCGATCCTCGCCGCCGGCTCGATGGGCTCGAGCGTCCGCCGGAAGGCGGTGCGAGCGGTCGAGGCCGGCCTCGCGCAGCCGGGGGTGATCCCGGAGCCCTTCGTCGTGCGCCGGCTCGTCGCCGGCATCCCGATCCCGGCGCCACCCCCGGCCGGGGTCGGATCGATCGCCGATGCCGGCAGCCCGATCGACGTCGGGCAGTGGGTCGGCGTGCCGGCCGAACGCCGCTGGGCGCTGGAGGTCCTCGGGATCCGTCCGGACGCGCGGCTCGACCGCCGCGACGTCCAGCGCCGGTTCCGCCGCCTGCTGCGGCTCGCCCACCCCGACCACGGCGCCTCGACCGACGGCGCCGCGGAGCGCATCGCCGAGCTCACCGAAGCGCGGGGCCTG
Source organism: uncultured Bifidobacteriaceae bacterium (assembly GCA_964639075.1). Classification (GTDB taxonomy): domain Bacteria; phylum Actinomycetota; class Acidimicrobiia; order IMCC26256; family JAENVU01; genus JAENVU01. The sequence goes on along the minus strand of CAZXCB010000152.1, from coordinate 7,844 downwards.
CTGCTCTTCGAGGAGTCTGAGGCGCCCGCGCGGTCGTAGGTTCGCGCGCACTGCCCGGACCCGAGACTCCTGGCGACGAGCGCGGGCGGAGCGTCTCAGATCGCTCGAGGGAGAATCCGCGGAGAGCGGTAGGTAGATTCCCGGGCATGGCGAAGACTCCTGTTCACGTGACCGTCACGGGCGCGGCCGGTCAGATCGGCTACGCGATCCTCTTCCGCATCGCGTCCGGTCAGCTGCTCGGGCCCGACCAGCCGGTCGTGCTGCGACTGCTCGAGATCGAGCCGGCGATGCAGGCGCTCGGCGGCGTCGCGATGGAGCTCGACGACTGCGCGTTCCCGCTGCTCGCGGGGATCGAGACCACCTCGGACCTGAAGACGGCGTTCTCGGGCACCAACTGGGCGTTGCTCGTCGGCTCGGTGCCCCGCAAGGCCGGCATGGAGCGCGGCGACCTGCTCAACGTGAACGGCGGGATCTTCAAGCCCCAGGGCCAGGCGATCAACGACCACGCCGCCGACGACGTGCACGTGCTCGTCGTCGGCAACCCGTGCAACACCAACTGCCTCATCGCCCGGTCGAACGCGCCCGACGTGCCCGCGGACCGCTGGTTCGCGATGACGCGCCTGGACCAGAACCGCGCGCAGACCCAGCTCGCGCAGAAGGCCGGCGTGCCGGTCGCCGACGTCACGAACATGACGATCTGGGGGAACCACTCGGCCACCCAGTACCCCGACTTCGCGAACGCGAAGATCGGTGGCGCGGCCGCGACCGACGTGATCACCGACCGCGACTGGTTGCAGACCACGTTCATCGAGACGGTGCAGAAGCGCGGTGCCGCGGTCATCGAGGCGCGCGGCCTGTCGTCGGCGGCCTCGGCCGCGAACGCCGCGATCGACTCGGTGAACAGCGTGCACACCGCGCCCGCCCCCGGAGGCTGGGCGAGCCTCGCGGTGGTGAGCCGCGGCGAGTACGGGACACCCGAGGGCCTGCAGTACGGCTTCCCGGTGGCCGCCGACGGATCCGGCGGCTGGAAGGTCGTCGAGGGTCTCGCGCACGACGAGTTCGCGCAGGAGAAGCTCCGCATCACGACCGAGGAGCTCGAGTCCGAGCGGGCCGAGGTGCAGGCGCTCGGCCTGATCTGATCCGTGACGCCGCGCTGGTGGCGCCAGCCGACACCGTTCGGCGACGTCGTGGTGCAGACGTCGACGCTCGGGGTCTGCCGGGTCGCGCTCTCGATGCAGCCCGCCGACGAGCCACCGGATGCGCCGCGGCGGGACCGGGCGGTGGCGACGCAGCTCGCCGAGTGGTGTGCCGGGACCCGGCTGGTGATCGACCTGCCGGTCGACCTCGAGCCGTCGGGCCTCTCGGAGTTCCAGGCCCACGCGCTCCGCACGCTGCGGGCCGAGGTGCCCTGGGGCGAGACGGTCACCTACGGGGAGCTCGCCGAGCTCGCGGGCCGGTCGGGCGCGGCGCGGGCGGTGGGGACCGCGATGGCGCGCAACCCGGTGCCGTTCGTGATCCCGTGTCACCGGGTGGTCGCGGCCGGCGGGATCGGCGGCTACGGCGGGGGGCCCGCCGGGATCGCGCTCAAGCGGAGGTTGCTGGCGCGCGAAGGTCCCGGTCGACCCACCGGGTGACGACCTCCACGAACCGCGCCGGGACCTCGAGCTGCGGCGCGTGGCCGCTCTCGGCGAGCTCGACGTAGCGCCAGTCGGCGCGACGGCGCGCGACGGCCCGTGCGAACGACACCGGGACCAGCCGGTCGTGGCGTCCGTGCACGAGCAGCGTGGGCGCGGCGACGGATCCGATCTCGTCGCGCATCGCGCCGACGAGGTAGCGGAACAACGACGCGCCGCTCTGCGTGTAGGCCGTTGCCGCCTCCGGGTACGCGCGGCGCTCCACCGCGAGATCGACGAGACGGCGGCGCAGATCGGGGTCCATCCGGTCCGGCTGGTCGAAGACGATCGCGAGCGTCGTGTCGACCAGCCCTTCAGGGCCGAGCCGGCGCGCCCGAGCCGAGACGATCGGGCCGGCGACTCGCGGCAGGTTCAGTGCGGCGAAGCGCGCAGTGTGCTGGAGCGCGTCGACCGAGCCGGGCGGGCGCGGGACCGCCGCGTTGACGAGCACCAGACCGCTGACGAGCTCGTGGCGGCGCGCCGCGACCGAGGTCGCCACCGCGCCGCCCATCGAGTTCCCCGCGACGATCGCCGGTCCGTGGACCTCGAGGAGACGGGTCACGACCGCACGGTGGAGGTCGAAGTCGGCGGCGCGATCGGCACAGCGGGTGCGTCCGAAGCCGGGGAGGTCGAGCGCGATCACCGGCGCGCCGAGCGCGTCGGCGAGGGGTTGCGCGACGAGCTCCCAGCTGAGGGTGCTCGCCCCGAGGCCGTGCACGAGCAGGAGCGGCGCCGCGCCGCGCGCGGCCGTGCCCGGGTGCCACTCGGCGGTGTGGACCCACAGGCCCGGCCGCGTCGCGCCCGGCCCCAGGGGACCGGTGTCGAACCATCGCTGGTGCATCACTGCTCGTTCTCGGCGGTTTCGGTGCCGCGATCGAGTCCCAACGCGACGAGCAGGTGCTCGTGGAGCTCCATCCAGACCGTGTGATACGAGTCGATGCGGGGCGAGGTGAACCAATCGCGCTCGCCGTCCTCGACCCGCGACCGCGCCGCGCGCAACCGGGCCCGGTAGCCCTCGAACGTCGGGACTCGCTGTGCCAGGCGGCGGATCACCGGTCCGGTCCGGTCGTCCACCGCGGCGAGACGGTCGATCACCGACCAGTCGTACGCGTGGTCCCGGTGGTCGTTCGGGTGCCCGCCCGCGCGCACCTGCCAGTCGTGGCAGATCCGGATCAGCTCGGCGTTGCGCGCGCCGAACTGCTCGTACGCGTCGGACACCGCGGCGCGCTCGTCGCCGGTGACCTCGAACTCCGTGTCGGCGGCGACACGACCGGCCGGCGAGAGCACCAGCCGCTCGCCCTTGACGCTCGCGTGTCCGGCCGTGACGAGCACCACGCGCTCGGGCGTGTCCGGGTCGGTGATGCGGCCGCGGAGGCGCAGCTGCAGGAGCAGTGGGCGGGGGTCCACGGCGGCAATCTAGGCAGCCCGGCGGTCCCGACGACGGGTCGACCCATGTGCGGTGCCGAACGGTCGGGTGCGTCGGCGGTCCGGGTAGGGGCAGGGTCGCTCCTCTCCTACCCCCTCGGTCAGGGGC
>CAZXCB010000152.1:0-4627 GCA_964639075.1 uncultured Bifidobacteriaceae bacterium | reverse complement strand
GGAGTGGGACCACCGTGTTCGAGACCGGGCCGGTGCAGGGCACGTGGCGCATGCTGCACTCGCCCGATGACGTCCTCGCGCTGATGGACGACGGCGCCGAGGGGATCGTCGCCGGAGTGCAGGACGCGGGCGCCACGTTCCTCGCACCGATCCTCGACGAGCTCACCGCGGTGGTGTGCATGTCGGGAACGCCGTCGAGCCACATCGGGATCGTGAGTCGCGAGTACCAGGTGCCGTGCCTCATGGCCACGGAGTTCGCCGGCGGCGTTCCGGCGGACGGTGCCCCGGTCGAGGTCGACTGCCGCGCCGCGGCCGGCGTCGTGCGGAGCGTGGACTGACGTGGCCGACAAGGACGCGGTCAACGAGTGGATCCGCTACCACGGGCGGATCTCGGGAGCGATGACCGCCGCGCGCACTGCGCTCGAGTCCGCGCTCATCCCGGTGACGGCCTACATCCTCGTCGCGTGCGTCGAGGCGTACCGCCGCTACCCGGCGATGATGAACGACATCGCCGCGGCGATGCCGCCCGCCGAGATCGGGGCGACGGGGCGCCGACCCGGCAACCAGGTCGACGCGGTCCACCTGTGGTCGATCGCGAATCTGCCGCTCGTCGTGCGCCAGGCGCTCGGCCCGTTCGGTCTGATCGACCCCGCCGACGACCTCGAGCGGCTCGGCACGATCTTCGACTTCTGGGCCCCGGCCGCGCTCGCGTTCCGTGGGGACGGTCACCACCAGTCCTGGGACGCCGGGCTCGTGGTCCCGCGCTACGGACCGGACGTGCTCGAGGAGTTGCTCGCCGGCGCGGTGCCCGTGGCCGACGACGCGACCCGTCGTCAGATCGCCAAGACGAACGCGCTGCTGACGTCGTTCCTCTTCCTGCTGTACTTCGACACCCGTGCCGGGTACCAGGACACCGGGCCCTATCCGTTGCCCGACGGGCGCAGCGTGCTCGTGCGGGACTTCAACGAGTTCGGCGTCGGCTACTTCCCGTGGAGCGCCGAGGTGTGCGCGGACGTGCCGTACTCGAATCTGACGCTCGCCTTCGTGCTCGACGACGTCAAGGTCACGACGAACGACTGGGGGACGAGCACGACCGACCCGGTCGACTACCTCGGCCGGCTGGAGCGTTTCGCGATCGTCGACAGCACCGGGGGCGCGCTCACCCCCGTGCCGGTGCACGAGCTCGCCGACCTCGCCGCCGCGGTCAAGCGCGCGCAGTCGCAGCTCTACCGCCTCATCGCCGGCATGTCCCGCGAGGAGAAGATCAACGCCGGCGCGTTCGTCTACTTCACGTTCCTGCGGCCGTTCGCGCTGGCCGCCGGGATCGCGGACGAGCTCGACTGGACGGTTCCGCGCGACAGCATGGACCTCTACGCGGCCTTCTCGATGATCGACGGGACACCGGAGGGCGTGGAGATCGATCCCGACGTTCCCTACTACGCGCTGATCCCGTGATCCACCGGCTCCGGTTCGACGCGCCCGACTGCACCGGTCGTGTCGAGCTCGAGCTGCCGGTGTCGGGACCGGTCCGGTACTCGCTCGAGCTCAGCGGCACCGCGATCGGGTCGGGGTACGTGATCGTGGCCGACGACGCGATCCCGCGGCCGCGCGGTGCAGTCCTCGAGGTGCGCGCCGACGGCCTGTGGACCGAGATGACGTGCGAGGCGCCGGGGGAGCACTGGAGCTTCGGGCTCGAGGCGTTCGGGCTGCGCGTCGACGACCGGGCCGAGACCGTCGGTGAGCGCATCGCCGTCGGCTACGACCTGGAGTGGGAAACCCCCGACCGCGTGCACGGCGACATCCTCCTCGCCCGGGCGACGATCCCGGTCGACGCCCGCGGCACCTTCGAGATCCTCGCGTGACTCAGAAGTCGACGGCGGAGAGGTCGGGGAGCCACTCCGCCGCGCGGTCGACCGCGCGGCGCCACTGCTCGCGGTCGGTCGGGTCTCCCGGCTCGTAGCGGGCGACGGGGGCCCAGGTGGCGGCGAGTGCGTCGAGATCGGGCCACATCCCCACCGCGAGGCCGGCCATGAACCCGGCGCCAAGGGTCGTCGCCTCGCACTGGGGCGAGATCTCCACGGGCTTCCGGGTGGCGTCGGAGAGCGCCTGGACGAACGTCGGGTTGCGCGACATCCCACCGTCGACGCGCAGGACGTCGATCGCGCGTCCCCAGTCCGCTTCGGCGGCGTCGACGAGGTCCGCGCCGCGCTCCGCGATGCCCGTGAGGACCGCACGCACGATCTGTGGGCGGCCGCTGCCGCGCGTGAGACCGAGCAGCGTGCCGCGCGCGCCGTAGTCCCACCGCGGCGTGCCGAGACCCATGAGTGCCGGGACGAAGGTGACCCCGCCGGTGTCGGCGCACTGCTTCGCGACCTCGTGGCTCTCCTCGGAGGTCGTGAGGACGCCGAGGTCGTCGCGCAGCCACTCCACGTTGGTTCCGGCCGAGAGCATGATCGCCTCGAGCCCCCAGGTCGGGACGCCGTCGCGCTGCATCGTGACGATCGGGAACGTGCCGCCCGGGCCGCGCGTCTCGAACGCCGGTCGCTCCGGGCCCACGACGAGGTTCAGCATGCCGCCGGTCCCGAACGTGATCTTCGCCGGGCCTGGCGCCACGCAGCCCTGGCCGACGAGCGAGGCCTGTTGGTCGCCGATCAGCGCGGCGATGGGTGGGGCGCCCGGGAGGGCGGTCGCGGGACCGATCAGCCCGCTCGTGTCGACCACCTCGGGCAACATGCGCGCGGGGATCCGCAGCGCGTCGAGCACACCGGGGTGCCAGCCGCTGCCGTCGCTCATCCGGATCGACGTGACCGCTGCATTGCTCGCGTCGGTCACGTGCAGCGCACCGTCCGAGAGGCTCCACGCGATCCAGGAGTCCACCGTGCCGAAGCAGAGATCGCGCTCGCGCTCGGGGTCGACGGCGTCGAGGATGCTCTCGATCTTCGTGGCCGATGTGTTGGGTGCGAAGCGGAAGCCCGCGGCGCGGTGCGTGAGGCAGTTGATGATCGTGCGCAGGTCCTGCCAGCCCTGAGCCGGCGCGACCGGCACGCCGGTGGCACGGTCCCAGACGACCGCGGACCCGCGCTGGTTGGTGATGCCGACCGCGGCGACCGCGCCGCCGTACGCGTCGAGGGCGGCCCTCGCGGCCTCGATCACGACGGCCGCCAGGGCGGCGGCGTCGAACTCGACCATCCCGGGTGCCGGCGAGTCCGGCAGGCACACGCGGTGCTGCTCGTGCAGGACGCTGGCGTCCGCGTCCACGACGGCGGCACGGACCGAGGACGTCCCGATGTCGCAGACCAGGACGCTCATCAGTCGGGCCAGACCGCATCGCCGGTCGCCCACGGATCGGGGAGGCCGAGCTTGCCGGGATTGAGGATCCCGTTGGGATCGAGCGCCTGCTTCGCGGCGACGAGGACCTCGAAGGCAGGACCGAGCGCGTCGCGTACGAAGCGGGACCGGTTCAGTCCGACCCCGTGGTGGTGACTCAACGCGCCGCCGTGCTCGAGCACCGCGCGGGTGCCGGCCTCCCACGCGGCGCGGTAGTAACGCTCGCGGTCGTCCTTGGCGGGCTGGCCCGCGAACGTGAAGTAGAGGCACGCGCCGTCGGGGTACGAATGGCTCTGGTGCGCGCTCGCCACGAGCGTGCCCGGTACCGCGCGGATCGCGGACGTGGCCGCCTCGTAGATGTCGGTGCACCGAGCCCACGGCGCCGAGATCTCCATCGTGTCGACGACGTAGTCGCGGCTGATGAGCGCCTGCAACGCGCTCGTGTCGTTGCGGTGGCCGAGCCACTGCTCCACGAACGCGACGTCGGCGAGGGCCGCGTCCCTGCACTCCTCGGCGACGACGCTCATCGTGGCGTCGACGATCGTCTCGTCGCCCTCGTCGAGCACGAGCAGCAGGTGGTCGTCGGGGCCGGTCTGGTACGAACGGTCGGCCTCGATCGCGTCGTACAGCCGGAGGACCGCCGGTCGCGCGCCGCGGTGGATGATCCGGCGGCAGGCGTCCATCGCCGCGGCGAAGCTCGCGAACGCGTACGCGGCGCGCCGGTCGGTCGCCGGCTTCGGGTGGAGCCGCAGCCGGGCGCCGGTGATCACGCCGAGCGTGCCCTCCGACCCCACGAAGAGCTGGTTGAGGTCGGGGCCGACCGCGGCCCGGGGCGCGCCGCCCGTGGAGATGGCGCGGCCGTCGGCGAGCGCCACGTCGAGCCCGACGACCATGTCCTCGATCTTGCCGTAGCGCGTGCTGTACTGCCCGGCGCCGGGGCAGGCGAGCCCGCCGCCGACGGTCGACAGGTCGATCGACTGGGGCCAGTGACCGACGGTGACGCCGTGCTCGTCGCGCAGCGTGTCCTCGAGCCACGTGCCGAAGGTTCCCGGGAGGACGTCGAGCACGAGCGACTCGCGGTCGATGCCGACGATGCCGCTCATCGCGGTGAGATCCAGGACGACGCCGCCGTGCACGGGCACGCTCGCGCCGCAGACGCCGCTGCGGCCCGCGGCCGGCGTGACCGGCACCTTCGCCGCGTCGCACGCCGCGAGCACCGCCGAGCCCTGGCCCGCGTCCGCCGGGCGCACCACCGCGGCCGCCCGGGCGGGCGCCAGCCCGTCGACCGCCCAGATCATGG
>CAZXCB010000151.1:0-8519 GCA_964639075.1 uncultured Bifidobacteriaceae bacterium | reverse complement strand
GCGTCCTGGCGCTCGTGGTAGTCGACGATGCGCTCGAGGCCGTCGCCGGGATGGAAACGGCCGTCGCGCATCATGCGCGCCTGGTTCGACTGGATCCCGAGTCCCAGGTACACCACCGCGTCGATGGCCGGGTGCGCCGCCACCATCGTCATGACCTCGGGGATCGTGTCGCGCGTCTCGCCGCCGGCGAGGTCGATCGGGTTGTTGCGGCTCCAGCGCGGCGGGAGCTTCGTGTCGATCTCGGCACGCAGGTCGTCGGGCAGCGGAGCGAGCACGAGGTCCCGGTGGGCGGTGATCGCGTCGGCCGTCACCACACCCCAGCCCCCGGCGGTCGTGAGCACGGCGACGTTCGGGCCCTTCGGCAGCGGCTGGGTCACGAACGTGGCGGCGGCCTCGAACGCCTCCTCCACGGTGCCGGCTCGGGTCGCGCCCGCCTGCCGGCACATGCCGTCGAACACCCGGTCGTCGCTCGCGAGCGCGCCGGTGTGGCTCGCGGCGGCCCGCTGCCCGCCGGCGGTGGCGCCGCCCTTCAGGAGCACGAGGGGCATGCGGTCGGTGACGGTCCGGATGCGGTCGAAGAACGCCCGACCGTCGGCGATGCCCTCGACGTAGGCGAGGCCCGCGCGCGTATCCGGGTCCGACGCGTAGAAGTCGAGATAGTCGGGGACCGTCACCATCGCCGCGTTGCCCGCGCTCACCGCACGGCTGATGCCGACGCCGGTCTGGACCGCATAGTTGAGGAAGCTCGAGACGAAATTGCCGCTCTGGCTCGCGACGCCGATCGCACCGGGCGGCGGGAACGGCGCCACGATCTGTGCGCACAACGACGCGGGAGTGCTCACGACCCCCTGACCGTTCGGACCGGCCAGCAGGATGTCGAGCTCGCGGGCCAGCGCGACCAGCGCGGCCTCGGCCGCGCGGCCCTCGTCGCCCGCCTCGCCGTAGCCGGCGCTCGTGATGAACGCGGCCCTGATGCCGCGCCGGGAGCAGGCCCGCAGCAGCTCGGGGTTCGCGCCGGCAGGAGTGCACACGAACGCGAGGTCGACGGTCGCGCCCGCGGGCAGATCGTCGATGCCCGGGACCGTGTCGATGCCGAGGATCGTGCCGCCGTCGCGGTTCGTGGCGTACACCTCGCCGGCGTATCCCTGACTCAGGATGTTGTGCAACGCCACGAAGCCGAACTTGCCCGGATGGCTCGACGCACCCGCGACCACGACCCCGCGCGGCGCGAACAACGCCCGGAAGTGCTCGGGCGTGCGTGGGTCTGCGCTCACGCCTCCCCCTCTCGGCCCTTCGGGCCGGGCCGGTCGGGCCCCGCTCGCCCAACGCGACGTCGGTACCTCGGAGTCGAGGGCTCGCTCACGCCTCGACCTCGACGAGCGCGTCGACGGCGACGGGAAGGCCGTCGACGACGATGAGCGGGTTCAGGTCGACGCTGCGGACCTCGGGATGAGCCTGCGCGAGCGCAGCGAGGCCGGTGATCACCCGGACGAGCGCGGCACGGTCGATCGCCGGTTCGCCCCGGAGCTCGCCGAGCAGCGACTGCGTCGAGAGGTCTTCGATCATCTCCTCCGCATCGACCGCGGTGAGTGGGACGAGCCGGAACGCGACGTCCGCGATCGCCTCGGCGAGGATCCCGCCGACACCGAGCATCACGGTGGGACCGAACTGCTCGTCGTGGAGCAGTCCGGCGATGAGCTCGCGGTTCCCGCGCAGCATCGGCGCGACGAGCAGGCTCACCGGACCGTCGGCCGGCGTCGCGGCGGCGAGCAGATCTCCCGCCGCGAGCTCGACCGCGACCGCGTCGGCGAGGTTCAGTCGGACGAGCCCGCGCTCGGTCTTGTGCGCGATGGCGTCACCGTTGAGCTTGAGCACGACGGGGAAGCCGAGCTCCTCCGCGGCGGCGACGGCGCCCGCGGCGTCGGCGACGATGCGCTCGTCGGGCACCGGGATCCCGTGCGCGGCGACCAGCGCTTTCGATTCGGCTTCCGACAGGGTCGGCACGGCGAGGGACGGTAGCGCGGGCCTGCCCGCTCCCCTCACTGCACCCGGCAGCTCGGGCTTCCGCCGGGAAGGCGGCGGCGATGGCGCGCGATCAGCGGATACCCGAGCGCGCCCACCCACGAGCCCGGCGGGACCGTGAGCAACCGGCCCGTGAGGCGAACCCAGCCGCTCGCGTGCGACATCGCGGCGGCGATCGCCTGATGCCCCCGTCGACGCCGGCCGCCGGGATCGACCCACCAGGCTGCGTCACGCGTGTCCGCCTCGGTGAGGCCGAGTGCCGCGAGGCCGTCCGGACCGAGGGCCTGCCAGGACGCGATCCGTGCCGGCACGGTCCACCGACCTGCGATCCACCGCGCCGACCGTGCGCAGAACCCACAGTCCCCGTCGTAGACGAGAGTCGGGGTCGTCAGCGCGGTCTGCACACTGGAAGCGTACGACCGTCGTGGCCGCAGCTACACCGCGCGGTCGGACCAGAACTCGTCGCGCAGGACGCGCTTGAGGAGCTTGCCGGCGTCGGTGCGCGGGAGCTCGTCGCGGACCTCCCAGCCCCTCGGCACCTTGTACTTCGCCATGTTCGCCTCGGCGAAGGTGCGGAGATCGTCGAGGTCGATCGTCTCGTTCGGGCGCGCCTGCACGATGCAGTACACGCTCTCGCCCCACTCGTCGTCGGGGATGCCGAACACCGCGACGTCGCCGACGTGCGGGTGGCCGTGCAGCACGGCCTCGATCTCGGCCGGGTAGATGTTGACGCCGCCCGAGATGATCATGTCCTTCTTGCGGTCGCAGATGTAGAGGTAGCCCTCGTCGTCGGCGTACGCGATGTCACCCACCGACTTCCACTTGCCGCCCTCGTGCTCGCTCAGCTGCTCGTCGGTGCGGTGGTAACCGTCCATCGCGAGGCCGGTCGACATGAACAGCTCGCCCTGCTCCCCCGGCGCGGCCTCGGTTCCGTCCTCGGTCACGATGCGGAAGTCGATGCCCCCGTAGGTCTTGCCGCACGATCCGGGCTTGCGCAGCTGGTCCTCGGGACGCAGGACCGTGATGATCCCCATCTCGGTCGAGCCGTAGACCTCGAACAGGAAGCCGTCGCCGAGCTTGGCGATCACCTCCTGCTTGAGCGCGTACGGCACCGGCGCCGCGTTCGCGATCAGGCAGCGCATCGACGAGCAGTCCGCCCGCGCGAGCACGTCGTCCGGAAGCGACACGATCCGCTTGAGCTGCGTCGGCGCGGAGAACGTGTTCGTGACCTTGTGCAGCTTCACCGCGTCGAGCCACGCCTCCGGGTCGAAGCGGCGCAGCACGACGATCGGCGCGCCGGCAGAGTGGTTGAGCGAGATGAACGCGAGCGGCCCCGAGTGGTACATCGGTCCGGTCGTGATGTGCACCTCGTTGCCCATCTGGAATCCGAGCTCGCCGAGCAGCGCGAACACGATCTGCGCGTTGGTGCTCGTACGCAGGGCGCCCTTCGGCTTGCCGGTGGTCCCGGAGGTGTAGAGCATCTGCGCACCGACGGCGGATGCGTCGGGAGACTCCGGCTCGGTGTCCGGCTGGCCGTCGAGGACCGTCTCCCAGGCGACGAATCCCTCCGGCAGCGGCTTCGGCTCCTCGGTCGCGCAGAAGCCCACGAACGCCCGAACGGTCGGCACGTCGCCGCGGACCGACGCGATCAGCGGCGCGAAGTCGGCGTCCGCGACGACGAGCGTCGCGTCCGAGTTGTCGATGACGTAGGCCATCTCCTCCGCGGTGAACCGGTACGAGAGCGGGACCGCGACGAGGCCGATCTTGCGGGCCGCGTGCACGACCGCGATCGTCTCGAGCGAGTTGGGCCCGCACCACACCATGCGTTCGCCGGGCTCGGCCCCCAGGGCGCGCAGCCCGTGCGCGAGGCGGTTCACCAGCGTGTTGAGCTCGGCGAACGTGGTGGTCGAGAAGCGGGCGCCGTGACTGGCGTCGACGATGACGGCGAGCCGGTCGGGCGACCCGTCGGCGTGCAGCTTCAGGACGTCGGGCATCGCGGCCACGGGCACTCCCCCATCGTGTCGCCGTCCCGGACGGACGGCCCGTCGACCCTACCGGGACCGTCCCGGACGTGGCATCCGGACCGGGCCGACTGAAGTTCGGGTGAACAGGACGCCGATATCCCTGGAGGTGCCGGGTCGCGCGCCCGCCGCCGCGCCATGATGGCGCGTCCCCCAGGAGGGCCCATGATCTCCGTCGTCGTCCCGGCGTACAACGAGGCCGCACTGCTCGGCACCGCGATCCGCGAGATGGTCGACGGCCTGCGCACGCTGGATCTCGACTTCGAGATCCACATCGTCGAGAACGGATCCACCGACGGCACGCCCACGATCGCCGCGCGCATCGTCGACGCGGTGCCCGAGGTGGAGCTCCACACGAACCGTGTCGCGAACTACGGCGAGGCGCTGCGCACCGGGCTGCTCGCGTCGCGCGGCGACCTCGCGGTGATCTTCGACGTCGACTTCTGGGACCTGCAGTTCATGAAGGAGGCGCTCGAGCTGCTCGACGCGTCGCCGGACCCGCTGGGGCCGGTGATCGTCGTCGGATCGAAGCGCGCTCCGGGCGCCCACGACACCCGGAGCGCGTCCCGACGACTCGCGACCGCGGCGTTCAGCAAGGTGCTCGAGGTCGGGTTCGGCCTCACCGTCTCGGATACGCACGGCATGAAGGTGCTCAACCTCACCGCGCTCCGACCGGTCGTGGGCGCGTGCCGCAACGGCTCCGACCTGTTCGACACCGAGCTCGTCCTGCGCGCCGAGCGCAGCGGCTACCGCGTGGCCGAGATCCCCGTCACGGTGCGAGAGCTGCGGCCGCCGCGCACGTCGATCGCGGTCCGGGTGCCGAGGACGCTGCTCGGGCTGGTGAAGCTGCGTCTCGCGCTGCGTTCGTGACCCCGCCCGACGGGCCGTCGGCGCCGGGACCGTCCGAGCTCGCGGCGATCGGCGCTCTCGAATGCGTCCCCGGCTACGTGGACCTGCAGGTGAACGGGGTCGACGACGTCGACTTCTCCGTCGCGACGGGCGACGCCTGGGACCGGGCCGGTCGCACGTTGCTCGCCGCGGGCGTGGTGGGGTACCTCGCGACGATCTGCTCGATGCCCCTCGACCGCTACGACGCCACACTCGCGCGGGTGGCGGCCGCCCGGGCCGCGACCGCCGCATCGGACGCCCTGCCGACGATCCTCGGCGTGCACCTCGAAGGCCCGTTCCTCGGCGGCGCGCCGGGCGCACACCCGCGCGAGGTGCTGCGGGCGATGGACGTGGACTGGCTCGCCGGACTGCTCGATCGGCATCCCGGGCTCGTTCGGCTCGTCACGCTGGCCCCGGAGGCCGATCCCGACGGTGCGGGGACGCGGATGCTCACCGCGCGCGATGTCCGGGTGGCACTCGGGCACACCGCGTGCACGTACGAGCAGGCCGTCGCAGCCACCGAGGCGGGCGCGACGCTCGCGACCCACCTGTTCAACGGCATGGGACCGTTGCACCACCGCGAACCGGGCATCGTCGGCGCGGCGCTCGATCCGCGCGTGCCCCTCACTCCCACGCTGATCGCCGACCTCGTCCACGTGCGCGCACCGGTGGTCGCGCTCGCGTTCGCCGCGACTCGACCGCTGCTCGTGAGCGACGCGGTGGCCACCGGCGTGCGGTACTTCGACGTCGACGTCGTCGAGCACCGCGGTGCCGCGGTCCTGCCCGACGGCACCCTGACCGGCGCGATCGCGTTGCTCGACGACGCGGTCCGCAACGTTGCCGGGCTCGGCGTCGCGCGCGAGGAGGCGATCGCGGCCGCGTCCACGCGACCCGCTGCGGCGATCGGCGTGGATCCGCCCGGCTTCGTCGCCCTCGACGAGGGTCTCGATGTCCGGGGGGTGTGGGCCCACGGTCGGTGGGTCTACCGTCGGGACGCGTGAGCCTCGACGCCGTCCTTCCCGCCGCGCCACCACGGACGTGAGCCGGCGCGACGCGGTCGGCGCCCGCTTCGCGAGCGCGATCTCGGAGCATCCGGTCGCGGCACAGGCCGTCGGCGAGCTCGCGGGCCAGGTGCTCGACCAGCTCGACGGTCGCCGGGCCGATCTGGTGGCGACCTTCGTCTCCCCGCACTTCGCCGGCGCCGTCGACGACGTCGCGGGCGTCCTGCGCGCCGTGCTCCACCCCGGCGCACTCGTCGGGGGGACCTTCGCCGCCGTCGTCGGAGTCGGGCGGGAGGTGGAGGACTCGCCGGCGATCTCCGTGTGGGCCGCGAGCTCCGAGGCCCTCACCACGCACGTCGCCTCCCTCGACGTCGTGGCCGACGGCGACAGCACCGCCCTCGTCGGATGGCCCGACGGCGACGCGGCGGCCGTCGCCGGCGCACACACGCTGCTGCTGATCGGCGATCCGTACACCTTCCCGACCGACGCGGTCCTCCAGGTCCTCGGGTCGGCCCGGCCGGATCTCCAGGTGATCGGCGGCATGGCGTCCGCCGCGGGCGGCCCCGGAGGCAACCACCTGATCGCGGACGAGCGCGTCGTGACGCGCGGTGCGGTCGGCGTGCTCCTCGGCGGGGAACCGATCCGCGCCGCCGTGTCCCAGGGCTGTCGCCCCGTCGGTCAGCCGTTCGTCGTCACCGCGGTCGACGGGAGCTACGTGCAGGAGCTGGGCGGCCGACCGGCGCTGGAGCGTCTCCAGGAGCTGGCCCTGACGCTCGACGACGACGAGCGGGAGCAGCTGCGGGAGGGCCTCCACGTCGGCCTCGTCGTCGACGAGCACCGTGCCGACTTCGGGCGGGGCGACTTCCTGGTCCGCAACGTGATCGGGCTGCGTCCCGAGGACGGCGCGATGGCCGTCGGCGCCGCGGTCGAGCTCGGCCAGACGCTGCAGTTCCACGTGCGTGACCACGTGACTGCCGACGAGGACCTGCGCCACCTGCTCGCGCCACGCGCCGCGGACGCCGCGCTCCTGTTCACGTGCACCGGGCGCGGCGCGCGGCTCTTCGGCACGCCCGACCACGATGCCAGGGTGATCGGCGACACGTTCGGACCGATCCCGCTCGCGGGGGCGTTCTGCGCGGGCGAGCTCGGCCCCGTCGCCGGACGCAACCACGTGCACGGCTTCACCGCGAGCGTCGCGCTGTTCGGGAGGGAATGAAGGACCCCGAGGAGCCGAAGGGTCGACCGGGGTATCCCCTAGGCTCGACGTCCGACCCGACGGAACGGCTCTCGGCGGAGGAGACCGGCTCGATGAGTGACCTGGAACAACGCGCCATCAACGTGGTGCGCGCCCTGTCGTTGGACGCGGTCGAGAAGGCCAGGTCCGGTCATCAGGGCACCGCGCTCGCGCTCGCGCCGCTCGCGCACGTGCTGTTCACGCGCATCATGCGGTACAACGCCGCCGATCCGCGCTGGGCCGATCGCGACCGGTTCGTGCTGTCGAACGGTCATGTGTCCGTGTTGCTCTACTCGATGCTGTACCTCACGGGCTTCGGTCTCGAGCTCGGCGACCTCGAGGAGTTCCGGCAGTGGGGCTCGGCCACACCGGGTCACCCCGAGTACGGCCACACCGCGGGCGTGGAGGTGACCACGGGTCCCCTCGGTCAGGGCATCGCGAACGCGGTCGGGATGGCACTCGCGGAGGCGAACCTGCGGGAGCGTTTCGGGGCCGAGCTCACCAACCACCACACGTTCGCGATCGCGGGCGACGGCTGTCTCTCCGAGGGCGTGAGCCACGAGGCGGCGTCGCTCGCCGGCCACCTCGGTCTCGGTCGGCTCGTCGCGGTCTACGACGACAACCACATCACGATCGACGGACGCACGGAGATCGCCCTCACGGACAACGCCCCCGAGCGCTTCCGTGGCTACGGGTGGCACGTGGTGGAGATCGGCGAGGTCGCCAACGACCTCGATGCGATCGAGGCCGGGATCCGGGAGGGGATGGCGGAGCCGGACCGACCGAGCCTCGTCGTGCTGCGATCCCACATCGCGTGGCCCTCGCCGAAGTTCCTCGACACGGCCAAGGCCCACGGGAACCCGTTCGGACCCGACGACATCCGCGAGGTCAAGGAGATCCTCGGTCTGCCGCCCGACGAGCAGTTCCTCGTCCCCGCCGAGGTGCTCGAGTACTACCGCGCCGCCGGCACCCGCGGGGCCGCGCCTCAGCTCGAGTGGAACGAGCGGGTGTCGACGGTGCGCAGCCGGGAGCCGGGCCGCCTCGACGACTTCGACGCGTGCCTCGCCGGTGCCGGCAAGGTCGGCTGGGAGGCGAAGCTGCCCTCGTGGCCGGCCGGCGACGGTCCCGCGACGCGCGAAGCGTGCAAGGAGATCCTCGACGCGATCGTCGACGTCGTGCCCGGGCTCATCGGTGGTGGCGCCGACCTGACCGGCAACACGGGGACCGCGATCCCCGACGCCGGCGTGATCGACGCCGGCGCGCTCGGCGGTCGCCAGATCCACTTCGGCGTCCGTGAGCACGGCATGGGCGCGGTGATGAACGGCATGGCCGTCAGCGGGCTCCTGCCCTTCG